>JAISBT010000058.1 GCA_031266055.1 Deltaproteobacteria bacterium
AGCGCTCTGCAAGGATTTGCCTGCAAATCCTTGCCGCGAGATTGTCGCGAGGCGAACTTGCTTCAGCCGTTGCTGCGCAGCAGCTTACGGATGAAGACAGCAGCGATGCTTCGCCGTTAGGCGACAATCTCAAGCGTAAAATGCCATTAGGAGAAAGTATGCTCATTCATGAAATCACGTTGAAAAACTTCCTAAGCTATGGAGAATCGTCTCCATCGATAAAATTAGGGCCACTTAACATTTTGATTGGGCCTAATGGGTCAGGAAAATCGAATTTGCTGGAGGCGATAGAGCTGGTGCGCAGTGCTCCAGAGCAATTTTTGAAGCCTATCCGGGAAGGCGGAGGGGTCAGAGAGTGGCTCTATAAAAAGGAATCTTCCCAGATTACCACAGCAACTTTGAATACGGTTATTAACTATCCAGGCGGCACTCAGAACTTAAGGTATGTGGTTTCATTCACTGCCGCTGGTCAATTCTTCGAAATCACTGACGAAAGAATTGAAAATGAAATGCCTGATCCATATAAAAAGAGTATAAAGGATAAGCCGTATTTTTATTATGCGCTTGCCCATGGAAAACCCACTCTCAACGTAAAGACGAATAAAGCAAAGACTCAAATCAGGAATCTTCAGCGTGAGGATGTCTCCCTTGATAAATCAATCCTTGCTCAACGCCGGGATCCTGATCAATACCCGGAAATTACATACCTTGCTGAAAATTTAGGGAAAATACGCTTGTATCGAGAATGGTCTTTCGGAAGATATACACCTGCGCGGTTACCTCAACGTGCAGATCTTCCCAATGATATGTTGGAAAATGATGCAAGTAATCTTGGCCTTGTCCTTAACAGGTTACGTCAGGATGTAAAAACTAAAAAAAAGATACTTGAAGCGCTTCAATATCTCTATGCAGATATCTATGACTATGAAGTGCGAATTGAGGGAGGCAGTGTACAAATATTTTTTCAAGAAAATACACGTACTATCCCTGCCACAAGACTGTCAGACGGAACACTGCGTTATTTGAGCCTGTTGGCCATACTGCTGCAGCCATCCCCCCCTCCTTTGGTCTGCATTGAAGAGCCGGAACTTGGTATGCACCCGGACATTCTGCCCAAGGTAGCCGAGCTGCTGAAAGATGCATCCACACGCATGCAGCTTATCGTGGCTACCCATTCGGACATTTTGGTTGATGCCATGACCGATATGCCGGAAGCCGTTATGATTTGCGAAAAAACGGAACAGGGCAGCCAGCTGCGTCGTCTTGACGCTCAAAGTCTGGCTCCTTGGTTGGAAGATTATCGCCTGGGCTACCTTTGGACGCGTGGAGATATTGGAGGCAACCGATGGTAGCGTGTAAAGTCTTCATAGAAGGTGGTGGGGATTATCGGGCACTCCACCTGGATTGTCGCCAAGGTTTCAGCGAGTTCTTTTTAAAGGCGGGTATTCCTGCGCACTTGCCCATTCTTCCGATTGCTTGTGGCGGTAGAAAGCAGGCGTATCAAGATTTTTGCAAGGCTATCAGGAACAGAGAGAACGCGCTTCTACTGGTGGACAGCGAAGAGGTCATAAATACTTCTCATGGCGACAAGCCGTGGCAGCATCTTGCTCGACGCCAAGGTGACGAGTGGCAGCAGCCGTCGCATACAACAGAAGACGATTGCCACCTGATGGTTACATGTATGGAAAGCTGGTTTTTGACGGATATTGATACGTTAGCGACTTTTTTTGGCGACGGCTTTAATCCGCCTAAGATATCCGATACGCAACATATTGAATCAGTTCCGAAAGCTGAAGTATTTTCCATTCTGGCTCAAGCTACTGTCTGCTGTAAAGAAAAGGGGCAATACGGGAAAGGTCGCCATTCTTTTAAAATTCTCGCCGATATTGATCCCAATAAAGTAGCGGCGCATTCTCCTTGGGCAAAGCGCTTCATTGATGAGTTGAAAAGAAGAGCCATTGCATTGTCTCAAACTGCGAGTGCCATATGAACAAACCAGCCCTCGCTCATGGATTTAACCTCCACCGGCGGCAAGCCTTCCGGGCCTGCCACCTGCTTGGGCCAGACCTTCGTCAACGACGCGGCCTTTTAAGGGCCGGATAATCAGGGCGCACGTTTAAAAATTATGGAATTATCTTTCGCGTAGGCGTCTTTTTCCGTAAAAATCAAAGAATTTTTCACCGCCGCGTTTATGGTAAAAGTTTTGTTACCCAAGCTCACGTTATAAAGCCTGCCGGTAACAGTTGTAATTTTGAAAATTTTTCTGGCGCTTGTCCCATCGCTCCAGTTCAGCGACATACTCCCGGTTTTAGCCAAAAGGGTCATCCGCATGCCCGCAAGATCTTTTTTCAAGCCTTCCGGAAGGTTAAAATTTTCCGCGCTTGCCTCTATGTCCGGCACCCATACGCCATCCAGCGGATGCGCGGCAACCCCGGCTGAAGCCATGCGGCAAACCCCCATCAGGACAAGAAGTATGGGGACAAGCTTAAATATATGTTTCATTTGCCGGACTCCCTCCGTAAACATTTTTCAGGCATTTCCGGACTCCGCCGGCCAGGGCGCGCTTAAAGGAGAACCGCAAAATTCGCACTCTCCGTCCATTCCGGCTTGCATCCTGTTCAGCGCTCCACAGCCTCCGCACCGCACCGGCACGTTCCTCGACAGACCTGTATTCCGCTGTACAGGGACTACTGTTTCCGTAACGGCATCCCGGCTTGAGGCGCTCTGAAGCGCCGCAAGCCGGGCCTTCCTTTTGCTTCTTCTGCTTAACAACACTACCAATACGAAAAAAGCGGTGAAGGAGCTTATAATGACCGCCGCCATTGTGTTTTTACGGGATTTTGATCCGGCCGCTTCATCAGCGGCGCCCCGCTCCAGTTCCCGTATTTTTTGCCGGATGCCTTCCCTGTTCACTCCGACCACAGCTTCAATGCTCACCAGGCCATTTTCCTCGCCGGATTTGACGACCCGGACGGAAGTGGTGTAATCTCCGCTTTTCAGCAGCAATTCCCGGCGAATTTGATCGTTCCGGTTCCGCAAAAAATCCGCTGAAGCCGCCTCATGTAAAACATTGCGCACCGCGGCCACGCGGGCATTGATCTCGGCTGTAGCCGCGTCCTTGCCCACAGCCGTCACGCGCAAAGTTTCATCCGGCGCGGCGCCGGCAGACGCGGAACAAGAGATTATTCCCAACAGCAGCAAACTGAAAATTACCGCTTTCAGCCGGGACGGCCTTGCCCGAAACAGCATCGCGCCCATTTCAGAAACCGCTCCTTTGCCGCTTGGGAGTATGGTTGAAGGGAGGAGTTGTTTGATCAAAGGGAGATCTTGCGATTTTATTGCGAAAGGGAATACTGCCCGGCGTCCCGTTATACTTGATGGCGTCAATTATGGCCATGTCGATTTCCCTCGTATTCAAAGCCCGGCCGCGCCGGAATCTGCGTTCCGCCGAGTTCCGCTCTGCTTCGCAAAATTTACTCCAAGCCCCCCGGCAAGGCAAGGATAAAATCATGCCGCGCCGCCGGTGCGGCTTGCGCCTGACGCGCTTGTGCGCCAGAGCATGCTTATTAATAACAAGGAGTAGCGCCATGCGTCTTATCATTACCGCTCCCGGGGGAAAAATGGGCAAAGTCATTACCGCCGCCGCCTTTGCGGATAAACGTTTTTCTATTGTCGCCGGAATAGGGCCAGCCGGGCGCGCTTACATCGGCGAGGACATCGGCCTGGTGAGCGGCCTGGGACAGCCCGTGGGCGCTCCGGTGGCGGATGATTTGGAAGCTGTCATTGACGGATGCGATGTGATCATAGATTTTTCAACCAAGGCTCTTTCCCTTGCCGTGCTTGATCTGGCAACGCGGCATAAAAAAGCCCTGGTCTGCGGAACCACCGGCTTCAGTTCCGCCGAGGCCGCCGAATTTAAAAAAGCCTCCGCCCAAATACCGGTCATCCTGGCCGCCAATACCTCCCGCGTGGTCAACTGCATGAACAAACTGCTGGAACTTTGCGCCGCGACTTTCGGCGAGGAAGCGGACATAGAAATTATTGAAATGCATGACCGGAACAAAATTGACGCCCCCAGCGGAACATCGGGGGAAATGGGCGAAATCATCGCCAGGGCCAGGGGCGGACGCTTGCACGGGCTTGCCGTATACGGACGGCACGGCGCGCAGCCCCGCGTCAAAGGCAGCATAGGCTACCACTCCGTCCGCGCCGGCAGCACCCCGAGCAGCCACATAGTAATCTTCGGTTTTATGGGCGAACGGCTGGAAATCGCCCACCACAGCTATAACTGGGAATGCTTCGCCCTGGGCGCATGCGCGGCGGCCTATTTTCTGAAAGACAAACAGCCCGGACTGTACAGCATACAAGATACCCTGTAATTCGGATTTTGGAATGCACGGCATCCTGCCGTGCCGAAATGCGAAGCATTTCGGAGGCAAGGCGGAACCCAAGCTTCCGCCGCAGCCGATACATCAAAACTGCATGGATGCAGTTTTGATGTAGAAATGGTATAAGACGTCAAAACCCTTCTTCAAAGCCCAACGGCGGCGCGCAGAGCCGCAAGCTCGCCCGCCGTAAGCTCCCGGCTTCGGCCTTTGGGGAGGCGGCCCAAAGCCAGCGGCCCCTCTCCCACCCGCGTCAGGCGTAAAACCGTAAGCCGCGCATCACGGCACATGCGCCGGATCTGCCGGTTTACGCCCTGATACAAGGTGAGTTCAACAAGTTCTCCGCCGC
Source organism: Deltaproteobacteria bacterium (assembly GCA_031266055.1). Taxonomy (GTDB): domain Bacteria; phylum Desulfobacterota; class Desulfovibrionia; order Desulfovibrionales; family Desulfovibrionaceae; genus WRHT01. The sequence continues at coordinate 4,735 of JAISBT010000058.1, forward strand.
GTCCGGGCAGTAACTTCAGGCGTCTGATCTCCACCGGCGCAAGTTTGTCTCCTTCGGCCAGCGTCATCCCGTTGCGCATTGTATTCAGAATTTCCTCGGGAATACCGGAAGTGCCTGTACGCGCCAGCAATTCATAGCGCTTGGGCAAATGGAAGCGCGGATGCGTCAGCCGCGCGGCCAGCTCTCCGTCATCCGTCAGCAGCAGCAGACCTTCGGAAAAATAATCCAGCCGCCCCACAGGGTATATCCTGCGTCCGGCATATTTTTCCCGCAATAAATCCAGCACCGTCCTGCGGCCTTCCGGGTCGCGCGCAGTACAGACCACATGCACGGGTTTATGCAGCATTATGTATATAAAATTTTCGGCCCCGGAACCCGAATCCCGCAATTCCACCCGCCTGTCCTCCACCACGAGTTCGTCGGAAGGCGACAGCATAAGACCTCTTTCCCGCGTCACCATTCCGTTCACCTTGACCGCGCCGTGCAAAATCAGTTCGTCGGCTCTCCGGCGCGAACAGACCCCGGCCCGCGCAATGGCTTTATTGATGCGCACCCCTGTTTTTTCAAGTTTATCCGCCATCGTCACGTCACACCTGTATTTTTCCCGGATATTTTTCTCTTGATATATAACGCTGATTGGTTATCATCATGCTGATATTAGAGCATTTTAACATTGAAAATGTTGAAACGCTCTGGCGGCGGGTACTGCCGCCCGCCCCTCAGGCGCAGGCGAAACTTGCTTCAGCCGTTGCTGCCCAGCAGCTTACGGATGAAGACAGCAGCGATGCTTCGCCGTTAAGCGACAATCTCAAGCGTAAAATGCTCTAGAGCAATTTACTACGGAATTAAACCATTACGTTAAAAAGGCAAGAGGCATCTTTGACTCAAACAAACATCCCTCAGGCGGACGTACCGGCAAACTCCGCACCGGCGGTTGTCCCCAAGGGTGAAAAAGGCTATAACGCATACCTGCTCAAGCGTTGCCTCCGCTATTTCGCGCCATACAAACTTAAAATTCTTCTGGCTATTCTGGGTATGATTGCCGCGGCCGCGGCTGACGGCACCATCGCCTATCTGGTCAAACCGGCCATGGATGACGTGTTTATCCGAAGGGACGAAACCGCGCTGATTGTCATCCCGCTGGCTTTTCTCGCGGTTCTGTTCATAAAGGCCGGAGGACGTCTCACGCAGAACTACATGATGCAGTCCTGCGGCCTTCTGGTACTGGAGCGCCTGCGCGACGAGCTGTACAATAAAATCATCAAGATGCCGGTTGCCTTTTACGAACGCGCGCAGGTAGGCATGCTCATGTCGCGGGTTATAAACGACGTGGGAACAATTCGCGACAGCCTTCCGGCGATCATCATGATTGTGCGGCAGGTTCTGATCATGGCCGCTCTTTTGGTGGTGGTGTACAAACAAAACTGGCAGCTGGCCATTTTTTCCACCATTGTTCTGCCCCTGGCTTTTTTTCCCTTTTTCTATTTCGGCCGCAGACTCCGCAAACTTGGACGCAAAAGCCAGTCTGTGCTGGCCGGCGCCTCGGTGGTTTTACAGGAAATCTTCAGCGGCATCAGAATAATCAAAGCCTTTGCCACTGAAAAAAAGGAAGGAGAGCGTTTCAGCAAGGAAAACCGCAATATTTTGAAAATTGCTCTGAAACGCGCCCTGGCCGGTGAATTTTCTTCGGCGTCCATGGAAATGGTGATTGCCGTCGGCACGGCCCTGGTTTTTTACTTTGGCGCGTCTAAAGTGCTGTCCGGAGAGATGACCCAGGGAGAATTTTTTTCCTTTGTGACCGGCCTGGCCATGATTTATGAGCCTGTGCGCAAGCTGAACACTGCCAACAACAGCATCCAGGGAGCGCTGGCCGGAGCGGAAAGAGTTTTTGAAGTGCTGGATTCCGACGCTTACATCCCTGAATCCGGAGGACAGCTTGAGCTTAAAGATTCTTTCGAGGAATTGCGCTTTGAAAATGTAACTTTCGGGTACTCTGAACGCAGCCCGGCCTTGCTGAACATAAACCTTACCCTGCGCAAAGGAGAGCGCCTTGCCCTGGTGGGGCCTTCCGGAGCCGGCAAAAGCACTTTCGTCAGTCTGCTGCCCCGCTTTTACGACCCCGGTTCCGGCTGCGTCACCTTGAACGGGGTGGATTTACGCGCTTATACCCTGCCTTCTCTGCGCACGAGCATGTCCATTGTCTCGCAGGACAACTTTCTGTTTAATTGCAGCGTATACGACAATATCGCCTATGGACAGAAAAAACCGGACGCTGAAGACCCGCAGGCATTGCGGGAGCAGGTGATGTCCGCGGCCAGAGCGGCCTACGCGCATGATTTTATTATGGAAATGCCGGAAGGATACGCCACGGTCATCGGCGAACGCGGAGTCAAGCTTTCCGGCGGGCAAAAACAGCGCATCACCATTGCCAGGGCCATCGCCAAAAACGCGCCACTGCTGATTCTGGATGAAGCCACCAGCGCGCTTGATTCCGAATCTGAAAAAATTGTGCAGCGCGCGCTGGAAAACCTGATGCAGGGGCGCACCAGCATCATTATTGCCCACCGCCTTTCCACAGTGCTGAGTTCAGACCGCATTCTGGTTATGGATAAAGGGGAGATCGCCGCCGAAGGAACGCACGCGCAACTCATCGCGGCAAGTCCTCTCTACGCCCGGCTGTACAGGATGCAGTTTGGAGCGCAGGAGGGGGCGTCTCAAAATTTACAGGGGTAGCGCCTGTTTATACCTCAATACCAGCCAGCTCCCAAGGCTTTGTAAAGGGATAGCACATTAACCTCTCTCAAAAGGCGCGTTGCGATATCGCCCTGTGCCGCCGCAAAAAGCGTTCTCTGCGCATCAGGCAGCGTCAGTTGGTCATTCACTCCTGCCTGGTATCGACTTTCGGCTATGGAATATTACCGTTTCTCAATCAAACATGCTTTTATGTTTGATACGGGTGGCGAGATTTCGCCAGTGAAATTTTGTCAGTGTCGCAAGCACATGACACGATCGCTGCGATAACACATGAATTGCGCTTGCCGTTGGATGCGGGGAGAAAGTCCATCATTTTTTCGGCGAAGCTCCCGGCGCCATAACGTCCACAGGCAACCAGCCCCTGGACAGAGCGGAGACGGCGCTATGCAGCGCCTCGGGCGTGCTCTTTATGGGCTCGGTCAACTCGCACCCGCACAGCAGGCCGTCGTGCCAGACGAGCTTGAAGCTGTGGTTGTCCAGCAGTTTGCCAAGCTGGCCATGGCCGGGCTCCAGCTTGAACACCTTGCCGACGGAACCCTCGGGCAGCCCGCCGTCCTCCAATTCCAAGCGGACGCCGGTAATGCTTACGTCCAGCAGGCGGCAGCGCTTGCGGCCATGGCCCGGAGCGCTGATATACACGATATAGGGGCTGTCTACCTGCAGGCGGTCGGTGTCGCGCCGCTCCGAACCCATGGACTCCACCAGCTTCTCGAGCTTCTCCGAGAGGGAGGCCAGTTCGGCGACAAAGGTGGCGGATTCGCGCATGGCGTTACTGGTCGTGCGAGCCGTGTCGCGCATGGTGTGCATTTCGCCGGCAGCGGCTTCGCCACGGCGCACCTCATCCTCCGTGGCCTCGGCAATGGACAGCACCTCGCCCACGGCGTGCTCGGCGATTTCCACGATTGCAGCCAGGCTTTCGCCCGAGCGATGGGCCAGTTCCGTGGCTTTCCGGGTCAGTTCCACTGTTTCCCCGGTGATGCTCATGTTGTCCCTCACCCCGGCCTGAAGCGCGGAAATGGAGTTGTTCACCTGATTGGTGGCCTGCATGGTCTTTTCGGCCAGCTTGCGCACTTCGTCCGCCACCACGGCAAAACCGCGCCCGGCATCTCCGGCGCGAGCGGCTTCAATAGCGGCGTTCAAGGCCAGCAGGTTGGTCTGGTCGGCCACATCCTTGATCAGTTCGACAATGACGTTAATGCCGGCGGCCTGCTCGCCCAGGGCCTCCATGCCCGAAGCCATGTGCCCGGCGTGCTCGGCCACCTGGTTGATGCACTGCACGGTTTCACCCACGATACGGTTGCCTTCCTTGGCTTTTTCCTGCGTGGCGCGGGTTTCCTCGGTGGTCCGCTTGGCCTTCCCGGCCAGTTCGGCCAGGGTTTCGCCCATGGCCGACATGCTGTTCATAGTCTGCGCCGAAGCCGCCTCCTGCGCTTCGGCGGCATCCTGGGTGGTGTTGAGCTGGTCGGTCAGGCTGCGGAAAGCGTCGGCCTGCTGTCCGGAAATAGCATGCGCATCCTTCACCGACACGGTGATGCGTTCGTTCAGGGCCAGAATGCGGCCCTGCTGCTCGCGCAGGTCGGTTTCATCGGTCAAAAGCAGGCTTGCGCCCAGCAAATTGCCGTCCAGATCCCACAGGGGGGAAGCGGTAATGCGCATGTACAGCTTACGGCCGCCCGCGTTGATCTGAGCCAGAGGCATTTCCAGGATCGGCTCGCGCTTGGAAAGCATCATGTCCAGGGGTGTGTCCTCGCCGGGCTCGCCGTTGAATACCTCGGATGACGTCTTGCCGTAATAATCCTCCGGCTTGCCCCTGAGCCCCCAGTATTCGAGCAACTGGGA
>JAISBT010000190.1 GCA_031266055.1 Deltaproteobacteria bacterium
AGGCGAACTTGCTTCAGCCGTTGCTGCGCAGCAGCTTACGGATGAAGACAGCAGCGATGCTTCGCCGTTAAGCGACAATCTCAAGCGTAAAATGCAATAGGTGTCCAAGAAAACCTTACACCAATCCACGCTTTCAGAATTTATCCCGCGGTAAGTTCACGAAGACGGAGCGCGCAACGCTCCAGACTCGGAGCGCATGTCATTGCGGCTTCAATGTTCCAGCGCTTGACGATAAACTCGCGCAGCAAAGCGGTATAGTCCGGCCCCACGGAGGCGGCATGTCCCGGTGGTGGCGCAATACCATTTTTGATCCCGGTTTTCCTTGAACGGCGCGCTATATTGACCAATGTTCGCTTGGGGAACTCCTCAAGTTCCGGTTCGCGCGGTATTTTGCCGGCGGGAACGCTCAAAAAATCCGCCAATCCTTGCCGATCCGCCATAAGCCAGCTTTCCAACTCGTTGACGGCAAACCGGAACAAAAATGACGGCGCAGGGTTGGGCACCGTATCCCAAAGGTACGCCCTCAAGGCGGAGGGGAGGCATTGCGCTGCCGCGTCCCGAAAGTCCGTCAACACAAGAACGCCGGTAACATCTGTAGCAAGGGAGTAAAACTTTGCCGCGCGCTTCCGGATATAGCCGCAACCGCTCCCGGAGTTGTAAATATTCCCCAAAGCATGTCCGCAGGAACGAATCAGCTTGGCGCCGACGAGTTCTTCCAGATAGCCTTCCGGTACCAAATGCATGATCATAATGGCAACAGTGGCAGTTGTTCAATGTTGAAAGGCCGTGTTTTCGGCAGCAAAACTTCGGCGGCTGTAAGCCCGTCCTTCATCAGGCCGCACTCCTCCTGATCGGCTGCATCAATTACTGAACCCTCTGCACCCGGCTCACAACGCAATACCTCGTTTCCGCCTATGCCGGGGTCACTTAGCATGGCCTCGGCATGCGTGGTAATAAAAATCTGCCGTGTCGCTTTTTTTCTGCTTTTGTCCAGTTTGGCGAAAATTTCGGGCAACCGGCGAATGATCTCTTCATGCAGAGAAAGTTCCGGTTCTTCCAGCAGGAGGGAACTGTCCGTATCAAACAGCGACCAGAGTAAAGTGAGCAGGCGTAAGGTACCGTCGGAAAAAGCGGATTCATCCTGATAAGCTCCATTGGCTCGCCAGTGTTTGTAATTGACTTTCAAATGCGGCACACCGGTGCTTTGATTGAGTTCAACCGAGAGGTTGTTGAACTGCGGTACGGCGATTGCCAGCGCCCCATTGATTTTTTTCAGTCGCGCATCGCGTATGTTTACGGGGGTATTCCAAATTTGGGAAACTATGTCGCGTCCGTAGGGATCATTTTTGCTCGGAGAAGGAGAAAAGCTTTTAGGATCACGCACTAATTGCGGCAGGATATGGCGATATTGAATGGAGGCGAAAAAATCCGAAATCGCGCGAAAGGCCTTATTGGTGTTGACTTGTTCCAACGCCGTCTGAGTGAGGCGGACGGTATCCTGTTTATCTTCAGCATCCGGACGCTCAAGCAGGGATTTCCGGACGCCGTTTTCTTCCAGCGCTACGTATTCCCTGCTGACAACCGGTTCGCTTTTATTGTTTGCTGTAAAAGACAAAGAATAGTCCCAACGATCATCCAATGTTACCGCAACCGTTACGTCAGAAGGACGCCTTGCGCCGAGAAAACGGATAGTTCTCAATCCCCCCCGCCCGGATACAGCCTTGGCAAGTCCGTCTTGCGCGACGTCACGTAAAAAACGCAATGCATCCAAAAAATTTGATTTGCCGGAAGCATTCGGCCCTATGAGAAAGACGCGTTTTCCACAGGCAACAGTGACTTCGCCGAAATTTTTCCAATTTTCCAGGTGAATCTTTGTAATTATCATATGGTGGCACCCCTGCCGAGCGCGTCAACACTTGAAGCCAAACACGCGCTGGCTTGACCTTTGCGCCTTATGCGGGCTGTTCCTCAGGCGCGCGTATTTTAACAATGACCTCTTCAATGCGCCGGGCGGACACTTTTTTTATGGTAATTTCCATGTTCAGATACAGCATGGTTTCTTCCGGCCGCGGCAGGTGTCCGAGGTTGTCCAGGATCAGACCGGCTATGGTTCCGTAATCCGCCCCCGGCGGAGTGATTCCTTCCATTCCCAGATACTGTTCCAGATGGTGCAGATCCGTATGGCCCTGCACGAGCAGCTTTCCGTCGCCCATTTCAATGATGTCGGGCTTTTCGCCTTCATCCAGAAATTCTCCGGCGATTATTTCAAATATGTCCACCGGGGTGAGCAGACCGGATATGGAGCCGAATTCGTCCACCGCCAGCACGACATGCCCGGACGCCGCGCGCATGAGCTTCAACAGGCGGATGGCGTCCATGCTTTCCGGGGCCAGCGTCGGCGGGCGGAACTTGTGGAAATTTTTTAAACTGCCGCTCTGGCGCAAGCTTTCCAAAAGATCGGCGGAGCGCGCCACGCCGAGTATGGTATCCAAATCCCCTCTGGCGACAGGGTAATAACTGTGATGGGCGTTGACGAGGTTTGCGCGGACGCTTTCCGGGTCATCATCAAGGTCAATCCAGACAAGTTCGCTGCGGGGGGTCATCAGGGTGCGGAGCGAACGCTCCCCAAGGGTCAGCAAACCGCTGATCATGGCGCTTTCTTCTCCGGCAATGGAAGTAGCCACGGGTTCAAACGTACGGCTTGCGCGGGCGTCTTCCTCTTCGCCTTCCATAAGGCGTTGTTTTTCGCCCATCAGCCTGAGAATAGCCTCGGCTGTCCGCTCGCGCAGCGGACGCAGGGACTGGCGGCGCGCCTGCTTTGCCCGGGCAATCTGGTTGGCGCTTTCAATGAGTACGGAAAACCCGATGGCCGCGTACAAATAGCCTTTGGGCACATGAAAACCGAGACCTTCCACCATCAGGCTGAAGCCGATCATCAAAAGAAAACACAGGCAGAGTATGACCACGGTGGGGTGGGCGTTGATGAAGACGTTCAAGGGTTTGGAGGCCATAATCATGAGGGCGATGGCAATGGTGACGGCCAGGAACATAATGCTCAAATGATCCACTATGCCCACGGCCGTTACTATGGAATCCAGCGAAAATACCGCGTCCAGCGCCATGATTTGCGTGACCACGGTCCAGAAGCCGGAGTAGCGCTGTTTGCCTTCCTGTGAGGCGGGCACGCCTTCCAGACGTTCGTGCAGTTCCGAAGTAGCCTTGAACAGCAGAAAAATTCCGCCGATAATAAAAATAAAATCCCGGCCGGAAAAGGAGAAACGCGCAAAACTCAGCACCGGTTCGGTCAGCTTGACCATCCAGGACATCACGGAAAGCAGGCACAAACGCAAAAGCAGAGCCAGCGCGAGTCCGATGACCCTGGCTTTGTCCCGTTGTCCGGGCGGCACCCGTTCCGACAAAATGGCGATAAACACCAGATTATCTATGCCCAGCACCACTTCCATGGTGACCAGGGCAAAAAGGCCGGCCCAGGCTGTGAGGTCAAAAATCCAGCTGAATTCCAGCAAGGGAGTGTCCTTTCAGAGAACGTTGCGCGGCCAGGGCCGCCTTATCGCTTGCGGTATCCATAAGCTCGCCGTGTTCGTAGCCCAGAAGATGCGCAAAACCATGCGCCAGAAGGCGCAGGGTGTACGCGGGCAAATTTTGTTTATACAGAAAGGCTTCGCGGCGCAAGGTAAAAGGGGAAAGCGCAATCCAGCCCAGAGACGCCTGCAGGCGGCAATTATGGGAAGACGCCAGCGGGCGGCGGCTACACCTTCCCGCTTCCTGCGCGGGAAAGGCCAGAATGTTTGTGGGGCCGGCGCAATGCAGGTAGCTCTCGTTCAGTTCCGCCATCCGCGCGTCGGAGATCAAAGTCAGCTCAAGCAGCGCGTGTTCCGGCAAAGCCGGGTCAAATTCCATAGCCATAAGTTCCAGAGCCGCTTTCAGTTCAGAACGGCTCAGCGGCATACGCCAGGCAACGTGAAGGGTTGAGCTTACGCTTATCCGCATGGAGGCAGCTTTTTTTTGTCCGCTTCCTGTTGTTCCCGTTTTTTGGCTTCTCCGCCGTTTACGCCGTCAGAGGAGGCGGGGTTTTTGTTCAGGAGCGTCGTTTCATCCGGCCTGTCTTCAAGACCCAGCCATTTGGCCGCGTGATAGTCGTCGTCGCGCAGTCTTGACTGTTCCTGCTCCTTTTGCCGCCTGACCTGCTTTTCCGCTTCCGGGTCAAAGATCATGGGCTGCGCGGGCAGACGCAACGGAAGCTGGGTCTTGGGCGGAGCGGGAGGAGTTTGGCCGTCCTCCGCGCCATTTTCCGCTGCCGGCGCGGAATCCGGAGCGGTGGCCGCGGGAGCGTTGCCCGTTGCGGCCTTGTTGCCCTGTTTGCCGGGATATTCAATGCGTTTATGGAACATGCCGGTTAAAATCAGCGTGAAGCTGTCTTCCACCTGTTCCAGGTTTTTAAAGGTCATATCCACGTTATTCATCTGCCCGTCGGCCAGAACGGCGCGGATCATCCTTTGCACATGCGTCCTGATGCGGCTCGGCGTGGGGTTGTCCAAGGTGCGGCTTGAAGCTTCCACCACATCGGCCAGCATGATAATGGCCGATTCAATGGTGCTCGGTCTTGGCCCTTCGTAGCAGAAATCGGATCTCTGCGCCGGGATGTCGGCGGCCAGGGCTTTCTGGTAAAAATATTGTATGAGGCTGTTGCCGTGATGTTCCCGGATAATATCAATTATTTCCCTGCCCATGCGGGCTTGCGCCGCCAGTTCGACGCCGTATTTGACATGTGAGGTCAGCACCAGCGCGCTCATGGTGGGAGAAATTTTATCGTGCGGATTTTCCCCTCTGAATTGATTTTCAATAAAATACTGAGGTTTGTCAATTTTGCCTATATCGTGGTACAGGGCGCCCACTTTGCACAAAAGGGAATTGGCGTCGATGGCTTTGGCGGCAAGTTCCGCCATGTTGCCCACGATCAGGCAATGGTGGTAGGTGCCCGGAGCGTCGAACATAAGCTGGCGCAAGACCGGATGTTCCTGGTTCATCAGATCCATGAGGGAAAATCTGGTGGTAAAGCCGAACAATATTTCAATAAGCGGCGGGAGGGCAAAGGTCAGGAGCAAAGATAAAAACCCGCCCAGCATGAGAGCCGGAAATTCGGAGTAAACGCGGCCTGCCTCGCCGCCCTGAGCCATGGTCGCGGCCAGCCACAGGGGAATCAGCGCGCACAGGAGCGCCGGCAGCGTTTTGACCACATCTTTGCGGCTCTGGGCTTTATGGGTAATCCAGGAGCCGAACAGGGCGCTCAAAAAATAAAAGATGAACAGAGGCAGCTGACCCTTGCCGGCCAGAGTGCAGAACATGGCGAGGAGCATGCTGGTTATGAAATAGCGGCGTGAAGAAAAGGCGATAATCATCAGCGTCGCCCCGGCCACCGGCACGGCGAACACTTGCGCGCCCTGGGTAAAGGAACCGGAAGAGGCGGCCACGGTCACGCCGAGCAAGGAGAAGGCCTTGGCCAGAACAGTAAAGAAGGTGACAATAAAACCGATACACAGCAGATCTTTTGAATCGATTTTGGTCATCGTGCCGCCGTTGGGCGTAAAAAACAAGCCGCCGCACAGGATAACCGCCCCGAGCAAAATGCCCAGAAAGCGTACGGCGTTGAATTTTACCTGCTCCGTACTCCAGAGGGCGAGGAGTGTGGGCATATGCTCGGGTCTGACTCTTTCGCCCTGGCGCACAATAACTTCTCCGGCCATAATCTGGAGTATGACGGGGCGCAGCGTTTTGACCGCCTCATCGGCGTTTTTGGCGGTACTTTCAAAATCCGGAGTCAGGGTGGGCGCAAGGTAGTTGCCCAGCAGGGCCAGGACAAGGCTGGTGGTCAACTTGCTTGAGCTGAACTGCTGCGCGTGCGTTTTCAGATCCGCGCGCAGTTCCGCTATATCGGAAACGACGCTGCGCGAGGCGACAATTTGCCTGTCGGCGTTTTGAATGACCACCCCGCCGGGGTAATCGGCGAGGATGGAACCGTTTGCCACGATTCCTTCGGCCAGGCGATGTTCAATCCAGGGCAGCAGGTTGCCGAGGATCAGGGTTTGCGTGGCCTGGCCGCGCAGAGTATTGAACATGCGCACGGAAAGTTCTTCGCCCAGTTCTTCGGAAATAGCCTGGCGCATGTTTTCAAGCTGGTTAGGGTCGCCGGTTATGCCGGTATTGGCGAAAAGGCCTTCAATTTTGCCGCGCAGCCGCGTTATCGGTTCCGTATTCAGAACGCAGACCAAGGGTTGAGCCTTGCGGACTTCAGCGCGTTTTGCCTCGGTGGCGCTTTCGTCGTTGAAGGAAAAAGCGATGGGCGAGGCGATGTCCGCGTCGGCAATGTCGCCAGGCTCGTATATATGCTGGGTTTTACCCCATTCATAGGTACAAAGGAAAGACAGGGCCGTAAGCGTAAGCCCAAGCCCCAGGAGGCCCGTCCAGATCCGCGAGCGCCGGAAAAAATCCGTTATCCGGCTTAAGGAGCTTGAGCGTCCGCCGGGCAGGGCGGTTTTGATTTTGGTCATGGCGTATGTGAGGCGTCAACCGCTCTGTTGTTCATAGGCTTCAACAATTTTGGACACCAGCGGATGCCGGATGACATCCTCTTTTTTAAAATACACTATGCGCATCCCCTGCACATTTTTCAGCACGCGCAAGGCATGTACCATGCCGGATCGTTCAACTCCGCCGGCCAGAGGCAAATCTATCTGGGTAATATCCCCGGTCACGGCTATGCGGGAGCCGAAGCCCATACGGGTCAGAAACATTTTCATCTGTTCGGGGGTGGTGTTTTGGGCTTCATCCAAAATGATAAAGGCGTCGTTCAGGGTTCTGCCGCGCATGAAGGCCAGGGGCGCTATTTCAATCACTCCGCTGTCCAGCATTTCCGCGACTTTTTCAAAGCCCAGCATATCATGCAGGGCGTCATAGAGGGGACGCAGATAGGGGTTGACTTTTTCCGCCAGATCGCCGGGCAGAAAACCCAGCCTCTCGCCTGCTTCCACCGCCGGGCGGGTCAGAATGATCCGCTTGACGCTTTTGGTCAAAAAAGCGGACAGGGCCGCCGCCACCGCGAGATAGGTTTTGCCGGTGCCTGCCGGACCGACGCCGAAAACCACGTCATTTTCCCGCAGAGCTTTGACATAATCGCGCTGGGTAAGGGTTTTGGGAGTAATATTGCGTTTTGGAGAGCCTATAAACACGGCATCGCTGAAAAGCTTTTCCAGATCCATGCCGGGATCCTGCTCCAGCATGGAGCGGGCGTATTCGATGTCGGCGGGGTAAATGCGGACGCCTCTTTTGAGCATGCGGTAAATCTGATACAGCAGGTTGGTCACAAGCTCCTGTTCCGCGCGATCTCCGGCAAGGCGCAGGGTGGAACCGGTGTTCATAATGCGCAGGCCGGATTTTTGCTCCAGATAACGCAAGTTCGCCCCTTGCGGTCCAAAAAGCAGATTGGCGAGGCGGTGGTCGTCAAAATCCAGCTGTTTATTGCATTCTTCTGCCATATGGGGAAATATACCCCTTTTTTTTTTAGTAGTCTATCCCCCTATTTTTTGTTATTTTTGGCTGTAAGTTGTTCCATAATTAGTCGGCCCTTAAAAAGTATATAACATATTTATATTGTTAAATATAAATGTTAAACTCCGTTGTTTTCCACCAGAAATACACCCAAGGGCCGGCTAACCCGATCGATGCAATCGACCGGGCGCGGCGAAAGGCGAGCCGCAATTTACTTGCGGCGTCCGCGCAGCGGCGCCTGGGGACGGCGTGCCTTGCTGAAAAAGTCGTTTCACGACTTTTTCAGCATCAACTAGAGCGTTTTAACATTGAAAATGTATAAAGCGCTCCGCAAGGATTTGCTGGCAAATCCTTGCCACGAGATTATCGTAGGCGGGCTTTGCCCGCCGTTAAGCGATAATCTCAAAGTGAATATGCTCTAATTGAGAGGCGGTATGAACGGACAGGAGTTTTGCGCGGATTTGCACATACATTCGCGTTTTTCCAGGGCTACCAGCGGCAGGCTTAACGCGCCGCATCTGGCGGCCTGGGCCGCGCTCAAGGGTATTACCGTTCTGGGCACAGGGGATTTCACGCATCCGGAGTGGCGCGCGGAACTTGAAGCCGAGCTGCGGCTGGATGAAAACAGCGGTTTATACGCGCTGAAAGATCCGGGCAGGGCTGCGCAGGCCTTGCCGGAGTGGGCGGATATCCCTTTTTTGCGCTCGCGGGCGGCGGAGGTGCGTTTTATCCTTCAGGGGGAAATAAGTTCCATTTATAAACGCGGCGGAAAAACCCGTAAAATTCACAATTTGGTGTTCATGCCGCGATTTGAGGAGGCGGATCGCTTTTGCGCGGTTTTGGGCAGGCTCGGCAACCTTGAGTCCGACGGGCGGCCCATTTTGGGGCTGGACTGCCAGGATCTGCTGGACAGCGTGTTGCACGCCCATGACGAGGCTTTTTTGATCCCGGCGCATATCTGGACGCCCTGGTTTTCGCTTTTTGGTTCAAAATCCGGTTTTGACAGCCTGGAAGAATGTTTCGGCGCCCTTGCCGGGCATATTTTCGCGCTGGAAACCGGCCTTTCCTCCGATCCGGACATGAACCGGCGTTTAAGCGCTCTGGACGGCTTTAAACTGGTCTCGAATTCTGACGCTCACTCCGGTGAGAAACTGGCCCGCGAGGTCAATATTTTTTCCGGCGAGTTGAGCTATACGGGCCTGTTGAACGCTTTGCGCTCCAAAACCGGCCAGGGGCTTTCCACCAGATTTATGGGAACCTGCGAATTTTTTTCCGACGAGGGCAAATACTACCATGACGGGCACCGCGCCTGCAAAGTATCTTTAAGCCCTGAAGAAACCCGCGCTCTGGGCGGTATTTGCCCTGTCTGCGGCAAGGCGGTGACTCTGGGCGTTTTGTACCGGGTGCAGGAGCTGGCCGACAGGGCTGAAGCCGGGTATGGAACGGCCTACGGGCAGGAGGAAAACTTCGTTTCGATCATTCCTCTGTCGGAAATCGCGGGCGAAGTGTTGCGCCTTGGCCCGAAAAGTAAAAAAAGCACGGCTTTTTACCAGGAACTGCTTACGCGTTTCGGGCCGGAGCTGGAGATTCTCAGGTACACTCCTCTGGAAAGCATTGCCAAATTTTCCGCGCCGCTCGCTCAGGGCATAGATAACATGCGGAAAGGCAAGGTATGCCGTGAGGCGGGTTATGACGGGGAATTCGGCGTGATCAGCGTGTTCAGCCCGGAAGAACGGAAAGCTTTGCAAAGCCGGCGCGTGGTGGTCGTGGGCGGGCAAAAAATGGAACGGCTCAGTCTTTTGCCGGAGCAGCCCGCGAAAGAGCCGGTTAAAGAGGCCGCAGCCGTGAAGGCGGCCTTGACCGCAGCCGCCGTTAAGGCGGCTGATTCGACCGCAGAGGTGAAGACCCGGGACGGGCGCGCCGTGCCGCGTTCAAACCCGGTTGAATGCGGCTTGCTGCCGTTTGAACCGGCCGGCGCTGTTTCGAAATTGCCCGCGACGCCCGGCGCGGCAAAGCGCGAAGAGCCCGCGGCCGGGGGAGAGCCTGCGCCGCCTGAACCCGCCGCAAGGCCGCCGGAGCTGAATTCAGCCCAGCTTAAAGCCGCGCAGGCCGGCCCCCACCCCATCCTGGTCATTGCGGGGCCGGGCACGGGCAAGACGCATACGCTCATTGCCCGGGTACTGCATCTGTTGAAAAGGGGGGTTGCGCCGCGGAGGATTTTAGCGGTGACCTTTACCCGGCGCGCGGCGCGGGAACTTGACGAGCGCTTGCGCGGCGCCCTGCCCGAACCGTCCGTGAGCGCGGGATCAGGGCCGGGTGAAGACAAGGCGCAGGACTACCCGCGTGTAGCCACCTTGCATTCCCTGGCGCTGGAATTCTGGATGACCATCCACGACAAGGCTCCGGTGCTGCTCACCGAAGAAACGGCCGCCCGTGTTTTTGCCGAGGCGAACCAGGAGGAAAGCCGGCAAAGATGCCGTCAGGCCTTTGCCGCCATAAACCTGAGCCGGGAAAAGCTCGAACCTGTGTCTGAGGAGTGGCGGGTTTTTTTTGAAAATTACACCCAGTATAAAACGGCCTGGAATCTGGCCGACTATACGGATTTACTGGATTTTTGGCTGACCCAGGCTAAAAGCGGGCTCTTTTCCAGACAGTGGAGCGAAATTCTGGTGGACGAGGTGCAGGATCTGTCCCCCTTGCAGCTCTCTCTGACGCAAGCTTTGCTGCCGGCGGAGGGGACGGGGTTTTTCGGCATAGGCGACCCGGATCAATCCATTTATTCTTTCCGGGGAGCCCATGGGCAGGCGGACAGTTTTTTTAAAGCGGCCTGGCCGCAGTTGAAGCGTATCCAACTGGCGGAAAATTACCGTTCGGCCCCGGAAATTTTGTCTCTGGCGCAAACTCTGTTCGGGCAGAGCCAGGACAAAATTATTACGGCCAAAAGAGCGTTTCCCTGGGACATCTGTTTTTTTGAAGCCAAAAGCGCGGAAAAAGAGGCTACCTGGATTGCGGAGATGATTCTGCGTTTTATAGGCTCCACAAGCCATTCTCTGCTGGACGCGCAAAAAGGGCGCGGCAGGAGGGGGGAAGAGGCAGGGGCGCTTGCCGGTAAAAGTTACAGTCCCGCAGACATCGCCGTGCTTACGCGTTCCCGCCCGGTCATGACGACAATCCGGCGCGCGCTGGATCGCGCGGGCATTCCGGTCAGCCAGCCCATTGCGGATCCTTTCTGGAATGAACCCAGAATAATAAAGATATTGGAAGTGGTGGCCCGCCTGTTGGGCATAGGCATCTCGCTTATTGCGGATTCCCGCAAAGGCGCCCGGCTGGAATGTCCGGATTGGGTTTTGGCCCGCGGCCCTTCCTGCATGGCTGACTTTTGGCGGTTTAAGGAGCCTTTTGACGTGCAGTTCTGGAAATCGGACAGTTTTAAAAATTTCGCGCGGGCTTTTGAAGTGCATCAGGGCTGGTTTGGGCTTTTTAACTGGCTCAGCCTGCAAAATGAGCAGGAACTGGCTCTGGCCCGCAGCGAGCAGGTACGGCTGCTTACCCTGCACGCGGCCAAAGGACTGGAGTTTCCCCTGGTTTTTATGCCGGCTTTGGAAGACGGCATTTTACCCTATCTGGAGGCGGAAATTTTCGCGCCTTCCGGAGAAGACCAGGGTTTGGCCCGGCAGATTGACAACGGATACGGCAACGAGGGCCTGAATTGGGGCAAAACGGGCGGGCGGGGGAGCGGCGGCCCGCTTCCCGCTGTTTTTGAGGACGCGCATCTGGCGGAAGAAAAACGGCTGTTCTATGTGGGCCTTACCCGGGCCAGGGAAGGGCTTTTCCTTTCCCGCGCTGAAAAAAGGCGTCTCTACGGCCGGGAACTGCGCCTCAAGCCTTCGCGTTTTCTTGCCCGTCTGCCTGTGAACAAAGTGCGGCACAGCGCCGAAGTGGCCAAACACAAAATCACGGTCGAACACTTGAGCCTGTTTTAAGCATGTTGCTGAGCGTACATAATTTAACTGTCGGCTTTGCCGTTGAAGGCGAGCTGTTCCGGGCGGTTGACGGGGTGAGTTTTGCTCTGGAGCAGGGCAAATCTTTCTGTCTCGTGGGGGAATCGGGTTGCGGCAAGAGCGTGACGGCGCTGTCTGTTCCCGGCCTTCTGCCTGTGCCGCCCGCCAGGATTTTGGGCGGACAGGTCATGTTCGAGGGCAAAGACCTTTTGTCTTTGCCGGAAAAAGATTTGAACCGTTTGCGCGGAGCCAGGATAGGCATGGTGTTTCAGGAACCCATGACTTCGCTCAACCCCGTGTTTACGGTGGGCGAGCAGGTGGCGGAGCCGCTGCGTTTACATATGGGCCTCGGCAGGACGGAGGCCCGGAGGAGGGCGGTTGAGCTTTTGCGCGACGTGGGGATAGCGGAAGCCGGCCAAAGGGCTTCCGACTACCCGCACCAGCTTTCCGGCGGTATGCGGCAGCGGGTGATGATTGCCATGGCTGTGGCCTGTAACCCGGCCCTGCTTATTGCCGATGAGCCGACCACCGCTCTGGACGTGGGCATTCAGGGACAAATTTTGTCGCTTCTGCGGGAACTGCGTCAAAACAGCGGTTCATCTCTGCTTATGATTACGCATAACCTGGAGGTTGTGCGGGCGAGCGCGGAATATATGGCGGTGATGTATGCGGGCAGGATTGTGGAGATGGGCCCGGTGGACGAAGTGCTGAAAGCTCCCGCGCACCCGTATACCGCCGGGCTCATGGCCTCAAGGCCGCCGGCTCATGCGGGCGCGGCGGGAGTTCTTTCCGGCCGGGCGGCCAGGCTTAAAGCTATTCCGGGCACGGTGCCGTCAATTTTTGAAACGCCGCCGGGCTGCGCTTTTTCTGTCCGCTGCCCGGAGGTTTTTGAGCGTTGCCGCCGGGAAATGCCTGAACTTGCGCCGCTTGACCAACGCAGGAGCGACGCGCGGGCCGTTTTGGCCGGTCATGCCAGAAGTTGCCGCTGCCTGCTGCATCAGTTTCCTCTTGGGTAATATCATGTGATATGCCGGTTTTTGCCCGCCCGGCAAGCGTATTTCCCGGACGAGGCGAGAATTTTTAAACATTGCGGCGTATTTTTTTGACTTTTTTTGGAGGGGAAGTTATATTTTTTTCGTATAGCCACGATCCACAAGGATCAGTATTTGAATACATTTTTAGGAGAGTTTATGACCACCAAGCTGAAAATTATCCTGGCCTTTCTTGTTATGGTGATCCTGATAGGGTCTGTCGCCGGCATAGGGTATTACAATCTGGGCGCAACGGCGGATTCTTTTGCCGGCTACCGGCGGGCGGCTCTGGTAAATGTCGCCACCTCGGACACGGTTGCCGCGCAGATCGGGGCGCTGGCGAGTACGCGGCGTTTCCGCCTGACCGGCGACACCGCCCTGATGAAAGAGGCCCGCGAGGCTCTGAACAGGGGCAAACAGCTTATGGATGAATCCAGGGGGCGCGTTTCCCTTGAAGACAGCCGGAATATTCTGACCAACGGCATCAAGGTGACGGATGAACAGCTTGCCACTTATGACGCTCTGGAAAAAAATTATCTGGCCGCGGCTGACAGCTACAACAGAAATGTTTTGCCGGCTTTGGGAAATATGACCACTACACTCGCCGCGGCGTATGAGCATTTTGGCTTTTTGAACAACACGGCGGCTTTGCGCCAGCTTACCGCCCTGTTCCTGCATTTTGACGATACGGGCGATGTGCTGTCCCGTCTGGCCTTCACGCGCAACAGCAAAGACATCCCCCTCGCGCTGGATGCGGTGGGAGCGCTCGGTAAAGATTTGGACGCGCTCAGGCCTTTTGCGACTACTACGGAAACCCGCGCTTTTATTGCCGAATTCAGCAGGGAATATGACGCTTTGTCCAAGAGCGTAAAAGTCATGACGGAGTGCAGCAACGGCTTTGCCAATGCCGAGGATTCTCTGACGGATATGACCGCGAAACTCACTGCCACCCTCAATTCTTTGAGCACCACAGCGGATAAATTGATGACCGACATCGGCAACAACATTATGACCTCCACCGAGAACACCAAGTCTTTCACGCTTGTCGCGGCCGTTGTAGGCGTTGCCGTGGGCATACTGCTGGCCGTCTTCATCATCATGGGCATTGTGCGCGTGCTGCGCGAACTGTCCGCCTTCGCCTCGGCCATGGCCGAGGGTAATCTGGGGTACAAGGTAAAGGTGCATGAAAAGGGTGAAATCGGTTCCATGGTGAAATACATGGAGGCCATCCCCGCTGTTCTCAATGAAATTACCGGTGACTACAAGAACCTGGAAGGGAAGATGGAGCATGGCGAGCTTAACGCCACAGTGGACGCGGATAAATATAAAGGCGATTTTTCAATTCTGGTCAGGGGAACAAACAGCGTTTTCCGGCGCTTTGTCGCCGTGCTGGATAATATTCCTTCCCCGGTTATGCTGCTGAATAAAGACTTGCAGGCGGAGTACCTTAATGCCGCGGGCAGGAGTGTGGCCGGCGACGACTACAGGGGCAAGACCGGCAAGCAACTGTTTGACCTGGATGATTACGGAACGGCTTCCTGTGCCCTTACAAAAGCTGTGGAATCCAAGCACCCCGCCAGTGCGGAGACGCGCGCGCATTCCAGGGGCCGCGATATGGATGTAAGCTATACGGTGATTCCTTCCTTTGACGGCAAAGGTCAACTGACCGCCCTGCTTCAGCTCATCACCGACCTCACGCTTATCAAGGAAACCCAGAAAAAAGTCCTCAGCGTGGCTTCCCAGGCGGCGGACATATCCAACCGGGTGGCCGCCGCTTCAGAAGAGCTTTCCGCCCAGGTGGAACAAGTCTCGCGCGGCGCGGAACAGCAGCGCGCAAGAGTGGAATCGACGGCTTCGGCCATGACGGAAATGAATTCCACTGTTCTGGAGGTTGCGCGCAGCGCGGGCCAAGCTTCCGAACAGAGCGAACAGACCAGGGGTAAAGCCAATGACGGCGCGACGCTGGTGAATAAAGTCGTCTCCTCCATGGGACTGGTCAACAAAGTTGCCACCACCCTGCAGACCAATATGCAGGAACTGGGCGCTCAGGCGGAAAGCATCGGCGGGGTGATGAATGTTATATCCGATATAGCCGATCAGACCAATCTGCTGGCTCTCAACGCGGCTATTGAAGCGGCCCGCGCCGGCGAAGCCGGCCGCGGTTTTGCGGTTGTCGCCGATGAAGTGCGTAAATTGGCTGAAAAAACCATGTCCGCCACGCATGAAGTCGGGGCCAACATAACCGCTATCCAGCATTCCGCCCACACCAACATAGAAGAAGTCGGCAGCGCCGCCTCCGCAATAGCCGAGGCTACGGAACTGGCCAATTCTTCCGGCGTGGCTTTGTCTGAAATAGTCAATCTGGCCTCCGCCAATTCTTCCATAGTGACTTCCATTGCCACGGCGGCGGAAGAACAGAGCGCCACCTCCGAAGAAATCAACAAGGCCATTGAAGAAATCAATTCCATTGTCGGCGAAACCACCGATGGCATGGTGCAGGCATCCTCCGCCGTGCAGGAACTTTCACGCATGGCTCAGGAACTCAATCGGGTGATGGAGGAACTTAAGTAGTCGGCAAGGCCGACTAACCCGGTCGATGCAATCGACCGGGCGCGGCGAAAGGCGTAGCCGCAATTTACTTGCGGCGCCCGCGTAGCGGCGCCTGGAGCCGGCGTGCCTTTCTGAAAAAGTCGGAAGCGGCTTTTTCAGCATCGACTAAGTCGTGATGTTGTAAAGATTTCCGAATTATTGCCGAATAGCATATTCAGGCCGTTCGGGCGCGGCCCGGTATAAAACACAATGTTAGGGGAAATCCAGGGGGATTATGTTTATGGCGGAAAAGCGCAAAACCATTATGCTGGTTGACGATAACATTGCCAATCTCAAAGTGGGCAAGCTGGCTCTGTCTGATAAATACGACGTGTTTACAGTATTGTCGGCGCAAAAAATGCTGGATCTGCTGCCCAGGCACAAACCGGACATCATACTTCTGGATGTCGACATGCCGGGGGTGGACGGTTTTGAAGCCATCAAGCTGCTTAAGGCCAATCCTGCTACCCGGGAGGTGCCGGTAATTTTTCTTACCGCCATGAACGACAACGAAAGCGAGCTCAAAGGCTTGGTGCTGGGCGCCGTGGATTATGTGGCCAAGCCTTTTTCGCCGCCGTTGCTGCGTAAGCGCATTGACCTGCATCTGCTCATTGAGTCCCAGAAACATGCCTTGCAGGATTTCAACGATAATCTGCAAGGCATGGTTGAAGCCAAGACAAAAACCGTCCTCAAACTGCAGAATAAATTGCTGCATACGGTGGCCGATCTGCTGGAATCCCGTGATTATTTTACGGGAAGCCATCTGGAGCGCGCGGAACGCACTCTGGAGATACTTATACCCAAAGTGCTTGCCAACCCGAAGTACAGAGCTGAGGCTGCCGGCTGGGATGTGGCCATGGTTCTGCAATCCTCGCTGCTGCACGATGTGGGTAAAATAGCCATCAGCGACAGCATTCTGAAAAATCCCGGCCGGCTCACCCGGGAAGAATTTGCGGAAATGCAGAAGCATACTGATTATGGGGTCAAAATTATTGATAAAATAGCCGATGACGCGGATGTTGCTTTTTTATCCTATGCCAGACTGTTTGCCGGCACACACCACGAAAAATGGGATGGCTCCGGGTACCCCAGGCATCTGGCCGGGGAAGATATTCCTCTTCTCGGCCGTCTTATGGGCATAGCCGACGTATATGAAGCGCTTACCTCCGAGCGCACTTACAAGTCGGCCTACCCGCACGATAAATCGGTGGCGATTATCATGGAGGGCAAGGGGACGCATTTTGATCCCGATCTGGCGGATATTTTTTTTGAGGTGTCCGGCGCGCTCAATACGGAGATGTGATTAGTACGCTGTAACACTTAAAAGTTCGTATAGAACAGCGTACTGACGCCGGGCGAACAAACCCGGCGCGCCACCTTAAGGCGGCGGAGCAAAGCAAAAACCACGTTTTTTGCTTTGCGATCTTCACACTTCATCTGTAACATTTAAAAATATACATGGGACAGCATGCATGATTAAGGTGTTTTCGGCGTATACCAGAGATCCTGACAATGTGGAGAAAGCAGTCGCGGATGTGCTGGGGCAGTTGAAGCTGCAGGGCGGGTTGTTGCGCCATTCGCTGGGGGTGCTCTCTTTTTTTATGGATTTTATGGAAACCGGCGTGGTAAAGGCTCTGAGCGAGGCGCTGCCTTTTGACGTTATCGGGGGCACAACTTCAGCTTCCGCCATTCCCGGGGTTAATGGCGATATTGTGCTCACCCTTACAGTACTTACCAGCGATGAGGTCATCTTCAAGGCCGGGGTGAGCAAGCCTGTGGAGCAGGATCTGCGCGGAGCCGTCTCGGATTTATACACGCGCCTGACTTCCGCGCTCACCGAGGCGCCGGTCATGCTGCTCGTCTTCGCGCCAAAAAGCGATGCGGGCGGAGACGCCTTTCTTGAAGAACTGGATGCCGTCTCCGGCGGCGTTCCGGTTTTTGGCGCTGTGGCCTGTTCCAACGCGGTTGATTTCTCCGGCATTTGCACCTGTTTTAACGGGGAGCGGCACAGGGACGCCCTGGTGGCGGCGGCCATAGCCGGCCCGATCCGTCCGGTTTTTCGCAAGTCGCTGATTCCCGATACCTGCCTGTTGAACCAGAAAGCGGTTATTACCGAATCCAGCAAAAATGTGGTTAAAAGCGTAAACGGCATCCCGGCGGCCAAATACCTTGAATCGCTCGGCCTGATTGATGCGGCTGATTTAAACATCCTCAGAACCGCGTATTTTATAGTGACGCTCAAGGACGGCTCGCACGCCGCGCGCATCGTGCATTCAATAACTCCCGAAGGGCATCTCAAGTTTCTGGCCGCCATGCCTGAAGGCTGCACCTTGTGCTTTGCGAACTACCCTCCGGATTTTATTGACGGGACTGTTGAGGAGAGCATGCGTACGCTCAATGAATCAGTCTCCGCGCGCAACGCGTTTATTTTTTCCTGTACGGGCCGCAGGTGGATACTGGGCCTGCGGATTAATATTGAAATGGAAAAAATTGACGCCGCGGTCAGCGATTCCGTCAACTATCATTTTGCTTATTCCGGCGGTGAGTTTTGCCCGGTACAAGATGCTGAAGGCCGGCTGGTAAACCGTTTTCACAATCTTACCCTTACAGTGTGCGCATTTTGACCGGTGAAGACACAGCGCAAATTATTGCGGCGCAGAATTCGCAAATAACGAAATTGCAGCGCGAGCTCAGGAATATGAAAAATATCGTTGAGCTTGCGGAGTCTGCTTACCGGACGCGCGTCAAGTTATTTTCCCTGATGCAGAATGAAAAATCCCAGCAGGAGCTGTATACGAACATGCTGTTGAAAAACAGCGTGGACGTGATGCTGCTTTTGGACAGCGAAGGATGCTTCGTTTATTGCACGGAGATATTTTTGCGTCTGGCCGATATCCCCCGCTTCGACCTGATCGCCGGGGCGCGGTTTGTGGATATTTTTTCCAAATTTGTTGAAGACGGCTACAGCCAGCAAACCCGCAAGTTGTTTGACCGCGCCGTTATCGGCAAAGAGGCCGTGCAGGCGGACATCAAGCTGGATATCGGCAACCGGGGAAGGCTGCGCACGTACAATTCGCATTTCACTCCCATGCTGGATAATACGGGTGAGCCTTGCGGGCTGATGGTTCTTTTTCACGATACCAGCGAGATCCTCCGGGCCAAGGAATTGGCTGAGCAGGCCAACGTAGCCAAGAGCCGTTTTCTCGCCTCCATGAGCCACGAAATACGCACTCCCATGAATACCATAATCGGCATGAGCGAGCTTGCGCTGCGCGATTACGGGAAAGCTGAAGGCCGGGGGTACATCAGCGGAATCAAGCAGGCCGGAGTGAGCCTTTTATCCATTATCAACGATATTCTGGATTTTTCAAAAATAGAATCCGGCAACTTTCAGATCAATGACGAGCCGTACGAGACGGCGGCCATGTTTGATGATGTGCTCACCATGATCAATGTCCGGCTGGAAGATAAGCCGGTCAGTTTTTCCACGCATATAGACCCGGATATCCCGGGGGTGATGATCGGCGATTCCACAAGAGTACGCCAGATTCTCACGAATCTTCTCTCCAATGCCGTCAAGTACACGCCAAAAGGCTTCATCAAATTCTTCGCGGAATTCAAATTTGTCACCCGCGAAGAGGTGCTCCTCACCTTTACGGTCGCGGACAGCGGCGTGGGAATACAAGCCAAGGATCTTCCAGTCATTTTCGGATCTTTTTCGCGTCTGGATATACCCAGCAACCGAAATATTGAGGGCACCGGGCTCGGGCTGGCCATTACGCTGAGCCTTTGCCGCGCCATGAACGGCGATGTGGCCGCGACCAGCGAATACGGCAAAGGATCGGTCTTTACCGCGACTATTTACCAAAGGTGCGAGGCGTATACCCCGCTTGGAACCATTTACAAAAAAAGCGCCGTATCGGATACTCCGAACCTGCGTTTCACCGCTCCGGAAGCCAGAGTGTTGATTGTGGATGATGTTTTGAGCAATCTGCTGGTTTGCGAAGGTCTGCTGGCTCCTTTCAAAATGAAAGTGGACACCTGCGCGAGCGGAGAAAGCGCGGTGGCGCGCGTTATGGTGCGGCCATACGACCTTGTGCTTATGGATCACATGATGCCGGGCATGGACGGTATGGACGCCGTAGCCCTGATCCGGGATATGCCGGGCGAGCAGTATAAGAATATGCCGATTATCGCGCTGACGGCCAACGCGCTGACCGGAATGCGCGAGATGTTCCTCGCCGGCGGGTTTAACGATTACCTGTCCAAGCCGGTAGAGCTGCGCCTGTTGTATGAAATGCTGGAAAGATGGATTCCACAGGAGAAGCAAATCAGGGAGGAAAGTCCGCGAACCCGGCTTGAGCCGATGGAACAGCTTTCCCGCATCAGCATTGAAGGAATAGATACCCGGCTCGGGCTGGAGAGAACGGGCGGCGAGGAAGCCCAGTATGAAGAGGTGCTGCGTATATTTTGTAAAGATGCGGAAATGCGCGTGGAGATCCTGCGCGACCTCGCCGTTGCGGCAACGGACATAAATTTAAGGCTTTTTACCACCCACATGCATGCCTTGAAAAGCGCCCTGGCGAATATCGGGGCCGTTGATCTGTCTTCAGGCGCGGCGCGTATTGAAAGAGCCGGGCATATGGAGGACATGCCGATTATTATGGAGGAAACCGGTCCTTTTCTGGATAAACTGCAGGCTTTGGTTGAGCGCATACATGCCATAGGCCCGGAGCAACGCGCCACCGCGGCGGATGCGGATGCTCTGGACGCTTCCGTGCTGGGAGAATTCGCGCGCTTAAAGGCCGCGCTCAAAGTTGAGGACATCAAGAATACGGACGTGATTCTGGACAATTTGGGTAAAATGCCGCTGCCGCATAAATATAAAAAGACCCTGTCCAAAATTTCCGAATTCGTACTGATTTCTGAATTCGAAGAGGCCGCGCGCTGGTCGCAGGCTTTGCCGGGGTAACCCGCCGGAGTGTTAAAATTTCCTAAAAACTCAATCCGTCATCAGCCCTGTGCCGCATTTAAAAGGTTCATCCGGTTGTAGGATACTTTTGACAAAAGATATGGACATGGGTTCCAATCGAGATGTGCAAAAAATCATCGATAAGGCGGTATCACTATGTCCACGAGTTTTCTTTATCATGCCTTCGGTCTGACTGGCTACGAGTATGTGCATCAAAAATTTGAAGGCGGGAGTGTTGTTTGCAGGATAAGGCCGAAATGGCGGTTACT
>JAISBT010000197.1 GCA_031266055.1 Deltaproteobacteria bacterium
TCTTCATCCGTAAGCTGCTGCGCAGCAACGGCTGAAGCAAGTTTCGCCTACGCCTGCGGGGCGGGCGGCGGTACCCGCCGCCAGAGCATTTCAACATTTTCAATGTTAAAATGCTCTAATTACATGGAGGATACCCGCGATGAAACATATACCGATCTGCCTTGTGCTGGGAATTTGCATCTGGGTGTTTAGCCCTGATGCCGGGCATGCGCATGAACATGGCGCGCATGTCCACGGCGCGGCCGCGATGAATTTGGCTCTGGACGGCCCGAATGTGGACATTGAACTGGAAACGCCTTTGGATAACGTGCTTTCTTTTGAGTACACGCCGAAGACCGCCGAAGAAAAGCGGGAAGTGCAAACCATGGCGGAAACGCTGCGCCGGGCGGAGGCGTTGTTTTTATTTCCCGCTGCCGCCGGTTGCGAGCTGAAAGAAGTGTCTCTGGAATCTGAAGCCATAAGCGAGGAACTGCTGTCTGGAAAAGACGGCGGAGATACCGTGAATTTTGAAGGGCATGCCGACCTGGATGCGGATTTTTCTTTTGTTTGCCGTAACCCGCAGGCCATAACGCGGATAGAAGTCGCCTTGTTCAAATATTTTCCGCGCTTGAACGAAATTGAAGTCCAAATGGTCACTCCCGCGGGGCAAAAGTCAGCGGAGCTGACCGGCCGGGATAATATACTCACGGTAACTCCATGAGGCCGCAAGAGGCCGCGGAGTTCGCCTTTTGCCTGCGCGGGGCGCGTTTTCGCTGGCCCGGGCAGGAGCGGGATATTCTGGATATTCCGTTTTTTTCCGCCGGGCCGGGCGAGCGTATTTTTATCAGCGGCCCCAGCGGCAGCGGCAAAAGCACTTTGCTCAGCCTGATTGCCGGTATTTTATGTCCGTCGGCCGGGGAAGTTTCGGTCAACGGCCGCTGTCTCAGCGCTTTGACCGGCGCGGAGCGGGACATTTTTCGCGGAGAGCACATCGGGTTTATTTTTCAACAATTCAACCTCATTCCTTATTTGTCTATTCTGGACAATGTGCTGCTCCCCTGCCGTTTTTCCCCCGAGCGGCGCGGCAAAGCGGAAAAACAGGCCGGCAGCGCTCCTTTGGCCGCGCAAAATTTGCTGGAACAGCTGGATCTTCCCTCTCCGCTCTGGAAAAGGCAGGTCACCCGTCTGTCTGTGGGCCAGCAGCAGCGCGTGGCCGCCGCCCGCGCGCTTATCGGCGGCCCGGCAATGATTATGGCGGATGAGCCGACTTCATCCCTGGATGCGGATCACCGCAAGGTTTTTTTGCGGCTGCTGCTGGAAGAATGCCGCGCTGCCGGTTCAACCCTGCTCTTTGTGAGTCACGATCACAGTCTGGCCGAAGAGTTTTCCGTAACCGTGAAGCTTGCGGAATTAAACCGGGCGGCCTGCCCGGAAGAAAACCGAGGTGCGCCGTGACGCGCTGGACGTATCTTTTGACGCTCGCGGGGCGCAGCGCCTGGAACAGGCGCGGAACCCTGCTTTTTGTGGTTTTTTCCATTACCCTTTCCACCACCCTGCTTCTGGGTCTGGAAAGAATCAGAACCCAGCTCAGGGAGAGCTTCGTCCAGGCGGTATCGGGCACGGATCTGGTGGTGGGGGCGCGTGGCGGGAATATTCAACTGATGTTGTACGCTGTTTTCCATCTCGGCGGGGCGACCAACAATATGAGTTGGGACAGCGCCAGGGAAATTGCCGGAAGAGCGGAGGTCGCCTGGACAATTCCCGTTTCCCTTGGCGATTCGCACCGGGGTTATCCGGTAGTCGGCACAACCGGTGATTTTTTCGAGCATTACCGGTTTCGCGGCGGCACCAGGCTCGCTTTGGCCCGAGGAACGCCCTTTGCGGAGCTTTTTGATGTGGTGATCGGTTCAGAAGTGGCGAAAAATCTGGGTTACAATCCGGGCCAAAGTCTGGTGCTGGCGCACGGCAGCAGCGGCAGCCTGCTTACGGAGCATGGGGACAAACCTTTTACGGTGACCGGCGTTCTCGCGCCCACAGGCACGCCGGCGGATCGTTCCCTGTACATAAGCCTGGAGGCCATGGAGGCGATACATCTGGACTGGCAGGGCGGAGCGCCTTTGCCCGGGTTGCGCATCTCTCCCGAATTGGCGAAAAAATTCGACCTTGAACCCAAGAACATTACGGCCTTGCTGGTGGGATTGAAAAAGCGCGGCCAGGTGTTCGCCCTGCAGCGGGAGATAAACTCCTGGAAAAAGGAAGCCCTTACGGGCGTTATGCCGGGGGTGGCCATGGATCAGATCTGGAACATGGTGAACAGCGGAGAGCGGGCTTTGCTGCTGATTTCCACTCTGGTCACCATAACCGGCCTGGCCGGTCTGGCTTCGGCCATCCTGGCCAGCCTTGGCGAACGGCGGCGTGAACTCGCCGTTCTTCGTTCAGTCGGAGCCAGACCGCTGGATATTGTAATTCTGCTGGCCTGTGAAGGTATTTTGTTGGTGGGAGCGGGCATTGTCTGCGGGCTGGCCGCGCTGGCCGCGCTTGTGGCCTCGCTTGGGCCCGCCCTGGCGGACAGTTACGGCGTGGCCGTGCGTTTGTCGGCCCCTTCCGCCGGGGAATGGCTGATTTTGGGCGGGATTTGCCTGGCCGGGTTCCTGACCAGCCTGATCCCGGCCTTGCGCGCTTATCGCATGAGTTTGGCGGACGGGCTTTGCCATATTATCTGAAATTTGTATTCAAGCTAGTACCATGTCACGCTTCAAACGTAGCGAAGCGAAGTTTTAAGTGTAGCATGGTACTGGGGTCTGTCCTGGTTTTGTGCCTGCTGTGGCAGCTTGCCGGGCCGTCTTGCCCCCTGTTCGGCGCTTACGCGCAGGAGGCGCGCTATGCGGAAATAAGCTGGGAGCAGCTTCGTCCTGCCCCGGATGGGGACAGGCCGGTTTTTCCCGGCTTAAATTTGAATAACCTTGATGACAGCGACCCGCGCGCAGTCAAAGCAATGGAGGAGTATCTGGCCGGGAGCCAAAATTCGGCCGCGAATATGCTCTTGCAGGGAAAAGCCGTAAAGCTGCGCGGTTTTGTCGTTCCTCTGGAGCGGGAAGAGGGGAGCGGCCTCAAAGAATTTTTACTGGTGCCCTATTTCGGGGCCTGCATCCATACGCCTCCGCCGCCGTCGAACCAGATTGTGCATATTACTCTGGAACAGCCTGTGGACGGCATAGAGAGCATGGATACGGTAGCGGTCTATGGAAGAATTGCCGTTGCGCAGGGCATGGCGGAGGCGGTCAGAACCGGTTATGCCATGCAGGCGGATAAAGTCGAGCCGGATACGCGGAGAGGGGATCTGGTTCTGGCGCTGGCCCTGACCATATTTTGCGGGCTTACCGTATGCCTGGGGGGTGTGGTCGCGCTGGCCGTGAAAAAGGTGAACGAGCGCCTGTTCTGCCCCTGTTTCAGCTTTGCGGCGGGCGTTATCCTTTGCCTGGGCTTTTCCATACCGCTTGCGGAGGCACAGCCGGAGAGCGCCGTTGCCTTTCTGGCCGGGGCCGCGCTTATGGCCGGGACAGGCTTTTTTTTGCACAAAAGGGGCGGAGGCTTCGGCCACACCGGGGAACTCTCCGCTCTGGCCATTGCCGCGCATAATTTACCCGAGGGTTTTGCCATGTTCAGCGCGGCCCTGATCGATCCGATACTGGGCATAGCCTTGGGCGGGGCCATGATTGCGCATAATATCCCTCTGGGCATTGCCATTGCCCTGCCCATCCGCTATAGTTCACAAAGCCGTTTAAGGGCTTTCGGATATACCCTGTTTTCCGGTTTTGCTCCGTTTATCGGGGCGGTGCTGGGTTATGCCGTTCTGCGGCCGTTTTTTTCGCCGGAGAACTTGAAACTCCAGCTTTCCGTCATGGGGGGAGTCATGGTCAGCATAGCGATAATGGAGCTTCTGCCGTCCGCAAGGCGCTACGGCAAAACCGCCGGCGTATTCCTCTGGCTTTGCGCCGGGGTGCTGGTTATGCTCCTCCCTTTACTGTTTACGCGGCACGGGGGTTAACATGGGCAGCCTTTCCCGTTGCTCCGCTGTTTTGCGGCTGATCATCCCTGTAGTCATAAGCGTTTTTTGGGGCGTTTTTTGGCCGGTTCCGCTTGCGGCCGGAGCATCGCCCGAGTTCGCTGCCTACCGTGAGGCGCAGTGGCAGGAACTTGTCCCGGAATCCTGGCATCCGGAAAAATTGTTTGAGGGCATAAATCCGGATGAACTTACGGACGGCGACCCACGCGCCATTGCGGCGATGGCGGAAGTAATCAGGGAATGGCAAAATGCTCCGGTCAATCAGGAACTGCAGGGGCAGCGCATAAAACTGCCGGGCTATGTGGCGCCGCTGGACTGGGAAAAGGACGGCGAACTCAAGGAATTTTTGCTTGTGCCTTATTTCGGAGCCTGCATTCATGTTCCCCCGCCTCCGGCGAACCAGATTATTTACATAAAAATGGAAAAAGCGCTTACCGGAATACAATCCATGGATGCGATATGGGTTTACGGCACCCTTGCGCTGGAGAGAAATGATTCCGGGAGCATGGGCGCTTCCGGATACAGCATGTTTGTGGATAAGGTGGAATTATATGCGGATTAGAGCATTTTAATCAGGGCGATTTGCTTATGAATGCCGACAGCGCCGCAAGCGCCCTGCAGGTTGCCGAATCTTTGTGCGCCAGGCAGGGTATACGGTTGACGAACCTGCGCCGGATTATTTTGGAAATTCTCATTTCCTCCGCCGGCCCGTTGAAAGCCTACGATATTATTGACATTGCGCGTGACACAGGAAAAAGAATAACTCCGGCGAGTATTTACAGAACCTTGGAGTTTTTGCTGCAATATGGCCTGGCGCACAGGGTGAATACCTTGAACGCCTATGTTCCATGTACGGAAGAGCATAAACATAATCCGCTCATGTTCGTGTGTTCGGCGTGCAACAAGACGGAGGAAATCCACGACCCGGTTTTGGATCGTTCCATACAGACCAGGCTCGGAGAATTGGGCCTGGCGTTGCGGAACGGGGGCGTTGAAATTCAGGGCAGATGCAGGGAATGTTCCGCTAAAGACGAGGGAGCGTCTCAAAATTAAATTGTTTTTGAGCATGTTAACCTTGAAAATGTTGAAATGCTCCGGCGGCACTCCGCGCGATCAACGCCGGAGCGCTTCAGTGTTGAAATGCCCTGTCAAAATATGGTGCTGGCGCAGGCGTTCACGGTCGGTTCTGGCCACATAAAGGGGTTTGCCGTCCGCATCGCGGCCGCAGTAAAACATGGCTGTGGCCACAGTGCCGGGGGTGGGCACAAAGCATTGCACCTGTCTGGGACTCCAGCCCCGTTTTTGCAGCCAGCGTTTGAGAGTATGCATATGTTCTTCCGTACATCCCGGAAAAGCGCTGATTAAATAAGGAATAACATACTGTTCTTTATGCGCCTGCCTGGAAAGCTCCTCAAAAGCCCGCATAAATTTTTCAAACAAATCCTGGCCGGGTTTGCGCATGTATCGGAGTACCGGAGCGCAGATATGTTCCGGCGCGACTTTAAGCTGACCGCCGGTAAATTCCAGGCAATAAGCCTTCAGGGCTTCAGGGCTTTGCAAAGCCAGATCGTAGCGTACGCCGCTGGCTACGCGCACATGGCGCACCCCCGGCTGGGCGGCGACTTCCCGCAAAAGCTGAACCGCCCGGTTTTGATCGCATTTAAAATGCGGGCAGGTTTTCGGGAACAGGCAGCTGGCCCGGGCGCAGCCGGCAGGGTCAATATCATCGCAAAAAGCCTGCCACATATTGGCGGTCGGCCCTCCGACATCGCTGATGGCGCCCGCCCATCCGGGGGGCGCGGGCTTTTTGTCCGGCGTTTTCCGCGCCGTCCCCGCTGAACCCGCGGCAATATCCCGCGCTTCCCGTAAAACAGACTCTCTGCTGCGGGAAGAAATCCGGCGGCCTTGGTGCAAAGACAGAGAACAAAAGGAGCAACCGCCCGCGCAGCCGCGGTGGGTGGCAATGCCGGCGCGGATCATTTCCCAGGCTGGTATGGGCGCGTCATAACCCGGATGCGGCAGCCGCGAAAACGGCAACGCGTATATTTCATCCAGAGCGCTATCCCGGGCCTTGTCCTGTTCCGGCTGTGGCGGCGGGGCAAAAGGAGCAAGGAGCAAGGTTCTGCTGCCGGCATCCTGGCGTAAAAAAGCTTTGGCCCGGTGTACCTCTTTTTCCAGCGTCAGGCTGGCCTGTAACAGGGCATACGGGTTTTCGAGCATTTCTTCGTGGCTGGGCAGGCGGACGAGATTACCTTCAGTCAAAAAATCCAGCTTCGCAAATTCAGCGCTGTTCAGCGCCGTTACAGCCCCTGGAAGTCTCCGGCAGGCTTCGGTAAAGTTTTCACGGGAGAGCTTGCCTCCGTCTTGTCCCGCCAGTTTTTCCGCGCGGGCGGCGGCCTGCGCCAGGCTGTCCTCCGCCATGCCGCATAAAATCAAATCCGCTTTGCTGTCCAGCAGGATGGATCGGCGCAGCGCGTCAGTCCAGAAATCATAATGGCTGATGCGGCGCAGGGAAGCTTCCAGTCCGCCCAGCACTACGGGCAGCCCCGGAAAAGCGCGCCGCGCCAGACCGCTGTAGACGATGGCGGCCCGATTGGGGCGCGCTCCGGTTTTACCGCCGGGGGTATACGCGTCGTCATGGCGTTTCTTGCGAAAAGCCGTGTAATGAGCCAGCATGGAGTCAACAGCCCCGGCGCTGATTCCGGCAAACAGGCGGGGGCGGGGCAGGCGGGTAAAATCTTCCAGAGCCTGTTCGCCTGTCCAGCGCGGTTGGGCAAGAACAGCGACGCTGAAGCCGCGCGCGACCAGATGCCGCCCGAGCAGGGCAATGCCGAAGGCAGGGTGATCAATATAGGCGTCGCCGCTTATCAGGAGAACGTCCGGCTGATCCCAGCCAAGCGCCGCAAGCTCCGTTCGGGTCATGGGCAAAAAAGCGGGTTGTGATAATTTTCGCATTTGAGACGCTACCGGCATGCTGCCACCTCCAGCCGCACCACCGAGCCGAAACGCAAAAAAGACCTCTTGATAATAACAAGCCGTACTCCGGCGTCAACAAGCCGCGCCCCGGCGTCCCGGCTCTGCTCCATATTCCGGATCAGCCCTTCCGCTCCGCCTTGCAGCATGAAGCGCCGGAAATTTTTCCGCCTCTCCCGGCTGTGGAAACAGCGCACATACAAAAGCAGCGGCAGGTACAACAGATAATCCAGATTCCGCTCCGGCAATTTCCAGTCTGTGATCAAAACGCGCGGCGCAAGACGCGCGGCTTCACGCAAAGCCGCTTCCGGGTCGCTCAACCGGTGCAGAACAAAAGACAGCCTGACCGGATCAGCCATGCGGCGGTTTATGCGCCGCGTTTGAGGCGAGTTCGGGCTTGGCCGCGCTTATTCCGGCATTGGCCAGGGTTTGCAGAGCGGCGAAAGACTGCTCCAGGCTGCTGCGTTCCGCGACGTTTTGACGCAAAAAATCCTCAATGCGCGGCATGAGGGCAATGGCCCGGTCTATGTCAGCGTTGGCTCCGTGGGCATAAGCGCCGATGTTGATCATGTCTTCAACTTTCTTGTAGGCGGCCAGGCTCCCTGTAATCATCCGCCCGGCAGCGAGAACCTCCTGGCTGACAATATCCGAACGCAGACGGCTGATGGAACGCAAAACGTCAATGGCCGGAAAATGCCCCTGGTCGGCCAGTTCTCTGGTCAGCACGATGTGTCCGTCCAAAATGGAACGCACGCTGTCCGCCACAGGTTCGTTGAAATCGTCTCCATCCACCAATACCGTGTAGATGCCGGTAATTGTCCCTTGCCGGTTGCGCCCGGTACGCTCCAGCAATTTGGGCAGTTGGGCGAAAACCGAAGGCGTATACCCCTTGGCGGTCGGAGGTTCGCCGACAGCCAGGCCGATTTCGCGCGCAGCCATGGCGAAACGGGTCACCGAGTCCATCATGAACAGCACATCCTTGCCCGCATCACGAAAATATTCGGCCACGGCGGTTCCGGCATAAGCCGCCCGCATACGCACCAGAGGAGACTGATCCGATGTCGCCACAACCAGCACAGACCGGGACATGCCTTCCGAACCGAGGTCTTTTTCTATGAATTCCAATACCTCCCGCCCACGTTCGCCAATCAGGGCGATAACATTTACATCCGCTCCGGTGTAGCGGGCCATCATACCCATAAGCGTTGATTTGCCCACGCCCGAACCGGCCATAATGCCCACGCGCTGCCCCTTGCCCAGAGTGATCAGCGCGTTGATGCTGCGCACGCCGACATCCAGAGAAGCGTTTATTCGCGGCCTGGAAAGCGGCGGC
The DNA here is from genome assembly GCA_031266055.1 of Deltaproteobacteria bacterium. Taxonomy (GTDB): domain Bacteria; phylum Desulfobacterota; class Desulfovibrionia; order Desulfovibrionales; family Desulfovibrionaceae; genus WRHT01. Next base: position 8,352 of record JAISBT010000197.1, read on the forward strand.
GGCGGGACGGCATAAATAGGCACAAAGGCGTTCCGCTCGCTCGCGGAGTGCTTAAGCTCGATCCCGGCCGATATATTTTCCAGCCCTTCCAGCGGCGCCCCAAAGGCATCAAAAGCCCGGCCCAAAAGTCCGGGCCCCACGGGAAAAAATGGCGGCAGGCTGGAATTGCGGATAAGGCTGCCCGGCTGCACTCCACGCAAATCGCCATAGGGCATGAACAGGATATTCCCGTCCCGGAAGCCCACCACTTCACAGGGAATGCCGCTTTGCGCGGGCGCGCCGCCGGCCGGAGCTTCGGCAGGGCCGGTCTTTACCCCGGCGGAGGCTGCGAAACCTTCGGAAAGAATATGGCAAAGCGAACCCAGCGGAGTTTTAAGGCCGGATCCTTCAGCCACCAGCCCCACTACCTTGTTCACCTTGCCGTAACTTACGGTAGGATTGAGTTCATGCAAAAGCTGCGCGGTATGTTTCGGATCTGAAGACATTCTGTATAGTTTGGCTTTTATAGCGCAAAAGACGCCAGGCTGTCCGCTCTGGAGCTTTGCGCGGCAGCCTGAAGCAAAGAGAGTTTGTTTTCCAGCCTCTGCGCGTTTTCGGGCAAAAGCTCCCGCACCCTGTCCGGCACCGCGTCCACATGGCCATGCTCGGCCAGACAGTTGGCCGAAGCAAGAACGCATACTTCCGGAATATATTTATTGGCAAGTTCCGGGCAGTGATGCCAGCTGATCATTTGCGTAAGTATCTCCGGCAGACCCCAGGCTTCAAGGAGTATTCCCGCCACAGCGCTGTGGTCTATGCCCCAGTAGCTTTCTTCCGCGCTCGCAAAATCGCAGTTTCGCTCCACGGACAAAGCGCTGATCTCCGTCCACACCACGGGTTCCCGCGCGGCAAGCACCACTTTGCCCAAATCGTGCAAAAGCCCGGCGGTGTAGATAATGTCGGCATCAACAACAGGCTGGCGCGCCTCATTGATAATCGCGGCTATCTGCCTGCCCACAATGGCCGTGCGTATCTGATGCTCCCACAAAGCTTTGGATGGAAAAGCTCTGGGCAGCTTTGATCCGGGCAGGGCGCCTGAAACGCTGAAAAACACAACTAAAGAGCGCAATTCCAGCAGGCCCAGAATCTGCACCGCGCGCGCAAGAGAAGACACTTTGCCCGCCAAGCCGTAACAGGCTGAATTGGCTACAGAAAGCACTTTGGTAGCCAACCCCTGGCTGCGTTCAACCAAGGCCGCCAAGTCACCCATGGATTTCAGGCTGCCGGGGGACAAATCTTTAAACAGTCTGGGCAACAGCGTCGGATCATAAGGCAACTTGGGAGGATTATCCGCCAGACCGGTTATAAACGCATGGGCTTCTTTAATCCTGGTACTCATGATGTAATGCCCCAAGTCAACTGTTGGAAGCAGGCGGGGACTCCGCCCCGGCAGCGGAATCACCGGGTTGGGAAGCAGGTGCGGCGGGCGCGGTCGCCTGGGCCACAGTTTCCTGAGCTTTTTTCAGCACAGCGGCCAATTCCTGTTTTTTTTCTTCCGGAAGCATTTTTTTGTTGTACAGCCACAATAAAAATTGTGACGCTTCAACAAACCCCGGGTTAAGCTCCAGGGCCTTACAAAGAAACTCCAGGGCCGCGGCCGGTTCCTGGTTGTCCAGATGGGCTCTGGCCATATTGTAATAAATATTCTCATCCTGGCTGGAAAGCTCAAGAGCCCGTTTATAATAGGCAACCGCCTTTTGCGTCATTTTGCCCTTACGCAGTTGGATGCCGAATTCGTTATACAGATGCTTGTATTCCTGGTCAAAGGCATCCTCCATCTTGACTATGCGTTCCAGAATATTTTCGGCCTTGGCGTTTTCTCCGCGCGCCATATAAGTCAGCCCAAGTCCGAAGGTCGCCCGTATGTTATCCACATCCAGATTAAGGGCGTTGTTGAACTCCATTTCCGCGCTGTACAATTCGCCGTTATTGCGGTGACGCTCGCCCCTGGCCACGGTCTTGGTGATTTCACGCATACGCGGGAAAACTGTGGACTGATAAAATTCCGGCTCCGGCGCGAACTCATTTAAAAACCTTTCTCTATCAATGGCCTTTTTGGGGCCGGAAGGAACATAATTGGCATTCAGGGGCTGCACTTCAATACTGCCGGCACGTTCGCCGGAGTCAATTTCGGCACAGAACCAGAAGGCTTTACGTATGCTTTTACGGGTTGTGGTTCCTGTGCCGACCTTCAGAATTTCCTGGGTGGAAAATACCCCGGATATTTTTTCCGTCTGGTTCATGTTAACCTCGCAAACTTATCTATGGCATTTTACGCTTGAGATTGCCGCTTAACGGCGAAGCATCGCTGCTGTCTTCAGAGGATCGCTTCGCCGTCAGAGCATTTCAACACTTTCAATGTTAAAATGCTTTAGCACGATTTATACCAGTGTCGCAAGGCAAGGCTTAATATCGGACAGCGCTCATGGAGCGTACGATGTTTTTCGCGGCGGCAAGAGGATTTCCCGCCAAAGTCACCGGACGGCCCACAACCAAAAAATCCGCTCCTTCCTGCGCCGCTTCCGCGGGGGTTACGGCCCGGCTTTGGTCATCAGGAACCTCGCCGCGCTCCGGCCGTATGCCCGGACACAGGCAGACAAAATCTTTACCGCAGGCCTGCTTTACGGCGCGGACTTCAAGAGCCGAACAGACCACTCCCTGCAGCCCCCATTCCCGCGCATGCCGCGCGCGTTTAAGCACAAGTTCCTCAAGGCTTGCGCCACCCTCCAAAGACAGATCCGCATCCGGAGCGTCCGCCGCAACGCTGGTCAGCACGGTAACCCCCAGCATAAGGCAGGGCGCGCGGTTTTCCGGTGCCTCTCCGACCTTGGCCAGTTCATTGACGGCAGCCTCGCACATAGCCCTGCCGCCGCACAGATGCACGTTTATAATATCCGCTCCTGAAGCGTGGGCAGAACGCACCGCGCCCCTGACCGTATTGGGAATATCATGAAATTTCAAATCCAGAAAAACGCGGCAGCCCATGCCCTTCAACTCCTTCACTATTCCCGGGCCGGCGGCGGTAAAAAGCTCAAGCCCCACTTTCATCCAGGGCGTCACCGGGCGCAGGAGGCCGGCCAGATCCAGCCCGGCTTTCGCGGAAGGAACATCCAGCGCAATAACCAGCGTGGGCGCAAGCGGTTCCGGATGGTCTGCACAATGGCCGCGCATGCTTAAAACTGCTTCAAAAGCTGGGACAAAAATCCGGCCCTCAGTTGCGGATTAAGACAGGCCGAGCGGTAAGCGGAGCATATGTCCGCAAAGGATTTATCAATATCATCGTTGATAATCCAGGCGTCAAACCATTCCGCCTCTTTAAGCTCGTTGACGGCATTAAACAGACGCAAGGCAATAGACGACTCCTGCTCCGTTTCCCTTATGCGCAGCCTTCTTTCAAGTTCCGCGCAGGAAGGAGGCAATAAAAACGCAAAAAACGCTTCCGGGAAAGCTTTGGCCAACTGCTTCGCGCCCTGGACATCCACGTCAAAAAGGACGTCGCTCCCGGCAGCCAGCAGCTTTCTGGCGGTTTGCAGCGGCGTGCCGTAATAATGGCCATGCACTTCAGCCCACTCCGCAAAATATTCCTCTTCCGCCAAACGTAAAAATTCGCTTTTATTGATAAAAAAATACTCTCTGCCGTCGGTCTCACCCGCGCGGGGTTCACGCGTTGTGTAGGAAATCGAAAAAGTCAGTCTGGTAAAAGTCCGCAACAACTTTGCCGCCAGCGTGGTTTTACCGGTTCCCGACGGCGCGCACAGCACAAAAGCAGCTCCTGCTCTGGGAAAAACCGCCATAGCTCCTCCTCAATAAAAACCCCGGCCGGATACGTCCTTATTAATGTTAAACCGCTCTAATACCATGTCACACTTAAAACTTCGCTTCGCTACGTTTGAAGTGTGAAGATCGCAAAGCAAAAAACGTGGTTTTTGCTTTGCTCCGCCGCCTCAAGGCGGCGCGCCGGGCTTGTTCGCCC
>JAISBT010000199.1 GCA_031266055.1 Deltaproteobacteria bacterium
GGGCGAACAAGCCCGGCGCGCCGCCTTAAGGCGGCGGAGCAAAGCAAAAACCACGTTTTTTGCTTTGCGATCTTCACACTTCAAACGTAGCGAAGCGAAGTTTTAAGTGTGACATGATAATAGTACGCTGTAACACTTTCAGGCGCTCCCTTAACCTCAAGGCGCGGGCGGAACTTGTTTCGTCCGTCCGGGCGGGCTTGTGTCCGGGGAGTATACATGGTAGACCAGAAAACAGGCTGTTGATAATTTATTAACTTTGAGAGAGTGTAATGCCTTCCAAAATCATCGCCAAAAAAGAGTTGATCCCCGGCAGAACCAGTCTGATGCTGCTGGATGCCCCGCACATTGCCGCTACGGCCAAACCGGGCAATTTTGTCATCCTGCGGGTCGGTGAAAAAGGGGAGCGGTTTCCGCTGACCATTGCCGACCTGGACGAAAAGAAAGGAACCATAACCATAGTTTTTTTGGTTATGGGAAAAAGCACCGCCGTACTCAACGCCATGCGGGAGGGGGAGAGCGTCTTTGATTTATGCGGCCCTCTGGGCAAAGCCACCCGCATCCATAAAATCGGCACCGTGGTCTGCGTGGGAGGCGGCACAGGCGTGGCGGCCATGCACCACATCGCCAAGGGGCACCATCTGGCCGGCAACCATGTTGTGGCCGCAATAGGGGCGCGGAGCGAAAATCTGCTGCTGTTCCGCCGGGAGCTTGAAGCTTTTTGCGACGAAGTGCTTGTCGCCACGGATGACGGCAGCACAGGGCACAAGGGGCTGGTCACGGAAGTGGTGGAACAGCGTCTGGCCGCGGACAAAGCGGTCGGCGAAGTGGTGGCCGTGGGGCCGGTACCCATGATGAGCGCGGTGGTGAAGACCGTAAAACCCTTCCAGGTGCCGGTTACCGTAAGCCTCAACTCCATGATGGTCGACGGTATAGGCATGTGCGGCGCCTGCCGCGTAAGCGTTGGCGGCGAGACCAAATTCACCTGCGTCGACGGGCCGGAATTTGACGGATATCTGGTCAATTTCGCCGAGTTGCAGCAAAGGCTTGCCGCTCTCAAGGACAAAGAAAAACTTTCCTACGACAACTATTGCAAGTGTGGTCATCATGAGTAAACTCAATAAAGTCCGCGTTGCCATGCCCTGCCAGGATCCGCTGGTTCGTATCACCAACTATGATGAAGTGGCGCTGGGCTACAGTCATGCGGACGCTCTGGCCGAAGCGGGGCGCTGTCTGCAATGTAAAAAACCCGGCTGCGTTGCCGGCTGCCCGGTGGAAGTGCCTATCGGCAGATTTATCGGCGCTCTGGTTGCAGACAATCTGGAAGAAGCGCATCGCATTATAAAATCCACCAACAGCCTGCCCGCGATCTGCGGCCGGGTCTGCCCGCAGGAAAACCAGTGCGAAGGCAAATGTATTCTCAACGCCAAGGGCAACCCCGTGGCCATAGGCCGCCTGGAACGTTACGTGGCGGATTATTTTCTCGGCAAACCCGGAGCGGCCGGGGCGGGCGGAACAGTTTGCAAACCCAAGGATCCGGAGGCAAAAGTGGCCTGCATCGGCGGCGGCCCGGCTTCCATCACGGTGGCCGGGTATTTGGCCGCGCGCGGGGTCAAGGTAACGGTTTTTGAAGCTCTGCATGAAATAGGCGGGGTGCTGGTTTACGGTATTCCTGAATTTCGTCTTCCCAAAGCCGCGGTCGTGCAAAAGGAATTGGCCAATCTGGCGGCCTGCGGCGTGGAGTTCAAAACCAACTGGGTGGGCGGAAAAACCGTCAGCATCCAAAATTTATTCCGGAATGGCTACAAGGCTGTGTTCGTAGGCGTCGGCGCGGGGCTGCCCAAGTTTTTTGAAGTGCCCGGAGAAAACCTCAACGGCGTTCTTTCCGCCAACGAATACCTGACCAGGCTGAACCTCGGCCGGGGTTACGATTTCCCCAATTATGACACCCCCGCCTTTACCGGGCGCAAGGTAACGGTATACGGCGCCGGAAACGTCGCCATGGATGCGGCGCGCAGCGCTTTGCGCACCGGCGCGGAAAAGGTGAGCATAGTTTACCGCCGGACCAAGGCTGAAATGCCCGCCCGTAAAGAAGAAATGGAACATGCCGAAGAAGAGGGCGTGGTGTTTGAAGAACTTGCCGCGCCTCTTGAATTTGTCGGAGACGCTGCGGGACAGGTGAAGGAAGTGAAACTTCAGGTTATGCGGCTTGGCGAGCCTGACGCCTCCGGGCGGCGCAGCCCCGAACCCGAAGCAGGCGTTGTGCGTACCCTGGAAACCGACCTTGCGGTTATTGCCCTGGGTACGCAGGCCAACCGGGTGCTTTTGGAAGCGACCCCCGAACTTGCGCTGAACAAACGCGGCTATATTGAAGTTGGCGAAAACAATGAAACTTCCATACCCGACGTTTTTGCCGGAGGCGACATTGTCACCGGAGCGGCCACGGTTATAAAAGCCATGGGAGCCGGGCGCGTTGCCGCCAAGGCTATAGCCGAACGCCTTGGCGTGGCGGAAATTTAACCCGCCGGAGCATTGCGGCATTTTCAACGTTAAAATGTTCTAGTACGCTGTAACACTTAAAAGTTCGTATAGAACAGCGTACTGACGCCGGGCGAACAAGCCCGGCGCGCCGCCTTAAGGCGGCGGAGCAAAGCAAAAACCACTTTTTTTGCTTTGCGATCTTCACACTTCAAACGTAGCGAAGCGAAGTTTTAAGTGTGACATGGTACTAGGGCGTCAGCGGAAAGTTACAGATTTCCGCATGGAAATCTGAACATCAGCCGTCCGGCTGATGTCGCCGTGAAGCGGCGAGAGTCAACCGAAAACCACGTTTTTCGGTTGACGATCCTCCGCAGGAAAAAGTTTACTTTTCAATGCGGATATCAGTAAGCGGAAAAAACGCCATGCAGGAAGTGTTTGCATCTTTACAGCAAAGCCTGCCCTATATTCTGGGCGGCTGTATCATAACCATAGGCTCCGTCGCCACGGCTCTGGCTCTGGGCCTGGTTTTAGGCGTGCCCATGGCCATAGGGCAGGTCTATGGTTCCGCTCTCCCGCGCTTTATCATTGGGATATATGTCTGGTTTTTTCGCGGCACGCCTATTCTGGTGTTGCTTTTTTTGCTGTATTTCGGCCTGTTCTGGCCGTTGCTGAAGCTTTCGGCTTTTCCGAGCGCCTGCATTGTGCTTGGCCTGACCAGCGCCGCGTATCAGTCGCAAATCTTTCGCGGCGCAATAGAAGCCCTGCCCCACGGGCAGTTGAAAGCCGCAAGAGCTTTGGGCATGAGCGATTTTTGCGGCATAAGCTGGATCATTATGCCCCAGGCCATACGCCTGGCCCTGCCCGGCTGGTCCAATGAATTTTCCATTCTGCTCAAAGACAGCGCGCTCATATATCTTCTGGGCGCTTCCGATATTATGGCCAGAATTCACCATGTGGCGGATCGCACGGCCATGCACTTCACTTACTCCATTCTGGCCGGAGTTCTTTATTTCATCATTACTCTGCTGGGTCTGAAGCTGCTCCGCAAACTCGAACTGAAAATCGCAATCCCGGGATACCAGGGCGGGGCGTGACATGATCCTGGTTCTTTTTCCGCTCTTTAACCGGCACGGAACCCGGAGCGTCCGGCTTCCCCGCCCCTATAAAGGAACAAACCGTGCCGCATAGCGATACAGCCGGCCAAGACGTCCGGGCTGTTCTTTCTGTCGCCAACATCAGCAAAAGCTACGGTTCACGCCTTATTCTGGACGATGTTTCCTTGGATCTCGCCCGTGGAGAGCTTAAGGTCATTATCGGCCCGTCCGGAGCGGGAAAAAGCACTCTCCTGCAATGCATCAACGGCCTTGCTCCCCCGGATGCGGGGCAAATCGCGCTGGAAGGCGCGCCGCTTGACATGCGGAACAAACACGCCTTGCGTGCCTTTCGCCAATGCGTGGGCATGATTTTTCAGGACTTCAACCTGTTTGACCACCTGACAGCCCTGGATAACGTATCCATCGCCCTGCGCAAAGTGTTGGGCCTGTCTCCGCAAAACGCCGCCCAGCGCGCTATGCTGGAGCTTGATCGCGTTGGCCTGAGCGGGCGCTGCAAACTCTACCCGGCGGAACTTTCCGGAGGGCAGAAACAGAGGGTGGCTTTTGCCCGCGCCCTGGCCATGGATCCCAAAATTCTGCTTCTGGATGAGCCGACTTCCGCCCTGGATCCTGAACTGGTCGGAGAAGTGCTGGAGGTCATACGCTCTTTGGCCAAAGGCGGCATGACCATGCTGATGGCCACGCATCAGATGGATTTTGCCCGCGCGCTGGCGAATGAAATTATTTTTATGGAACACGGCAAAATAGTGGAAAGCGGCGCTCCGTCCGAACTTTTAGCCCCGGGCGCCGCTACCCGTACGATGGATTTTTGTCATAGACTGGATTTGGAAATATAGGAGTTTCACCAGTACCATGTCACACTTAAAAATGCAGATCAAACAGCGTACTGGCCGCCGGGCGGACAAGTCCGCGCGCCGCCTTAAGGCGGCGCATACAGGCGTGACATAATACTACTGTCCCGACGGTTGAGTAAAAATTTCATATTTTCGGATTCCAGATAAAAATTGCGTCCTGCAATTTTTATCTGTCGGCAATGCTTCGTATTCCAATTCTAAGGCAATTTAACTTTGAGACGCTCCCTCCGGAGCTTGACGGCGAAACATCGCTGCTGTCTTCATCCGTAAGCTGCTGCGCAGCAACGGCTGAAGCGCGGTATCCGTTGAGCGGCTTGCCGCTTTACGGATAGCGACAGCGGTTCCCCGCTT
>JAISBT010000099.1 GCA_031266055.1 Deltaproteobacteria bacterium
GCTTCGCGCTTTGTGTAACCAATTGCTGTCTTCATCCGTAAGCTGCTGTGCAGCAACGGCTGAAGCAAGGATTTGCAGGCAAATCCTTGCAGAGCGCTTTATACATTTTCAATGTTAAAGCGCTCTAAAACGAAACACATGCGTAGTACACTGTAACACTTAAAAATACTGATAAACAGCGTACCAGCCGCCGGGCGAACAACCCCGGTGCGCCGCCGCAGGCGGCGTGAGCCGGGCAAAAAAACCGCGTTTTTTTGCCCGGCGATCTTCACACTTCAAACGTATCGAAGAGAAGTTTTAAGCGATACATGGCAACAGGAGGGAAGACATGAACGGGCAGACCGAACTGAATATCAACGCCGGTATCGTTGATCAGAGAATCACAGGTATAGTCGCGGAACATTCTGATTGGTTGCCGGGAGGCGACGAGAATAAAAAAAAGTCTACGGCTTTTGTTTTGCTTTGCATGAACGCATTACTCGAAATTTCTCTGGAAGAAGCCGCGGATCTGCTCACTGAAGGCGGAAACGATGCCGGAGTTGACGGCTTGAATATCGGCGACGTGGACGACGGAGAATTTACCGTTACCATTTTTCAGGGGAAATACAAGATTGCAAACCTCAGCGGCAGTGCAAATTTCCCTGAAAATGGCGTGAGGACATCTCTCCATACGGTTACAACGCTCTTTGATCCGGCAAAACAGATCGAAGTAAATGAAAAGCTCGCTCCTAAGCTTGAAGAAATACGTTCACTGGTGCGGGATGGGTATATTCCGAATGTCCGGGTGGTGTTATGCAACAACGGCGTAAAATGGAACGACCAGAGCCAAGCCTGGATAGATCAATCCGGCCTTCCCCCGGATCAGGTTGCATGGCTTCATTTTAACCACGACAACATAGTTGAAATTTTACGCAAAACTAAATCCGTTGACGACAGCCTTAATTTTACAGGACAGGCAGTCATTGAAGATTTTAATTTCCGGAGGGTTTTGATCGGAAAGGTACGGGTAAGCGAAATAGCTGAATTGTTTAACAGACATAATGATTTTTTATTGGAGCGCAACATCCGCCGCTACCTGGGATTGAATTCCAACCGGGTAAATGTTGCCATGCATGAAACCCTGCTGAATGAGCAAAAACGGAGTAATTTTTATTTTTTCAATAACGGGATCACCATCATTTGCCGCAAATTTCGGCACAACGCGCTCCAGGGAGCCAATTACCAGGTAAGGCTTGAAAACATGCAAGTTATCAATGGCGGGCAAACCTGCAAAACTATTCAACAAACCCTGAATGACCTTCCTGACGGCGCATGGAACGAAACCTGCGTTCTGGTGCGCATCTATGAACTGGCTGATGAGGATCAGGATTTTGTAAAAGATATTACCTATGCCACTAACAGTCAAAACCCGGTAGATCTGCGCGACTTACGTTCCAACGACGAAATGCAGCGGCAGCTGGAAATAGGTATGAAGGATTTGGGCTATACGTATAAGCGGCAACGAGAAGAAGGTGGAAGCGGCTCCGCCGTGATTGCCAGCTCCATTGTGGCGGAAGCCGTGCTGGCTATTTGGCGCAAAAAACCACACCAAGCCAAGTTTTTGCGTAGGGAGCATTTCGGTAAACTGTATAATGAAATTTTTTCCGGATTAAATGCCGCGCAAGCCATTATGGCTGTTCTCATTTTTCGTGCGGTTGAAAATGAACGCAAAAGACCGGTAAAACAAGACCCTCCCGACTTTCTGCCTTACTCCTCGCATTACCTCGCCATGATTATCGGAGAGCGGATGTTGGCTCTTCATAACATTGGACTTGATGGGATTTCACACAAAAATGTTGCAGAGTTGATTGTTTCTTTTGAAGAAAAGCAAAACCAGCGCCACAGCGAGGCTGTTAATACGCTGCAAAAAGCGCTGTCTGGTCTGTACGGAAAGAAAAAACTATCCTTCCAGCAACTCTCCGCGACCTTCCGTCGAGGCGACTTGCTGGATTATATTACGGCTCCTGTTTGAAACGCTCCCTTAGAGCATTTTGCGCTTGAAATTATCGCTTGACGGCGAAGCAAGTTCGCCTTGCGATAATTTCGCGGCAAGGATTTGCAAACAAATCCCTGCCGCGCAGTACAACTTTTCAAAGTTAAGCCGCTTTAAGCCGCCTCGGCAATTTGTTCGCCTTTCAGCCAGCTTCTTATAATGCCCACCGCCTGCTCCATGTTCTGTTCACTCAAGTGCATGGCATGGGCTTTGATGTCTTCAATCTTTTCCAAAATCGCCATGGCGTCCAGTTCTTCATCCGAACCTTCCACCAGGGCCAGGCGTTCCTCACCCATGGGCAGGCCGGCCAGTTCTTCCAGCATTTCACCTTCCACCTTGGGCCGGATCAGGGCCATGATGACCGGGCGCACCACAATGAGCAGGAAGAGGAAAATCAGCAGCGCGTTGAGAAAGGGTTTGCCGATGCGGATGGCGTAATCGGTGATGATCGCGGAAAGGTCTCTTACTTCTTCCGTATCCGCAAGGCCGAACGGAATATTGCTCACTTCCAGCGTGTCCCCACGCGCGGAGTTGAAACCGGCGGCGCTTGCCACCAGTTGGCGGATGGCGCGTATTTCATCGTCCGTGCGCGGGACAAACGCCATTTCGCCCTGCGCATTGGGGACATAAGTGCCGTCTACAATAACCGCTATGCTGAGGCGGTTCACTTCGCCCACATTGCTGGTTATGGTCTGTTCTTCCTTGTTGATTTCATAGTTGGTAGTGCGCTGTTCCCGGCTGCTTTGCTGGTTGCTCACCGTACCCGTAAGACCATCGCCGCGGAAATTCACATCCGGCACGCCTCCTTCCAGACTGGCCCGCCCCTGTATGCTTTCTTCCATACGCTGCTCGGAGCGCACCACAGCCACCTGGGGATCGTACATTTCCTTCCGGATGATTTTTTTACTGAAATCCATGTCCGCATTAACTTTAACGCTCACATGCCCCGGGCCCAGCACCGGAGTGAGCAGGTCTTCTATCCGGCGTTCCAGGTTGCGCTGCGTCTGCAAACGAAACTCATACTGGCTGTTCGTGAGTCCTTCAAGGGAACCTTCTTCCTGCGGCTGAAACAGGGCCTTGCCCGCTGTATCCGTCACCGCGATGCGATCCTTGGTCAAGCCTTCCACGGCCATGGAAACCAGGTTCACCACGGCATTGACCTCTTTCGGCTCCAGCCCCCGGCCGTCTTTAAACCTGATAACCACCGAGGCCGAGGGTTTTTGCTGCTCTTCTATGAACAAACTGGGCTTCGGCAGCACCAGGTGTACGCGCACCGAATCGACTGCGGAAAATTCGGAAATGGTTCTGGCAAGTTCCCCCTGCAAGGCGCGTTGATATTTTATGTGTTGTGAAAAGTCCGATTCGCCTATATTAATCAGATCAAAAGCCTCAAAGCCTATGCCCTGTCCGGAAATATTGCCTTCACCGGCTATGCTGATGCGCAGTTTATAGATCTGATCGGCCGGAGCCATGATGGTTGTGCCGTTGGCGTCCAGTTCAAGTTCATATGTTATTTTCTGGCTGTCCAGACTCTTGATAATCTTGCCCGCGTCTTCAGCGCTGAGCTTGCTGTATAAAGGCGCCATTTCCACGCTGTTCAGCGCCAAAATCATCACAAAAAAAGCGCAAACAAGGACTACGGCTATGCCCCCCACCAGAATGCGCTGGGAAAAAGTAATTTTTGTCCAGAATTTTTTGCCTTTGTCAACCGCAGTAGAAATAAACCCGGGCATAATATATCCTCCACTCCTTTTTCAAATCAAAACTGCAGACGCGAAAGTTCGCGGTATGCTTCCAGCACTTTATTACGCACGGCGGTGGTCAGGTTCATGGCCAAGCCGGCTTTTTGCATGGAAATCATCAACTCATGGACATTTTGATTTTCACCGGAAGCAAAAGATTTGATCATGCTTCCTTTTTCCGTCTGCAGAGTATTCACTTTGGCCAATGAATCCGTGAGCGCCGCGCCGAAAGATGACGGCGCCTTTTCCACGTTCAAATCATTGCCGGCGGCAAGAGCTTTTTCGGTTCCGGCAAAATTGCGCAAGGCGCTGGTGTACGCTTTAAGTCCCATCTGCTCTATGTTCATTTTCACTCCAGTCATTCCATTTCTACATCAAAA
>JAISBT010000183.1 GCA_031266055.1 Deltaproteobacteria bacterium
CAGATCCCCGCCTTCCAGCACGGAAGCCGCCTCGCTGCCCAGATAGGCATTCGGATTGTCAGGATCGTCCGGATCCGGATTGTCCGGATCCACCGGCCCGATCACCAGGGGCTGGTCGCTTTCGTCGTCCAGAATTACGGCGTTATACGAGGCGGAAGCGGCGCCGTTGTCGAGAACGGAACCGGTGACATTGCTCAGTTCAATAGTGAGCTTTTCATCAAACTCAACTTCCGCGTCATCCAGCGTTGGAATACTGATGCTGCCGGTGGCGGCGCCGGCGGGGATGGTTACTGTGCCGCTCAAGGTATGGGTGCCGTCACCGTTGTCCGTCACCGCAATGCCGTTTTCGGCGAATTTTGCCTGGTCAAAATCCGCCAGGCTCGCGTGACCGGCGCTTTCCGCTCCCGGCACGGTTACTGCCCACTGCGCTGTTGCCGCCAGGGAACCGGGTTCGGACAAGTTAAGCGTGAAAACCAGGTTTTCCCCTTCCACGGAGGAGACGTTGCCATTCGCAGCCATGCTCAGGCTGAGCGTCGGGATGGTGATTGGCGCGGAGCTTACCGGGCCTTCACTGCCGATTGGCATACCGGGGGTGGAAACATCAATGTCTTCTCCCGTGTTCAAACGGCTGACGCCGCTCAATAAAGAGCCGGAGTCGCTTTCATAGTCGCCAAGGCCGCCGGAAGCCGAAACGGTACTCGCGGCCGTGTCAACGTCGATTTCAAAAGGAGATAAAAAGCTTTTGGACGAAAGTACGGTTCCGTCCGGCAGTAAGAAATCAATGCTGGTTTCTTTTATAAATTCGAAGAAATCTCTGATGGTAACAGTACTGCCGCCCGGCATGGTGAATACCAGGTCGTTGTCCTGCTTCACCACATCGTCGATATTGGCCGGATCAAATTCCAGAGCCAGCCTGGAGGAAAGGGCAGCTATGACGAGGTGCGCATTTTCGCCCGGCAGGGGTACCCTGGTAATGTCTGTGTTGGAAGAAGACGCTGAAGGCGTAGATTCCTGAGTCATGATTTTCCCCCTCATAATGCTTCAGGTTTTGCTTTATAAGCGAAAGCTGTTATTTTTCAGATGAATTATGCAACCTTATGATGTTTCCCCATGTACACAAATTTATATACTACTTATACGCAATAAAAAAAATAGTCAAGATTGACAAAAAAATATGTGTCGCGAGCGCGACATGGCCGGATCATGAACCTCGAAAAGGATGATCCCCTGTGGCCGGCAACGGCGATTCACGAAGTTTTTCAACTGCTCCGGGAAGGCTGCCGGCATAAATTGGCGGCAGGTTTTACCGCGCGTTACCAGTTATTTTTGGGTTTGATGCGGGCAACCTTGCCTCTCAGTTTGCGCAGGTAGTACAGGCGGCTGCGGCGGACGCGGCCTTCGGTGACTACCTCGATTTTTTCAATGATGGGGGAATGCAGGGGAATCACCCTCTCCACGCCCACGCCGTTGGAAATTTTGCGCACGGTAAAAGAAGTGTTGGAAGCTCCCCGGCTGATGCGGATAACATTGCCCTGAAAAATCTGGATGCGTTCTTTTTCGCCTTCGACAATGCGCATATGCACTTTGACCGCGTCACCGGATTTGAAGGGCGGCACATCAATACGCAACTGCTCGCTTTCAATTTTGTCTATGATATTCATTTCGTATCCTTATCTTAAATCATATCCCTATTTTATAATTTCCCGCGGTGCATCTTAAGAGCACTTTGCGCTTGAAATTATCGCTTGACGGCGAAGCAAGTTCGCCTTGCGATAATTTCTCGGCAAGGATTTGCGCGGCAAACCCTTGCAGAGCGGTTCGACATTTTCAATGTCAAACCGCTCTAATTTCAACCCCATTCGCCCAGCAGGCGATCCAGAAGCACTGTTCCCGCGCAACGCACCGAGAGATGATTATACCTTGCAAACCGGCGTATGGGCGGCAGCAGGTGATCGCACCTGCACAGTATTTCAGGCGCAAGGCCCTGGCCGGTGCCCAAAAGCAGAACAGCCGAATGTGTATATAAAATTTTTCCGGCCTCGTCAAAAGATATTATACGCTTATCCGCATCCGGGCGCTTTATTTTGCCTTTGCGGGTGCCGGGGACGTTCCGGGCGTAATCCGCGCTGCTTCCCCAAAGCAGAGGGCGTTCACCGGTTTTTTGCTCCAGCAGACCGAGCATATCTTCCAGGTCTTGCGCAACGCTTACCAGCGAGAGGGCTGTTTTCCTGTCCGGGTTGTTCTGACCGCCCGCTCCTTGCACCCAATGTTCCAACACCCGGTTCAGGATGAGTTTTTGATCTTCCCGCAGCCCCACAACAAAAAAATCCGCCAGCCCGTAAGTGCGGGAACTGCGCGATATATCGTGAATATCCAGGTTTGTCAAGGAAACATCCACGGTATTTTTATCTTTATCCAGTACCGGGTAGTGCAGCAGGGCCAGGGACAGATTTTTTCCCCGCCTCCCGGGCGGTTTAACCTGCGGATCATCCCGCAAAAAAGTCAGGTCGCCAGAATCAAGCTGGGTTTTTTGCAGCAAATCCGGGCGGGCTTCACGAGTAGCCAGCAAAGATTTTTGTCTGCGCCAGCGCGCAATCGCGGCATGGTCGCCTCCAAGCAGAATATCCGGAACAGTCAGGCCGGCATATTCTTCAGGCCTGGTATAATGCGGGTATTCCAAAAGACCTGCGCTGAAGCTTTCTTCCAGAGCCGATTCATCATGCCCCAGAAAACCGGGCAAAAGGCGGCAGCTGGCCTCGCAGACAGCCAGAGCGGCGCTTTCTCCGCCGTTAAGTACAAAATCGCCCAGTGATACCGGCTCCAGAGGGAAAAGCTCCGCCAGCCGCGCGTCAAAGCCTTCGTATCTTGCGCACAGTATGGTCAGCGTTTCTTCCCGCGCAAGCTCCCAGGCCATTTTTTGGTTAAAAGGCCGGCCGTGCGGCGACATAACCAGCAGTCTGCCCGAACCCGGTTTTTGATCCGTCCGGAAGTTCTTTTCGCCGAAGCCCAGAGAATGCAGCGCGCGCGCCAGCGGCTCAAGCCGCATGACCATCCCCGGCCCTCCGCCATAGGGGCGGTCGTCCACGGTGCGGCGTTTGTCTTCAGTAAAAGAGCGCGGGTTAATCAGATTGACATTGACCAGACGGGTTTCCACGGCTTTATGCAAAAGACCGGAGTCAAGCGGACTTTGGAAAAATTCCGGGAAAAGGGTTATGATATTGATATGCATTTCAGCCGGAACCGAGATAGATGTCCAGAAGTCCCGGCGGAGGCGCGATAAGCGCTTGTCCTTCCGTCAGGCTGATGCGCAGGACGAATTCCCGCGCGGCCGGGAACAGCGCTTCTTTTCCGCCGGGGGTGGTTATAACCCATATCTCCTGCCCGGCTGCGGCCTGGACGGAAGAAATACGCCCCAGAAGCCAGGGTTCTTTTTCGTTTGCGTATACAAATACGCTGAGACCGGGAAGATCCCGGAGGTAAATTTCGTCCGGAGCAGGCACAGGCAGGCGGTCTGCCGGCACGAGAATCGCATGGTTCCGCAGGAGTTCGGCGGCGGAGCGGTCAGCAATGCCTTCAAGCAGCAGCAACGGGCGCGTATGGTGCAGGCGTAATCCGCAAATTTTATACTTGCGCGGGGGGATTCCGCCGGGAGGCGCTTTTGCCGGCCGCCCGGTGAAAGGGTTATCCTGCCGCTCAGACGGGGTATTTGCGGCTTGCAGATAAATGAAGTCCGCCAGCAAATCCGAAGACTCCGCAGTGTATGCAATGCGGAGTTCGCCTTTTATTCCATGGGCTTTAAGTACCCGGCCCACGGAAATTAAATCGGAAGCCACAGCCGGATGCCGTAATCAGACGCTTAATTCCGGTTCCAGACCAAAATTGCTGTAACTGTGATCTGGAAATGGAAAAGCGGGACAGGAGGTCACGCCGAAAAACCAAGCATTTCGAGCGGCAAGGCGAAATAATGCTTCCGCCGTAACCGCTGAATCCAAACCGCATGCATGCGGTTTGGATTTGAACTCCGAATGAGGTGGTTCATTCCAGAATTTCAAGCACACAGCGTTTTTTTTCCTTGCTGGCGGCCGCGCTTAAAATAGTCCGAATAGCCCGCGCGGTGCGCCCCTGTTTTCCAATGACCTTACCCAAATCTTCTTTGGCAACCCGCAGTTCAATTACTGTTGTTTGCTCTCCTTCAACCTCGGTAACTTGTACCTCTTCAGGGTGATCGACCAGAGATTTAGCTGTAAATTCAACCAGTTCTTTCTGCATGGGAAACCTCGAGTGTTTTTACAGTATTTGCCGCATAATTTGGGTCAAAGCTGTCCGGGTCAAACCGTTCTTGTGAACTGTGAAGGAACGCGAGCAAAAAACGCGGTTTTTTGCAAATGCCGCGGCGCTAAGCGCTTTTTTTCAGCAGGCTGTGCACGGTGTCGGAAGCTTCCGCCCCCAGAGACAGCCATTTTTGAATTTTTTCACGCTCCAGCTTAACCTCAACCGGGTTGGTCATGGGGTTGTAATATCCAAGAATTTCCAGCGGGCGGCCGTCCCGGCGGGTGCCGCTGTTGGTGGCGACAACACGGTAAAAAGGATGTTTTTTACTGCCTGAACGGGTAAGTCTGATTTTAATTGCCATAATATCTCCTGAACGGTGAGTATAGTCCATGTTATAAAAAGTGCAAGATTTATGTTGCGCGCGCCGGGTTTGTCCGCCCCGCAGGTGTAGGCGAAACTTGCTTCAGCCGTTGCTGCGCAGCAGCTTACGGATGAAGACAGCAGCGATGTTTCGCCGTAAAGCGCCGGAGGGGGCGTCTAAAAATTAAATTGCCTGGAGCATTTTAACATTGAAAATGTTGAAATGCTCTGGCGGCGGGTACCGCCGCCCGCCCCGCAGGCGTAGGCGAAACTTGTTTCGCCGTAAAGCGCCGGAGGCGGCGTCTAAAAATTAAATTGCCTCAGCGTTTCTTTTTACGTTGTTCCTTACGCATTTTTTTCTTTTTTTTCAGGGCGGTTTTAGATAAGCCCCCGGAGCTTGCGGAAGAGTCCGCGCCGCTCATATCGCCTAACCCTGCCATGCCGCCAAGTCCGCCCATGCCGCCAAGTCCGGGAAAAGCCTTGCCGGGAGCGCCGCGCAGTTTGGCCGGCCCCGATCCTTTTTTTGACCCCAGCATACCGGCCATCATGCCGCGCATACCTTCAAACTGCTTGAGCAGTTGGTTGACCTGGGACACTGTGGAACCGGAACCCCTGGCGATGCGGTTTTTACGGCTGCCGTTGATTATTTTGGGCTTTTGGCGTTCTTCCCTGGTCATGGAGTTGATGATGGCCTCAGCCCTGGCCAGTTCTTTTTCAGGCACCACTCCGGCGCCCAGTTTCTGGCGCAGCCCCCCGAGGCCGGGAATCATCTTGAGAAGACCATCCAGGGAACCCAGCGTTTTAAGGCGGCGCATGTTCACTCTGAAATCTTCCAGATCAAACTCGGCTTTTTGCAGTTTGCGCGCAAGCTCCTCCGCCTCTTCCTGCGCTATGCCGTCCTGGGTTTTTTCAATCAGGGTGAGCATATCGCCCATGCCGAGTATTCTTCCGGCAATGCGCTCAGGATGAAAAGGCTCCAGTTCAGAAATTTTTTCGCCCACACCCACAAATTTTATGCTTTTTCCGGTGACGGATCGGATGGAAAGGGCGGCTCCGCCCCGGGCGTCGCCGTCCATTTTGGTAAGCACAACCCCGGTAATATCCAGGACGTTGTTGAAAGCTTCGGCAACGCTTACCGCCTCCTGCCCGGTCATGGCATCAGCCACGAACAAAATTTCCGCAGGATGGGCGGCTTCTTTTATGGATACCAGTTCTTGCATCAATTCTTCGTCAATATGCAGGCGCCCGGCCGTATCCAGCAGGACTACGTCGCATTTGGCCTCTGTTGCGGCAAGAACGGCTTTCCGGGTTATTTCAACCGGGTTCATGGAGGCGGACGAAGGGTAGCAGGGCATATCAAGCTGCCCGGCCAGGGCGGTCAGCTGCTCTATAGCCGCCGGGCGGTAAACGTCCGCCGGAACAAAATACGGCCTGTGCTTTTTTCCCTGCAAATAATGGGCAATCTTGGCGGCGGAAGTGGTTTTGCCTGATCCTTGCAGCCCGGTCAGCATAATGATATGCGGGGGCTTTCCCCGCAAGTCCAGTTCAGAGGTCTCGCCGCCCAGAATGGCGGTGAGTTCCTCGTTTACCGCCTGAATAAGCTGCTGGGTGGGTGTAAGCGCCTTTTCCACCTGCAGCCCCAGACAGCGGGAGCGCACTTTTTCGATAAAGTCTTTGACAACTTTGAAATTGACGTCAGCTTCAAGCAGGGCGAGGCGCACATCCCGCAAACCCTCCTGGATGTTTTTTTCATCCAGAGTGGCTCTGCCGCGGAGCTTGCTGAAAACTCCGCCAAGCCGGTCGGTAAGGTTGTCGAACATATGTGAACCCTTTCGCCTGGAAACCGTTAAAAGTAGATTGGATACTTGAGGAGCGCATCAAAGTCAAGCGCTTATTCCCAAAGGCGGCGGGTATTTTTGGCGGGATGCTGCCCTGTTTGATTCCCCGGTTTCGCATAGGCGCGAAGCCGGGGAACCATGTTGGGGAGGGGATGAAATCAGACCGATGGCAGGCGGTC
>JAISBT010000012.1 GCA_031266055.1 Deltaproteobacteria bacterium
AACAAACAACAAGATCAAGGTGCTGAAAAGGATGGCCTATGGGTATCGGGACATAGAGTTTTTCAAACTCAGAATCATGGCTATTCATGAGGCAAAGTACGCTCTAACCGGATGAACCATTAACATGATGGGTGACAACAGGGCTGAGTACGATGCCACCATATACAGCGAAGAGTTACGCTTCAGTTCCAAGCGCGAGGAAGGGCGTATGTTCGACTGGCTGGTAGGTCTGTACACCTACTCGGAAAAAGTCGATCTGTTGGCTAATTACTACTCGGGCATGTTCAGCAGTGATTCTGAAATGGATAACTGGGGAGCAGCCATATTTGCACAGGGGACTCTACATATCGCTGACCGCTGGCATCTTACCCTTGGCGGACGCCTTGATCATGCGCGTTTGGATGGCAAAAAAACATTGCTCATAAACAATCCTATGTTCCCCGTCAATGCTGACCTTGATGATAGTCTGAAATATACGGAATTCTTGCCCAGCGCCAATCTGGCCTTTGATATAACTAAGGATATGACCGCGTATGCTAAGATCAGCAAAGGTTATATGGCCGGTGGTTTTGACAACTATTTTGCGGGCAACGATAAAGACTATACGTATGATCCTGAATATAGCTGGAACTATGAACTGGGCCTCAAGTCAAAGCTCCTCGATGACACACTGATTGTTAATGTGTCTGCATTCCAGATCGACACCAAGGATAAACAAGTAACAGAATGGCGGACCAACGCTATGGATCGCTATATTCTCAATGCAGCCAAAGCGCGTGCTCGCGGTCTGGAACTTGATGTTCAGTACATGCCAACTCCCGGTCTGTTGCTGTATGCCTCGGCAGGGTATCTCAATAGTGAATTAAAAAACTGGGAAACAAAGGTTGATCCCTTTAACTACGACGGTAAAAAAACTCCCGGCTCGCCGGAGTGGTCGTACTCTGTCGGAGTGCGTTACCGTTGGGAAAACGGTTTCATGGTCGGTACGGAAGTGCAAGGAGTCAGCCATTATTACACGGACGTTAAAAATTATCATAGCGTGGACGGACGAGCCGTAGTTAACGCCCAAGTCGGATATGAAGGAGAATCCTTCGATGTAATTCTTTGGGCCAAGAACCTGTTCAACAAGGACTATCAGGAAAATAAGTGGGACTATATGTCCGATGGTAATCTTCTAGTTCAGCAGGGCGAACCTCTTTCCTTCGGATTGCGGTTCACTTACAGATTTTAGGGCACAGTCATGTGCACAACCCAAAAATTTACCTCCTCTGACCTTCTCAGCGGCCTGCGTGGGGCCGTAAGCACAAAATTGCTGATAAGCGCTTTGCAACAGAACCTCTTCACCTATCTGGAAACAACGCGCGAGGTGGATGAAATAGCCGCTCATTTTGGCTGGCATCACCAAAACTGCGTAAAATACCTAGAGATTTTATCGCACATAGGGTTAGTCGAACTCTCCGGAGATACAGCGCACAATTCGCCAGACAGTACGCGCTTATTGGGAGACTGCTCTGAGCAAAGCATTCGCGCTCTGCTGTTGGAATCACACAAATGGTGCATGGCTCCTTTGGAACACCTTGAGGATTTGCTGCGGGATGGTCCGGCCCCGCCGAATACATTCCATAATACCGCCGAAGTCTCGGTCACGGAAGTGGTATGGGAAACCATCGTCAGATGTGGTGCCAGCATAGCATTTGAAAACGACGGGAGGAGATTGGCTCAAGTTCTCGCTTCTCTACCCAATTCGGCAAATTTTAAACGGATGTTGGATCTTGGGGGCGGACATGGTGCGAATGCCATCATGGCGGTAAAAAAATTGCCCGGTCTGAAAGCGGATATTTTGGACTTTCCAGGTGTCCTCAAAATCGCGGACGAGTTTGTACACAAACACGAACTCACCAAACGAATCGGACTTGTGCCTGCCGACTATATGCGCGACGCGCTGCCTAGTGGATATGACCTTGTTCTGGCGTCGGATACTCTCAATTTTACCCTTCCCCTAAGAAATACCGGCATGGTGATAAAAAAGGTTTACGAGGCATTGAATGCAGAAGGTTGCTTTGTCAGCCTGCACGATGCCCCACTTCCTCCTGATGAGCCAAGGCGTCCACAAGCGAATTGGCCTTTTGAATGCCATGTTTGCGAGCTGGTCAGTGGGCAGCCTATGGGCATACCCGCAAGCGACTTTCTTGCGCATGAAATGGTGCGTGCCGGATTTTCCCAAATCTATTCCAGATATATGCGGCTTGATTCCGGCATTCACAGGCTGGACGTTGCGCGTAAGAGTTGTCCTGAAAGGTAGAAATATGAATTCTGTTATACATGCGGTTATGCAGGCCACAGCCGTATCAAAATGTGTTTTGGTATTGCTGCTGTGCATGTCTCTGGCAAGTTGGGCCTATATGATAGGAAAGTGGCTTGTCCTGCGCTCGGCGAAAAATCGTATTAGAGAAGGGATAGTCAGTTTTGAGGCATCCGGCGAGCTTGCCGCCGCATTGCCGGTACTGGAGAAAGAACCAAGCTCTCCCCTGTTTAGTATCACCAAGCGGGCGGTGAATGAATTCAATCGCATCAATGCCACAGGCGACGCGGACAGGCTGTTGAATGACAACGTGCGCCGGGCCATCCGTTTCGGCATTGAGGAGGAAATTTCCAATCTCAAGTCATCGTTGGCTCTGCTTGCCACAACTGCCAATACCGCGCCGTTTATCGGTTTGTTCGGCACAGTATGGGGCATCATGCACAGCTTTCAGGCCATCGCCGCCATGAAAAGCGTGTCCCTCGCCACGGTCGCGCCGGGCATCGCGGAAGCCCTTATCGCCACCGCCGTGGGCCTGTTCGTCGCCATCCCGGCCACCTGCGGCTACAACGTCTTCAGAGCCAGACTTTCCGGCATCCAGGGGGATTGCATCAATTTTTCGGGCATCTTGTTGAACCGCCTGCAACACGAAAGTTCCAGGCATCTTGACGGCATTCGTTTTGCCGGAAGGATGGAATAGCTGTGGCCGGAGTTCAGGATAATGATGATTTTGTGGCCGACATCAATGTGACGCCCTTTGTGGACGTGATGCTGGTGCTGTTGGTCATTTTCATGGTGACGGCTCCCATGATGACCGAAGGGTTGGACGTTGAACTGCCCAAGGTGGAAGCATCAGAAACCCTGCCCACGGAAAACGACCACATGATTCTTACGGTCAAGGACAACGGCGCACTTTTTCTGGATAAATACGAGACGACGCTTGACGATCTCGCCTCGGTATTACAGACGCACATGCGTGACCTTGGCCGCCAGTTGTTTGTCCGGGCCGATAAAAACGTACCCTACGGCGTTGTCATGGAGGTCATGGGCAGAATACGCGGTGCTGGCATTACGGATGTCGGGTTAGTCACGGTTTCCGCTCCTCACACTTCAAACGGGCGGGAAGACGGTTCCAGCCCTGGTGCGGGCAGAGATATGAGCGGTTCGGAAAATCAGCAGTGACCACCATGCGTTGCCTGACATTGCTTTTTTCCCTCTGTCTGCACAGCGGAATTGCGGGGATTCTCTTCCTTTTTTCCGCAGAGCAACAGGCGGAAACAGAGCGGGTGTATCATGTCGCTTTGGCGGAATTTGCCCAACCGGGCATTATGCAGGAAGCGCCCGCTCCGGAAGCCTTCGAGCCTGTTGTCGAGGCAATGCCACCACCTCCTCCTCCCGCGCCTGAACCTGAACCGGAAGTCATTCCTCCACCGCCCGATCCGGTACCGGAACAACCCAAAGAACCGGAACCGAAAGTCGTCAGCACAATAAAACCAACGCCTCCGGTACAGGCGCGGCCAACGCCCAAACCCGCTCCACCAGTCGCGCAGCCTTCAGTGCAGTCACAAGGGGAACCTTCTTCCCTTCCCGTTCAAGTCGCCTCCGGCCCGCGCCCACGGCAATTCGGTGGCCTTTCCGCATACGATCAGGATCATGTGGATCAGCGTCCGTCGATCTCCAGGCGGGTTGAGCCTGAATACCCCACCAGGGCAAGGCGGATGAATATTGAAGGGACGGTCATGGTGGAATTGGTTGTGGATACCGCCGGTCTGCCCAAAGCTTGCGCCATCCGGTCAGCGGAACCATCCGGTTATTTTGAGGAAGCAGCTTTGAACGCCGCTCAAAAAATGCGCTTTATACCGGGGAAAATCAACGGCGCTCCCGTCAATACCCTGGTTCTGCTGCCCTTTGTTTTTCGGCTCCGGTGATCAAACGCCAAAGTACGGGAGCAATTGTTCAAAATGACTTGTGCGGTATGCGTCGGCAAAGGCGGACGCGCCACCTCTTTTTTTTGTGAGTCGGAGTTTACCTATGAAAATTTGAAAAATTACAAAATCGACCACGGCCACGCACAGATTCCCCTGTGTTACTGCCGAAAATGCGTGATCCGCGTATCCACCAACACAATTGAGAGGAGTAGCCATGCGAAAACTAAGCAAGCGAGAGTTGGAAGTTGCTGCATTGATGAAACAAGGATTGTCCCCTAAAAGTCACAGCACGGAAATTGTTTATCGGAATTGAAACAATATACGTGCATCGCGCGAATATTCGCAGAATTATGAACGCACGAAATGCTTTTGAAACGCTGCATCTGCTCCTGAAAGAAACGGACAGTGTACTGCCCATGCTTCGCTTTACTCCGCGCGGCAAAGAGGTTTTCGCACTCATGCTGCAAGGATTGAAAATGAATGAAATCGGTAAGCATATGGGTATGAGCGTCAGTGGTGTCAAAAGACATAAGGAAAAGATGCTGCTACAGAATGACTGCAATTCCATGACGGAGCTGTTGCTCAAATATCATGGACAGCCCTGTTGCAAAGACCGTGGAGGTGCGTAGCCTTTCCCGCTTGACAGCCTGCCTCTCGTAAAAAAATACTAACCTTATCTAATTGTTTTCTTTTGTAAAACATCACGGGGCACAAGTATTGACGTATATTTACAAGTAATTTCATATTTCAAACTATATTACTCTTTCTTTTTGCGCTCATAACAATCAAATAGAAAGCGTCCTAATGTACAAGCAATTCCAACTGTCAATCTTGCATGTCTTGGTTGTAGACCTTTAGAACTAGCGGTTTTACCATGTCCTGTTCCATATAGATTTCGTATTTCACCCATTCCATCAATCATACTACTGGCAGCTTGCAGTATTTTTTTAAATGCTTCAGAGCCTTTTATTTCTTTATCAATATTTTTTGGTAAAATATCTAAAACAGTTCGCGTCTCTTTAACAAGTTCATTAAAATCTAATTTATCAATATTTTCTTTTTTATAATCTGACAATATAGTCTTGCAAATCGTTTCAATAAACTCTTTTGCTGTACCTATTGCATTTTCTGGATCATTATCTATTGAGTCATTCATCCTACTTATTTGCTTTGATATATATGTAGAATCAACTTTAACTACAATATCTTTGACTATATTGTTATTTATTGTATAGGGTGTCAACATTCGCGTCGAGTATTTATTTTTACCAGATACTACTTGTGATGCATATAATTCAAAATTATCATTTTTTAAAAACGAATTTATATGTTCTACAATATTTTCACATTCTTTCATATCTGGCCTGACAATAGGGTTTACAATTTCACATAATAAATTTAGAAATATATTATCATCACATCTAAAAAGATTTAGTCGTGAATCAGAGAATATCCAATCATCATCCCAGTCATAGTTATTGATTCTATGTTGCCATATATCACTATACGCATTGCTAAATCTACCATCAGTTGACGGCATATTTTTTAAATCGAATATTCTCATTAAAAAATCAATTTCATCTAGTCTTCCATATATGTTGATATTTGAAATGGACAGGAAATCAAAAATATCTCTTCTTGTGATCTCAGATATTCGATTTGTATTTTGCATATTCATACATGTACACTGCTATCATTTAAGAGCATTGATGATCCAATTACATACTTACCTTGACAAACCGGCACAGAGCATCCGACAGTTCTGTCCACACTTGGCCGATTTTTCGATCTTCAACGACTTTCGGCATACCCCATCTCTCCGAGCTGTTCACGTTGTTGTTGTAGCTCAACCCTTCGTTTCCAATATTGTACGGCGGATCAATATAGACACACTCGACCCGCTCGGGCAGCATGGGAGCAGAGTCTTGAGGGCATCCAGGTTATCGCCCTGAACCAGCAGGCCCACATGAAAGCCCGTCATCGGCTCCAAAAGTTGAAACGGAACTTCCTTGTGGTGCCGAATAACGGCTTTTTGCCAATCCAACCCAAACTCGGCATAGTTACTCGCAAATTTTTGCTGAATACGCCTTTAACAGTAAAAACTTGTTGCCAAGACCATAGACGGAAACGGCGAAAAATGGAATAATACTTAAGCGGTTTTCCTGCCTGCTCCACCTGCCACCCGCCTGAATTCGTCCAAATCCGGCCAAAAAAGTTTTTTTCAATCCTCAATTTTTGCGGGTATTATTTAGGGTATCATAAAAATTTTTCCACACTATATAATATAAAATCAATATATTATATCAATATCACAAATCCTGGATGTGGTTTTCAATGAAGATCAGAGCCGTGCCCGTGCCCGCAATGCAGCCAAGAACCTCGGTACGCTCCGAAGTATTTGTCTGAACCTGCTCCGCCGTATACCTGGCATATCAAGCCTGAAAGGCAAGCGCTTCAAGATCGCTCTCAGCGAAGACTTCCTCCTACAGGCGCTGAGAATTTAGATGCGTCTGCCCTGACTCCCCAATAAAAATATTGACTTTCATGTAAAATAGGATAAAAAATAAAGATGGGCCGGAAGGTGCGGAAACACCCCCCGGCCTTGCCACTATGACGCCCGCCGCTATTGCGGCCAGAACGCCAAGCAAGAAATGCTCCCCAGGCAGCACCTCTTTGTCTGAGACTCGGAGGATTGCCCCGCCAAAAACATACGCTACCGCATTGAATTGTCAACCGACCTTCAAGCCTGAAAACAGTCACTGCGCACATGCTCATGTGCAGGTTCAATCTCAAGGCATGGGCGGCAGACAGTGCCTGGTGCTGCCTTCGTGCAGGTCGCAAAGCCCGGCGCAAAGCTTGCCCCGGCTCAAGGCCAGCATTACATACCCGCCATCGGTCAGGGCGCCGGGGTTTATCACCACTGTTCCCCCTATGCGGTCTACGGCTTTGGATTCGTGAATATGCCCGCACAGGCACAGAGCCGGCTGTACCTGTTCGATGAACTTCCGGATGGTTCTGCTGCCCACATGCGTTCCGTTTTCCAGGCAGTCGCATGCAGTGTCCGCCGGCGGAGAATGGCTGATCAAGACAAGGTTTTTATACTCGCCGGCCTGAAAAAAAGCGTGTTTCAGCAGAATGCCTATTTCCTCCTCGCTGAACTCGCTGGGGGTATTGAAAGGCGTTCTGGGCGCACCCCCCAGGCCGATGGCGGTGATTTCCGGGTGAATAAACTGTGCTTCCCCGTGCAAGTTGAAATAGTGCTTTTTCAGATGTCCGGTAAGCTCCGGTTTGTCCATATTGCCAATTTGAGCGTAAATATTGTGGTTATGGGAGGCAATGGCTTCCAGAACTTTACTTCCGGCTGAAATGCCGCCCATAAAGGTCAAATCGCCGGTGAGGATAACTCCGGAAGCCTCATCCAGGTCTATTATTTCCTCCACATTATGCACA
The DNA here is from genome assembly GCA_031266055.1 of Deltaproteobacteria bacterium. Classification (GTDB taxonomy): domain Bacteria; phylum Desulfobacterota; class Desulfovibrionia; order Desulfovibrionales; family Desulfovibrionaceae; genus WRHT01. The sequence continues at coordinate 7,678 of JAISBT010000012.1, forward strand.
TCGCCGTGCAGGTCGCCAAAAACAATCCAATGCTCAGAGCTTGGCATATGTCCTCTCAACTGGTAAATATTCAGTCGGCCCTTAAAAAACATATAACATTTTTTCAGATTATGAAATCCCTTAAAACCGCTCTGCGCGAAAAAATACTGGCAGCCCGCGGGGCCATGGCTCCGGAGGAGGCGTATACGCGCTCGCTGACGGCCCAGGAGCATATTCTGGCGCAAGCATTCTGGATTGGAGCCGGTTCGGTGGCGCTGTACACAGCCGTAAAGCAGGAAGTGCAAACCTGGCTGCTTTTGGAACAGGCCTGGCAAAGCGCCAAGCAGGTATATCTGCCCAGAGTGGAAAATTCTGAAAACGGCCTGATGCATTTTGCCTTGTGCGAAGGAAAACAGCGCTTAATTTCCGGGGCATTCGGCATTCCGGAACCTGATCCCCGCTGGTGTCCGCCCTGTGATTTCACGGCCGGGCATAATTTCCCGGAGGTTTTTATTGTGCCCGGAGTAGCTTTTGACCGCTCGGGGCATCGTCTGGGAATGGGCGGAGGGTACTACGACCGCTTTCTTTCCGCCGCAAAAACATTGACTATTGGTTTGGCTTATGAATTTCAACTGCTGGATGCGGTTCCGGCGGCTCCCTGGGATAAAAATGTAAACGCCGTCTGTACGGATCAAAAATTTATATGGATAAGCTGAAGGACTATTTTCCGGCTGTGCTTCCCTTTGTTTTTCCAGGATTGCCCGGGGTAAGCTGCGCTTTCAGCACGGGCGTTTTCGGCAATATAAGCCTGGATTCCACCCTGGCCGGTGATGCGGACAGGGCAAGACGCCGTAAACTTGCCGGACTGCTCGGGTTTTCCTCCTGGACAGAAATGCGCCAATTGCATGGCGATATGTTTGCAGTCAACCCGGAGGCCACGCCTTACGAACAGCCGTCATGCCTGGAGGCTGACGGCTGCTGCACGGATAAACCCGGGCGGGCTTTACTGGTCAAGGCTGCGGACTGCCAGCAGGTTCTTCTGGCGCATAACAGCGGCAGGTATGTGGCGGCCCTGCACGTAGGCTGGCGCGGCAACCTTCTGGGATTTCCGGAAACAGGTCTTGCCGGGTTTTGCACGGCCTATAACCTGAATGCCGCGGATGTGCTGGCCGTGCGCGGGCCGAGCCTCGGGCCGGGCCGGGCGGAGTTTGTCAATTTTGCGCGTGAATGGCCCGTAAAGTATACGCCCTGGTTCAACCCCGCGAGCCGGTGCATGGATTTGTGGAGCCTGACCAAACACCAACTCTTGCGCGCCGGGCTTAAACCGGAGAATATTTTCGGCATAGATTTATGTACCAACGCCTTGCGGGAAGTGTTTTTTTCTCACCGGGCCAAAAGCGCCGGAAGGCAGGCGGCGGTCATATTCATCCGCGAAGTTGCAAAAGAGGTTGCAAAGCTATGAGGTAGAGCCGTTTTTCAGCGCAAGCAAATAAATATTTTCTTGACTCCGTTTCCATAATATAGAAAACATCTGGAGCAATTTAATTTTAATGCCAAGTTGCGCCCAACGCGGCAAGCCGCGATGAGGCGAAATTCGGGAATAAAAATGGGCGGATATTCTCCCAGCAGAAAACGCATGGTCAAACTGCAACTGGTTGACCGGGGCATTGCCTCCGCGGCGGTTCTTGCAGCCATGAACAAGGTGCAACGGCACCTTTTTGTGGAAGAAACCATGCGTTTCAGGTCATATGAAGATACACCCCTGTTCATAGGGTATGGTCAGACCATCTCACAGCCTTACATTGTGGCCAGAATGTCGGAACTGCTTGAGGCAAGTCCGGGTATGCGCGTATTGGAAATCGGCACCGGTTCCGGATATCAGGCTGCGATTCTGCGCGAAATGGGGCTTAAGGTGTATTCCGTTGAACGTGTTCCGGAATTATACCGCATAAGCGGCAAGCTCCTGCATGATCTGGGATATTCCGATATACGCCTTAAACTGGATGATGGAACCATGGGCTGGCCGGAACATGCTCCGTTTGATCGTATAATCGTGACAGCCGCCAGCCCGGTTTTGCCCGAACCTTTGATGCGGCAGCTTGCCGACCGGGGAAGCATGGTTATTCCTGTGGGGGGGGATGAGCGCAGGCAAAGAATGATGGTCGTGCGCAAAGAAAAGAACCGGATTATACAAATGGATAAAGGAGAAGTCGCCTTTGTAAAACTGGTGGGAGCATATGGATATTCCGATGCAGCCGTTCCGGCGGCCGGTTCCGGGTCTTCGGGCGCCGCGCTTCCGGCGGAGCGGGGAGCGGGATCGGTACAGTTGCCTTTGGCCGTGCATGCGCGGAACGCGAAGCTTGCCGCCGCGCTCAAACGCATACGGCATAAAATTTTTGTGTTGAGCGGCAAAGGCGGAGTGGGCAAAAGCTCAATTACAGTTAATTTGGCGGTAGCTCTTGCGGAACTGGGGTTTAAAACCGGCATTCTGGATGTTGATCTGCATGGCCCCAGCGTTCCGCGTATGCTCGGTCTTGGCGCGCAAAAGGCCGCTGTCCGGGATGGCCTCCTGCTGCCGGCGGTTTTTTCAGAAAATTTGAAAGTTCTTTCCATGGATGTTTTGCTTGATGATCACAATAAAGCGGTGATTTGGCGCGGGCCGAAAAAAGCGGATGCCGTACAGCGCTTTTTGGCTGAGGCGGACTGGGGGGATTTGGACTTTCTGTTTATTGACTCGCCGCCCGGAACAGGGGATGAACATTTGACCGTATTGCGCCTTATACAGGATGCGCTGTGCCTGCTGGTGACCACTCCGCAGGAAATTGCCCTGGCGGATGTACGCAAGGCCATTAATTTTTTGCGTTTAACCAAGGCTGAAATTCTGGGGGTGGTGGAAAATATGGGCGCTTTTTCCTGCCCGCATTGCGGCGGAAAAATAGCCCTGTTTCCTCCGGATGGCGCGTTCAAACTTGCCCGCGAGTACAAGCTGGCTTTTCTGGGTACGATCCCTCTTGATCCGGAGGTCACGGCCTGTGCGGATAAAGGAATTCCCGCCGTGCTCATGCCGGAAGCGAGCCAGGCTAAAACAGCTTTGTTTGCCCTGGCGGAAAGTGTAAAAAATGCCGGGAGCGCGTTTTCAGCCGGCCGGCGCTTTGAGTGAGCGTTTTAAAATTACCCCCGCTCCGGATCCGGAAAAAGGATGGCTCTGAGATTGGTATTGCTAATTATATATTTCTGACATAGAAAATGGAAAAGTAACCTGTGGTCAATTATTCCACCATGAAGCACATAAATTTGCCAACCTGGCTTACTATAAGCCGCATCGGGCTTACACCGGTGATCGTCGCGCTGCTCTATTTCCCCAATAGAATTTTTTGCCTTGTGGCTACCGTATTATATCTGATAGCTTCGGCTTCTGATTTTTTTGACGGTCATATTGCCCGCAACACCAGGCAAGTAACCAGTATCGGTAAATTTTTGGATCCGTTGGCCGATAAGATTCTCAACTGTTCCCTGCTTATTATGCTTGTACAGCTTGACCGGGTTCAGGCCTGGGTTGTCATCGTGATTGTATGCCGCGAACTTGTGGTGACAGGCCTGCGCGCCATAGTGGCCGAAGACGGCTATGTGATGGGCGCGGATCGGTTCGGCAAACTCAAGACAGTGCTGCAAGGGGCGGCGCTGGCGCCTTTGACCTTGCATTACGAATGGTTCGGTATAAATTTGTCGCGGCCCGGGGAGGTGTTATTATATTTTGCCCTTGTGCTTACGGTTTTTTCCGGCGTCAATTATCTGTATAACTATCACAAGTTTTGGTTTGCGAACCATGGACGGGAATCCGGAAGTAACTCATGAATACTGACCGGTTATTACAGATACGTTTACGCAATTGCCTGCAAACCATTTTGGATTTCAACGAAAGTATGGAGGCGAAGGGGTTTGGGTTGGCTTTTTCCGCTGAGTTGGAACTGCTGCGTGAATTTTTGGATCGCCTTGACGCAATGGTTTTGAGCGAAGCGGACGTTTTGCGCATAGAAGATGCGACGGCGGTTTTTTTCAGGGAATTGAGAGGCTTTTTTGATCAGGAACATTATCCGCGCAATAGCGGCGCGCATTTCAGGATGCAATAAGCATGAATTATCGCTATTTGCTTTTTGGCCTGTCGTTTGCGCTTAATTTGCTGCTTGTATGGGCGCTGGTCTGGGGCGACAACGGTCTGGTCGCCCATGAAAACCTTGAGCGTGAATACACGGTTCTGGACGAACATATCAAGGCGCTTTACGCCAACAATATTTCGCTCAGCCGTGAAATAAAACTTTTACAAACTGATTCAAAATATATGGAGTACATCATCCGTAAGCGTCTGAACTTTGTAAAGGACAACGAAATATTGTATATTTTTCCCGGCGGGCAGGAAGCAAAACCGGTAGAGGGCGCGCATGAATCAAAAAATTGAATGGTATAAAGAAGTATTGGCGCTTGATCCAGGTTCAAAGGTTTTTTTTCCTCTGGCCAGATTGCAGGCGGAAAACGGCCTGCCCGGCGAAGCGTTGGTCACTTTACGCCATGGCATAAGCAGAAATCCTGAACACATTGAAGCCAGGCTTCTGCTTATTGATCTTTTGTTCGCTTCCGGCCAGCTTGATGCGCTTTGGCCCGAACTTGACCAGGTCGCGCTTATGCTGGGGGGGTACCCTGGCTTCTGGTCGGCCTGGAACGAGCGCCTTTCCCGCAATCCTTCGTCCAGAGACGCTTCCCTGGCGCTCAGTTTTTTTTCCGCCGCTTTACGGGGGGAGGCGGTTTCCTGGTCGGATATAATTGAACAGGGTTTGCGTAATGTGCTGCCCGCGGGTAACGGCGGGCCGGTGAAAAGTCCGTCCAGGGTGACCCCGGTGGAACTTGACGAACTTAAAACTTTTTTATTGAAGGACTCGCCCTCTGCATCCGAAAAACCCGCTCCCGCAGTGGTGCGTACCGCGGTCAAAGAAATGCCGGCCAAACCGGCGGAGCCGGACGGCGCGGCAAACTTGCCTCCGTCTGCCGGACGCACTTTGGATTTTTCCGAATTGCGCGCTCCCGCGGAAAATTTTGAAGATGGCGAACCTGAAACTTTTGACAAAGATGATGAAAACGAGCCAGGTGACGAAGTTTTTTCGCTGAAAACCCGTTCCATGGCGGAAGTGCTTGCGGAGCAGGGTGATTATGCCGGAGCGCTGGATATTTACGAAGAACTTATGCGTGAGAGCAAATCGGAGGAAGAAAAGAAATCCCTGGAAGGCGCCATTGCGAATATCAGAACCAGAGCCGGCGACAGTGCCAATCAGACGCAGGCGTCCCGGAAAAATGAGGCTGATGATGAAGATAATGAACCGGCCGGCCAGGGCAAGAACAGATTGCTGAGCGTACTGGATGCTCTGGCGCGCAGGCTTGAGGCAAGAAGCTGATTGTGGATCGTACTTTTTACCTTGCGGGGTTGTGAACTTGTTCCGTAATAAAAAAATTCCCTTTTTCTGTATTTTTTGCCTTTTGGCGTTTTCCGCCTGTGAAGCCAACCAGGGTTTGAAAGATTTCTGGAAAGACACCAAAGGTTATTACTTCAAATATTTGAATACGCCCGCCACCTTTGAACTTACGGACACTTCCGTTCATCCGGGGTATATGCTGGAGCTGGGCGCGGACATGTCGGTTATTGACGAGGAATTACGCCAGTTGACGCGTGTTATGGATGACAGCGACCGCGGCCCCGATGAAGAATGGGCGGCGGCGGTGTTCAGGCGTTTCCCCTGGCTGGCTGGCCTGGCTATTTTGGATGGCGACGGCAGCGTTACCGCCCGCATACCGGAGTATTCGCTTAAAGAATTTGATGCGCAGCCGCTTTTGCAGGAAGATAAAAAACAGCGGCGTTCAAGTTTGCGGGCGTATGTGCAGCAGAGTCCGCTGGGCCCGGAGATTTATCTGGCCAAGCCGGTGTACATGGGTGACGAACTGCGGGCCATGGTGGTCGCGCACTTTGACCTGCGCGCGTTGCTCGCCTTGCACAGGAACGCCGCGGATGTGATTGTTGTCGCCTCGGACACCGTTCTTTGGCCCGGGATATACGATATTGACCAAACCCCGATACCGCGCGCGGATTGGAACAATATAGTGTCCGGCGGAGTATCCGGAACCCTGGGCAACGAGCATGGCGTTTTTTATTGGTGTTACAGTTATTTCGCCAATTTACCCATAATCTACGCGTTACCCGTTGAAGGCGATTTTCCCGCGCTCCCGGCGCAGCTTGAGGCGCTGGATTTTGCCGAGGCCTTCGCTGTTCCCAAATAGAGCGTTTTAACATTGAAAATGTATAAAGCGCTCTGCAAGGATTTGCCTGCAAATCCTTGCCGCGAGATTGTCGCGAGGCGAACTTGCTTCGCCGTTAAGCGACAATCTCAAGCGTA
>JAISBT010000121.1 GCA_031266055.1 Deltaproteobacteria bacterium
GAGGTGGCGGACACATTCAGCGCGTTAAAAGTATTGTTGCCGGTAAAGTTGGTGATGTAGGCGCGTCCGCCCTCTCCCGTCGCGTTCAGGCCGGTGATCCCGCCGCCGCTGATGCTGCCGCCCACAGTGACCGTCTGGCCGCCAAAAGTATTGCTAATAAAGTTTCCAATAGAGGAACTTCCGCTCACGGCGTCCAGGCCGATCACCCCGCCGCCGCTGATGTCGCCGGTGGTGGTGGATACCTCCAGCGCGTTAAAAGTGTTGCCGCTGATGCGCGCGACCCCGGCCAGACCGCTGTCGCTGCGCAGGCCGAACACACCGCCGCCGCTGATGTCTCCGCCGATGCCGACGCTCAGATTATCAAATTTATTGTTGGTCAGAGCATTGATAGCCGGAGCACCGCCCTGATCCCAGGCGTACAGGCCGAACACCCCGCCGCCGCGCAAATAACCGTCGGCATTTACTTTTATGCCGTCAAAAGTATTATTGTCGGCGGTTTGCAGGTCGATCCAGACCTCTGAAGCCAGGCCGATGACCCCGCCGCCGCTGATATTCCCGCCTGCGGAAATACCAGATAATAGGGGTGAAGCCGCCCTGAGGTTCTTGAAAGAGTTTCTGGACAGGGTGGTTATAAAAGAGCTTGTATCGGAGTTCAGGCCGAGGATGCCCCCACCCGTAATATCGCCGCCCGCGACGACATTCAAACCGATATTTGAACCGTCAAAAGTATTGTCAATAAAGTTGCCGGTGATATAGGCGCTTCCACCCGTTGCGTTCAGGCCGAACACCCCGCCGCCGCTGATGTCGCCGGTTGCGCCGGAATTGACCTTAAAAGCGATGAACTTGCTGCCGGATACGTTGTCCATCCAGGCGGCTCCCTCCCCGGCATTCAAGCCGACGATCCCGCCGCCGCTGATATTGCCGGAGGTGGCGGAGGTGGCGGACACATTCAGCGCGTTAAAGTTATTGTTGCCGGTAAAGTTGCGGATATAGGCGCTTTCGTTCGCTCCCGTCGCGTTCAGGCCAATCACTCCGCCTCCGGTTATGCTGCCGTCTGTGGACTCCACGCCAATATTCATGAAAGAGCTTCCAGACAGGGTGTCTATGGAGGAACCTTTATTGGAGTTCAGGCCGAGGATGCCCCCACCCGTAATATCGCCGCCCGCTCTGACATTCAAACCGACATTTGAACCGTCAAAAGTATTGGTGCCGGTAAAGTTGATGATATAGGCGTCCCCGTCCGTTGCGTTCAGGCCGAACACCCCGCCGCCGCTGATATCCGTGCCGGAATTGACCTTAAACGCGCTGAAGTTGCTGCCGGATACGTTGCCCACCCAAGCGTCTCCATTCCCGGCGTTCAGGCCGATCACTCCGCCTCCGCTGATATTGCCGGAGGTGGTGGACACATCCACATCCGGCGCGTTAAATCTATTGTTGCCGGTAAAGCTGCCGATATAGGCGCTTCCGTCCGTTGCGTTCAGACCGAGGATGCCTCCACCCGTAATAGCGCCACCCACAATGACCTTCGATCCGTCAAAAGTATTGGTGCCGGTAAAGCTGGTGATATAGGCGCTCCCGTTCGCTCCCGTCGCGTTCAGGCCGATCACCCCGCCGCCGGTGATATTTCCGGAAGTGGCGGACACATTCAGCGCGTTAAAAGTATTGTTGCCGGTAAAGTTGGTGATGTAGGCGCGTCCGCCCTCTCCCGTCGCGTTCAGGCCGATGATCCCGCCGCCGGTGATTATGCCGGAAGCGGCGGACACATTCAGCGCGTTAAAAGTATTGCTGCCCGTAAAGTTGCCGATATAAGCGCTTCCCTTCTCTCCCGTCGCGTTCAGGCCGATGATCCCGCCGCCGCTGATGCTGCCGTTCGTGGAAGCCACGCTGAGATTATTGAAAGAGTTTCCGGACAGGGAAGAGTTTCCGGAAAAAGTGTTTATAAAAGAACTTTGATTGGAGTTCAGGCCGAGGATGCCTCCGCCCGTAATGTCGCCGCCCGCGCTGACATTCAAAACGATATTTGAACCGTCAAAAGTGCTGCCGGTAAAGCTGTCGATATAAGAGCGTCCGCCCGTTGCGTTCAGGCCGAACACACCGCCGCCGCTGATATTGCCGGAATTGACCTCAAAAGCGCTGAATTTGCTGCCGGATACGTTGTCCATCCAGGCGGCTCCGTCCCCGGCATTCAGGCCGATCACTCCTCCGCCGCTGATGTTGCCGGAGGTGGCGGACACATTCAGCGCGCTAAAGGTATTGTTGCCGGTAAAATTGCCAATATAGGAACCCCCGTTGGAGTTCAGGCCGAAAACTCCCCCGCCGGTGATATTGCCAGCCGCAGTGACGCCCAGGGCGCTGAAAGAATTGCTGTAGACGCTATAGACGGAGGCGCCTCCGACCTCGGTGTTCAAGCCGAACACCCCGCCGCCGCTGATGCTGCTATTGTCGCCCTGGATGGAAACACCCGCCTCCACATTCAGCGCATTAAAGCGGTTGTCTCTGATCTCAAAGGCCACGGCGGAGCCGTCAGCCGTGTGTACGCCGACAATGCCGCCGCCGCTGATATTTTTATGCGCGAGTACATTGATGGATTTGTTTACGCCGAAGTAATTGTCGGTCATTTCGCTGAGGATGGCTGCGGTTTCGGTATTGTCGGGATTATCTCCGGCGGACAGGCCGATAAGACCGCCGCCGCCCAACCTGCCGGCCACGTCCACGCTTATGCCGTCAAACCAATTGTTCTTGGCAGAAACCAGAGCAGCCCCTTTGGCCGAAGACAAACCGACCACTCCACCGCCGATCAAATTGCTGCCATCCGGCGTAGTAGCGGTTGTGGTAATGTCCAGCTCCTGGAAAGTATTGCCAAGCAGTGAACCCAAGTAGGCTATGCCGTTGTTGGAACGCAAACCGAGGATGCCGCCGCCCTCAATATTCCCGCCGTTTTCGGCGTTAGTCGCGCGTGTGCCGGAATCAACCCGGATGTTGAAAAAAAGATTGTTTTCCGCGTTGCCTATATGCGCGCCCTGATTCTCCAGCGGGTCGGGATTGTCTTTCTTCACTGCGTCAGGGTTCAATTCGTCATTGGTTTGCAGGCCGACAATTCCGCCGCCCCGGATATATTCGCCCGCCTTCACATATATGCCGCCGAAGAAGTTATCGGTAAGGGAATTCAGCGCAACCCCGACGTTGGAGAGTCCGTTCAGGCCGATCACTCCGCCGCCGCGCAGGGAGGTGCCGGTTGTCACGGTAATATTGCTGTTCAAGACGATGCCGCTCGCCTTGTCAACGTCAAGAGTGCCGTTGCCGAAAATATTGCCGCTGGCGCTGCCCAGCATGACCCATGGATCAGCCGTTTCTGTCTTGCTATTGTTGTTCAGGCCAACCACCCCGCCCCCGATAATGAAGCGCCCGGCGTCTACATTGATGCCGGTGAACAGATTGGAGGAAAGATCGGTCAGTACAGCGCTGCCCTGTTTGAAGTCGGGCGAGGAAACCGCGTCCAGGCCGATAATGCCGCCGCCTTCAATATATGGGCTGTTCGTATTGTTGCCCGCATTGTGTGTGACTACAGCCAGATCTTTGAACAGGTTGCCGGAAATGCCGCTCATAGTGGCGAAACTTCCGGTGGATCGCAGGCCGAGGATGCCGCCGCCGGCCAGATAATGAGTGGAGTTGACTCCTTGCATGTCAACGCTAATTTTGGTAAAGGCGTTGCCGCTTATATCGTCCATGCTCACTGAGGCGTTCTGAATGTCGTGGTCGCCGCCGATAAAGCTGTTGACTACGCCGCCGCCGCTGGCCGAGGCACCGTTATAGTTATACGCTACCTTAAAATCTTTGAAATTCATGTTTTTCAGGCCGAAACCGGAACCGGAGACAGTGTAGAGAGGATTCGTGTTGGGAGAATCCTTGGTAAAGCGCAGCAATTTATAGGAATTGAGGGTTCCCGTGGCACTGGTAGGCATGGTTGACGACCCCCGGGTGCCGGAATTGCCATCAATATAGGTCATGCCGACGGGAGCGGTGATCGCGTCAATCTGGGCTTTCAACTCGTCTGCCGACATTTTTTTTAAATCCTGCACTTTAGGAAAAGCGCCCAGATCGAGGCTGGGGATTCCGCCCTGCATGGTGGTGTCCGGCCGGTTGATGGAGACTCCAGGTGCAGTGTTACCAAAGTCAATGCCGGGAACGGAAACGATAATGTCGCCGGAGCTGCCGCTTGCGGCGGCAGACCGTAAACCGTCTACGGTCGCCTGGCTGACCACAGCCCCCCAGACCGGCTGGGGCAGGAGGCAGAGCAAAAGCAGAACGGGCAAAAGCGCCGGAACAGCGCGGGCAACCCGGATAAAACCCCTGGAAACGCAAAGACCGAAAACGCTCGTCGCAAGATTAGCCAAGCCCATGCAGCACCTCCCTGGCGCTATGATCCTCCAGCAAAACCAGACACAATACGTCCATGCATTATAGAGCATTTTACGCTTGAAATGCTTGCTTAACGGTGGGCAAAGCCCGCCTGCAAGCATTTCGCGGCAAGGATTTGCAGGCAAATCCTTGCAGAGCAGATACACTTTTTCAAAGTTAATCTGCTCTAGCATTATGCGTTTGCAATACTTTAAACTTCTCTTTCAATTTAACCCGATTCCCAAATCGGGGACAGGCTAACACAAGGTACCCTGAATGGCAAGCAAAACGCCGCAAAAATCCGGAACAAACGCGCAAAAATGTTCCGCAGTCTTTCAACCCGCGGAAGGGATATGTCTTGTATTTTTTTTTCCGCCTTCGTACATTTATTACAGAGGCCGGACATATGGCTGAAAATATGTATGTTGCGCGCCTCACGGAACACCATCAACCTTACGGAGGAACTTCCCGCATGAAAACCCTTGGAGTACAGGGCCGAAAAGTCTTGAAAATTTGCCACCTCTGCCTGGCCGGTATATGGCTCGGCGGAGCCGTGACACTGAATATTATGGTACTGGAACTCGGCCCGGCGGAAAGCGGCCCGCAATTGAACGGCTACGATCTGGCCCGCATGTTCGTGGATGATTACGTTATCACCCCCGCCGCGCTCGGCTGCCTGCTGAGCGGTCTTTTGATAGGCTGGCTGACCCCCTGGGGTTTTTTCAAGCACCGCTGGGTGACCGTGAAGCTGATTCTGACCATAGTTTGCATCCTTGTGGGCACTTTCGCCCTCGGCCCCATGATCAACGATCAGCCCGCGCTTTCCCTGGAGCAGGGTCTTGCGGCTTTACGTAATCCGGTCTATGCCTCCAACATCTCCGGCGCTCTGCTGGGCGGCATAGCCCTGGTTCTGATGATTATTTTCATGACGGTCATTTCCGTGCTGAAGCCCTGGCAGAAAAAAAACCGAACCAACGCATAGGAAAGGCGGGTGAAAGCTCACGGCCAAACGGCTGTTTGAAACATTAGAACAATTTAATTTTGAGACGCTCCCTTCGGCGCTTTACGGCGAAGCAAGTTTCGCCTACGCCTGCGGGGCGGGCAGCGGTGCCCGCCGCCAGAGCATTTCAACATTTTCAATGTCAAAATGCTCTAATCGCTATAAGTTCCTATAAATTCAGCATTGCCTTGAAATATCAGAGAACCTGAGTTATCGTTTTCTCACCGGTACCATGCCATACTTAAAACTTCGCTACGTTTGAAGCGTGAAGATCGCCGGGCTTGTTAGCCCGGCGGCCGGTACGCTGTCTGATGTACATTTTTAAGTGTTACAGTGTACAAAGGGGAGTGACGCGAATGAATAAAAAGCCTTTGTCACCGACGAATGACTTTGTGTTCAAGAAGGTATTCGGCGAAAACCTGTTCGTTCTGGACAGCTTTCTCAAATCCGTTCTGGACGTGCCCAATGATGAATATCAGGGCCTGGAAGTGCTTGATCCGGCTCTTCCCCCAGAAAATATAGAAGACAAACGCTGCATTTTGGACATTAAACTGCACACAAAAAGCGGCAAAGTCATAGATATTGAAATTCAAGCCAGATACCAGGATTTCATTTGGAAACGCATCCAGTACTACGCTGCCAAATTACTGGTAGATCAAGCCAAAAGCGGAGGTAAATACGACCGGCTTCCACAGGTGATAAGCATATTGATAGCGGACTTTGAAATGATACGGGAAAGCGAAGTATATCATCATCGCTTTTGTTTCTATGATGAAAAAACAAAAGTCCGGTTTCCGGACTCTATAGAAATCAATACGTTGGAAATTCAGAAAGTACATGAACTTGACGGAACGCCATTAAGTGAATGGATGCGATTCTTCAGGGCCAGAGAAAAGGAGGATTTTGAAATGTTAGCTCAAACAAATCCTGCCATAGCGGAAGCTTGGGGAGTTATCAAACATTTGAGCGCGGATGAATCCATCCGTATGCTTGCTGAAGCTAGAGAAAAAGCGCACAGAGATATGGTGTCAGCGGAAGCCAGCGCTCACAATAAAGGTTTACAGGAAGGCTTGCAGGAAGGCTTACAGAAAGGCTTGCAGAAAGGCTTGCAGGAAGGCTTGCAGAAAGGACGGCAGGAAGAAAGAATTGAGGTCGCCCGGAATGCCTTGCGGGAAAAATTGCCTGTGGAAACTGTTGTGAAACTTACCGGCCTTTCCTTGAATGAAGTGGAAGGCCTTGCCTCTGACCTCCAGAAGTAAAATTGTCGACGGCAGGTTCTCCGATTTACGGCAGGCGCTGTACTCAATATTCAGCGTCAAATTCACCAGAAACATTGAAAATGTATAAACCGCTCTGAAATGGCCGCAGCCGCAATTTACTTGCGGCGTCCGCGCAACGGAGCCCAGGGCCGGCGCGTCTTTCTGCAAAAGCCCTTTCCCGGCTTTTTCAGGGCCGGCTATATAATCCTGCCGTCGGACATGCGGAGCACGCGGCCGGTTCGCCCGGCGAACTCCTCGTTATGCGTCACCATGATAATGGTCAGCCCTTCGGCGTTCAGCCCGCCCAGCAGCTCCATGACAGACTCGCCGGTGGCGTAATCCAGGCTCCCTGTGGGTTCATCGGCAAAAAGTGCCCGAGCTCCCCGGATCAACGCCCTGGCAATAGCCACCCGCTGCTGTTCGCCTCCGGAGAGTTCCCCGGGCCTGGAAGCTTCTTTGCCTTCCAGCCCGACCCGGCGCAGAAGCCCCCGGCCGGTTTCCAGACGCTCCGCTCCCACCGGAGTAAAGCCGTCCATAAACGGCAACAGCACATTTTCCAGGGCGGAAAGATAAGGCAGCAAGTGCCGCTGCTGGAAAACCACGGCAAAATCCCGGTGGCGCAGGCGGTTGCGCAGAGATTCCGGAGCGGAGCAAATATCCCTGCCCCGGAAGAATACAGAGCCGGAATCCGGCCGGATGAGCGAGGACAAAATATGCAGCAGGGTGGATTTTCCGGAGCCGGAGCGCCCGACAATACTCACAAATTCGCCGGCCCCCACCTGTAAATCCACATGATCCACCGCCGGCCTTTCCGCGCCGGCATAACACTTGACCACGTTTTGCGCCCGAAGCATATCAATTTCTCCTTTTCTCCTTATTGCATTTTGCGCTTGAAATTATCGCTTGACGGCGAAGCAAGTTCGCCTTGCGATAATTTCGCGGCAAGGATTTGCACGGCAAACCCTTGCAGAGCGGTTCGACATTTTCAATGTCAAACCGCTCTATTGCATTTTGCGCTTGAAATTATCGCTTGACGGCGAAGCATCGCTGCTGTCTTCATCCGTAGCTTCCTTCGTCGCAACGGCTGAAGCAAGTTCGCCTAGCGATAATTTCGCGGCAAGGATTTGCACAGCAAATCCTTGCAGAGCGCTTCGACATTTTCAATGTCAAACCGCTCTAAGGCGGCAACCCGGTTATCTGGGCGTATAGCTGACGGAGTAGCCGAGTTTGGTCAGGTCTTCATCGGATCGGACGTTTTCAAGTTCGTCCACGTTGACCGGTTGTTGCGGCTTCAAAGCCAATTTAAAGGTTCCGCCGTGTTCAAGCAAATTGATGGCGGCGTCCATGGTTGCCTGTTGCAGCCTGCCGCTGTTGCGGGGGGAGGCTTTTTCCTCCATGAGTTCTTCCAGCATCCCGGCTTTTAATGTTTCTACATCATCATAATCCACAACCGCCTTGCAGGCCAGCAGAAAATCAATCAGCCCGGTGTCTTCAATGGAAAATTCCGCGTTTTTAACGCGCGGCTGCTGCCGTTCGGAGCGGCGGAGATGATTTCTGCTGTACAGGGTGTCTTTGGACATATCCATCGCCAAATCCAGGGTAAAACCGCCCAGATTGTTTTCTTTGAAGTCGGCGCGCGTGGTCAGATCCACCGGTTCGTTTTGACTGTTCAGAAGAACGCCCAAGGTTCCGTTCAGGTGCAAATCATTCGGTATTACCTCCGCCAGCGGTTCAAGATCCGGGGTGGCTTCAATAAAAGCGCGGCTTAACAGCAGGTCGGCAATGGCGAAGGTAAAATTCACGTTGCCGTTTACCATGGAAAAATCGCTGGTAAGCTGTTTGACGCTGACCGGGCCGCTGCCCGCGTCAATCATCAGGTTATCCATAACGAAGTTTTTGATTTCCAGGGGGCTTAAAGCCGCCAGCGGGTCGTTTTCAAATTTTTTTGCAAAATTTTTGTCGGACAGTATTTTATCCGGATCGGCAATGATGTCGGTTATAAAAGCCGGGAGGCTGCCCGAAGCGTAGCTGAGTTTGTCCAGGCCGAAAACCTTGCGCCCCATGGCCGAGAGCTGGAAGTCCGTCATGGAGCCCGGCCCGTACTTGGTCAGGGTCATGTCTCTGGCTTCCACTTCCTTGATGGATCCGGTAATGAACATAAAGTCGATTTTCGTATCTTTGGCGTAAATTCTGCCCACGCTGTAGTCTTTATACAGGGGCAGCATTTTTTTGAACATAAGATCCGGATGCTCGTTAATGGCGTCCGGCTTGTTCTCGCTGAAAAATTTCAACATGTCCCTGTACCTGAGCGCAAGTTGTTCGTAGGTATACTGCGCTATGGTCGCAACTTGCTGCCCTTCATAGTGTATAGAAATACCGGTGCAGACCAGGCTGGCTATTTTGGTTATATCTCCCGGTTCGCCCTTATAGGTGTTATCATCCACGCCGCTTTCAACCATGCTGTCCACTTTGATGACCAGCCCGGGAAGCTCTTTGATGGAATAAGTCACACCCGTATAGGTGATGGCGTTATTGCTCGTATCGGCGCCAATCTTGTCCACTTTGATGTCCATCCAGGGCTGCACAAGCGCCAGATCCTGCTCGGCGCGTTTTATGACCTCGCTTGCGCTGATGCCTCCGCCGAAGACGGCGTACAAAATAACCGCCAGCAGCAAGCCGCCTGCGATGCCGCCTATGAGTTTATAATTCTTCACAGCACTCTCCTGTAAAAATTGGTTGATTCATTCCTCTATAACCCAGTCTTTTACCTGTAACTCCACATTGTCCGGCCCGTTATAGCGATCTATGCCCGGCGAATACGCAAGGCGCACCATGCGTCCCTTGCTGTAAGCAGGCTGGTCTGATTTGGATCGCCAGATTTTGGCCTTTGCGGAAAGGCCGCTGGCCTTGTCCACCACATCTAAAATAAACAAACATTGCCCGCATTTTCTCACTTCGCGCACATACAGGGGGGGAGAAACAAAAACGGGCGTCTCGTTGCCGGAGCCAAAAGGCTGCAACATTTCCAGCTCTTTAAGCAGGGTGAGGTCAATAGTTTCTTCCATACTGAGCTCGCCGTCGATCTTTATTTTTGACGGAGCGGCTCTGCTTCCCAGGCTCTGCCGCACGGTCAGGTCAAACCGCTCGCGGAAAAGTTCGAGGTTTTCGCGGCTTATGCTCAGTCCGGCAGCCATTTTATGCCCGCCATAGCCAAGCAGCAAATCGGAGTGCCGCTGCAGGGAGGCATGGAGGTCAAACCCTTCCACGCTGCGCCCGGATCCTTTAATTTTCCCCTGGTTATCACATAAAACAACAGTGGGACGTTTAAATTCATCTACCATACGGGAAGCCACGATGCCAATGATTCCGCTGTGCCAGTCCGGATGATACAGCACAAGCCCCATTGACCCGGAGTGTACATAACGCAGACCCTGCTCGCGGGCTTCCTGCGTAATGTTGTCTTCTTCACTGCGGCGGGCGCTGTTCAACTGCTCCAGCGTATGCGCGCAGGCGCCGGCTTCGTCCCTGTCCCGCGTCAGCAGAAGATTCAAAGCCGTCTGGCTGTTACCCATGCGCCCGGCGGCGTTTATGCGCGGGGTCAGGTTAAAGACGATCTGTTCCGCGGTCAAAGCGGCGTTAACCGCCTTGTTGCAGGAAGCCTTCAGCGCGGCGATTCCCGGGCGGCGGGCCTCCGCCAGCACCAGAAGGCCATTTTTGACCAGAATGCGGTTAATTCCGGATAAATCTGAAACATCGGCCAGGGTGCCCAGAGCCACCAAATCCAAAAGCAGACGAATATCAATTTTGGGCAGCCCCTGGCCGGCGAAAAACTGATTAACCCCGGCCATGAGCATAAAAGCGACGCCGACGCCGGCAAGGTGCGGGCAGGGGCATTCGCCGACAGTGGGGGCGCAGATGCGATCCGCTTCCGGCAGTTCCGGGCCGGGAAGGTGGTGATCCGAAACAATGACCGTAAGCCCGAGCTCTTTGGCCCGTTTTACCTCGGCCAAATCCGAAATGCCGCAGTCCACCGTGAGCAGGAGGTCGGTTCGCTCGGCGGCCAGCGTTTCCAAATCCTGGTTGTTCAGGCCGTAGCCGTCGCTCAGGCGGTTGGGAATGTGCGTACGCACGGAAAATCCATGCTGCCGGAAAAAATCCGCCACCAGAACCGCGGAGGTAATGCCGTCTACGTCATAATCCCCCCAGACCACAAGTTTTTTGCCGTCTAAAACATTTTTGCCGAGAAAAGCCGCGGTTTCCAGTAACCCCGGCCAGTCGCCCAGCGGAGGCAAATAACGCAGACCGGGATCCAGAAACAAACTCATTTTTTCCAGCCCGCGGATGCCGCGCTTCCATAGCAATCCGGCCAGGAAAAGCGATATTTCCAGGCGTCCCGCCAAATCCGGCAGCTCCTCCGGCAGGTTTGCGGTTACATCGTAACGTGGTTCCCAGACCTTGTTCACATGGCACCCTTAATTCGTCGGCCCTTAAAATAGAGCATTTTAACATTGAAATGTTGAAATGCTCTGGCGGCGGGCACCGCCGCCCGCCCCGCAGGCGTAGGCGAAACTTGTTTCGCCGTAAAGCGCCGGAGGGAGCGTCTCAAAGTTAAATTGCCTTAGTGTAACTTATTGCTGCGGAACTTTACAGATTTCCGCATGGAAATCTGAACATCAGCCGTCCGGCTGGTGTCGCCGCGAAGCGGCGAGAGTCAACCGAAAACCACGTTTTTCGGTTGACGATCCTCCGCAGGGAAAAGTTTACTTTTCAATGCGGATATCAGTA
>JAISBT010000144.1 GCA_031266055.1 Deltaproteobacteria bacterium
TCTTCATCCGTAAGCTGCTGCGCAGCAACGGCTGAAGCAAGTTTCGCCTACGCCTGCGGGGCGGGCGGCGGTACCCGCCGCCAGAGCATTTCAACATTTTCAATGTTAAAATGCTCTAAAAAGCCAGAGGGCGCGGTTCTTTTTTCTGCACAATCCAGGATTCCGTATAGCCGAATTTACGGGCGTAAACTTCCAGTTCAGCAAAAGCGTAAGCGATTTGCGCTGTGGAATGGGCATCGGAAGCAAGGCAGATTTTGAGCCCGAGCTCCGCCGCTTTTTGCATGATAAACGGCCCCGGGTAAATTTGGCGGCAGGGCTTGCGCAGCCCGGCTGAAGAAAGTTCCAGAAGTTGGCCGCGCTTTTTAACCAGAGTCAAGGCATGCGTGATAATTTTTTCGGCCGCCGGGGTTTTGAGCCACTCTTCAAAACTGTCCCGGCTGAACAGCTTGATTAAATCGGGATGAGCTATAATATCCGCCATGCCGCTGTCCGCAAGGCAGGATAAGTCTTCGTAGTAACGGGTATAAATTTTAAACCGCTCCTCCAGACCCAGTTGGTTCCAGCCCTCCGGGTGGTCAAAGCCCCAGGTATCCTGAAAATGCAATCCGCCGATAATATAGTCAAAAGCGTAATCCTGCGTATATTTCCGCGCAAAATCCTGCTCAGCGGTTATAAAGTCTATTTCCAGCCCCAGAAGAACGGTAAAATCCGGGGTGGAAGCGCAACGCAGCCTGTGCGCTTCCCGGATATAGCCGGGGTAGGCGGCCAGAAGTTTTTCCTGATAATCGCAGGGGTAAACATAGCCTTGCGGACGCGGGGAGTGTTCGGAAAAGCCGAAAACTTTCAAAGGCACGCTCCGCGCGGCCGCGGCCATTTCCTCCACGCTGTCCGCCGCATGCGAACAGTTGGTATGGGTATGTAAATCAGCCTGAAACATTAATCGTCCAGAGATTTTTTATATTTGCATTCTTTGTTGGGGCAGGCCAAAAAGTTTTTGCCGCGTAAAAACTTTTTAACCAGTATGGGCGAACCGCAGTCCGGGCATTTTTCCGCTACCGGGTGATACCACAGTGCGTAATCGCACTTGGGGTACAGTTCGCAGGAATAAAAAACTTTGCCGCGGCGGGAGCTTTTTTCCACTATGCGCCCTTCGCCGCATTTGGGGCAAATTACCCCGGTGCTGAAGGGGGCCGCGTATTTGCATCCGGGGTAGCCGCTGCAGGCGATAAACCGGCTGCCGGTGCGGGCTTTTTTCAAATGCAGATCTTTGCCGCATTGCGGGCATTGGCCGCAAACCTGCGCTTCCACAGCTTGCTTTTCTTCAATTTGAACGTTGCCCTGTTCATTGCGGCTGAAATTTCTGGTGCAGCGGCAGTCAGGATAGCCTGAACAAGCCAGAAACGGCCCGGCTTTGCCGAATTTTATCTGCATGGGCTTGCCGCAATCCGGGCAGTCCACGCCGGCCGGCATGCCGCCTTTGACTGTTTTCATGGCCTTGGCCGCTTCCGCGAGTGCCGGAGTAAAGCCGGCGGAAAAGGTGTTCAGCAGCTCCACCCAGTTTTCTTCCCCTTCGGCCACTTTATCCAGCAGACTTTCCATGTGCGCGGTAAAGCCGACATCCATCAGTTCGTGAAAATGCTCGCTTAACAAGTCGCTCACCACCGCGCCCAGATCCGTGGGAGAAAAATTTTTATCCGCCAGCTTCACATAGTCGCGTTCCTGCAAGGTGGATATGATGCTGGCGTAGGTTGACGGCCGGCCGATGCCTTTTTCTTCCAGTTCCTTGATCAGGCTGGCTTCATTGTATCTGGCCGGAGGCAGGGTAAATTTCTGCTCTTTTTCCAGTTTGATCAGCTTGAGCGTCTGGTTGGGCTGCAAAGGCGGCAGATCTTCGTTTTCTTCATCTTTTTGCGGGGCAAGAACCAAAAATCCCGGAAAAAGCACCCGCTCGCCTTTGGCTTTCCAGTCGGTTCCAGCGGCAGCCGCCAGCACCGTTGTATCTTCCACTTTGGCTCCGGCCATTTGTGAAGCCATAAACCGGTTCCAGATCATCCGGTAGAGGCTGTACTGTTCGGCAGTGAGGCCGCCTTTGATTGAATCCGGCGTAATATTCGCGTCGGCCGGGCGTATGGCTTCGTGGGCGTCCTGGGCGCCGGACTTGGATTTATACAGGCGGGCCTTGGCCGGGTAATAGCTTTCGCCCCAGGTTTTCAAAATAAAAGCTTTGGCCTGGCTCCTGGCCTCCTCGGAAATACGCACGGAATCCGTACGCATATAGGTAATTAACGCGGTCAAGCCCAAATCTCCTCCCAAATCCACTCCTTCGTACAGGCGTTGGGCAATGTTCATCGTGCGTCTGGAGGTGTAGCCCAGGCGCTGGTTGGCATTTTGCTGCAAGCTTGAAGTGATGAAAGGGGGCGGCGGAGTTTTTTCTTTAAGTTTGACTTCCAGCGAACGCACGGTAAAGGTTTGGCCGAGGAGGCGTTTTTCCACTGCTTCGGCTTTTTTTTCATTATTGATGACCGCCTTTTTCCCGTCAATTTTAACCAGCTCGGTGCGAAATTCCGGCTTGACGCCTTCTCCGGCGCTCAAAACGGCGTGAAAAGGCCAATATTCCTCCGGCACAAAACCCTGGCGCGCCTTTTCACGCTCCACAATAAGGCGTAAGGCGACAGACTGCACGCGGCCCGCGGAAATGCCGCGTTTTACTTTCACCCAGAGCAGAGGGGAAATCTTGTAGCCCACCAGCCTGTCCAGCACGCGCCGGGCTTGCTGCGCGTCAAAGAGATTCCGATCCAGGGTTCTGGGGTGATCCAGGGCATCCCGCACGGCCCTGGCGGTAATTTCATTGAATTGAATACGTTTTATGGACGCTTGGGTGGAGTCTTTGAGCAGTTCGGAAATATGCCAGGCAATAGCTTCGCCTTCCCGGTCGGGATCAGGGGCCAGGTAAACCGTATCAGCTTTGGCGGCCGCGCTTTGCAGATCCGCCACCACTTTTTCTTTGCCTTCAATGATGTTATATTCCGGAGCGTAGTTATTTTTTTCATCCACGCCCAGAGACTTGGCGGGCAGGTCGCGCACATGCCCGATGCTGGCCTGCACATTATATTTGTTGCCGAGAAATTTCTTGATGGTTTTCACTTTGGCTGGGGATTCCACGATGATCAAATCTTTGCCCATAAACTTGTATGCTCCTGATGATGGATATAGACTGCCGCGCAGTCGATGCTGAAAAAGCCGGGAAACGGCTTTTTCAGAAAGGCACGCCGGCGCCTGTAAAAATGCCTTGCTTCCGGCAGGATACTGCATTGCCCGCCAAGGTCAAGACGAATTTCCTGGAACAAGATAATAGAGCCTTTTAACATTACTGTAGCGTATGCGCATGGTATGCCGGAATTATAAATCCACCTGAAAGGCTTTGTCGGGCCCGGCGAGTACCGTTGCCACGGTGAAACGAACCTCATATAAATCCGTTTCCTTTCCGTTTCGGTCAAGATTGTCTTTATACCACGGCATTTTTGCGATAAAAATATCCGCCACGTCGAAAACGGATTTTTTGCTTTTGGCGACAACCGCGTGATGTACTCTGACGTGCGCCAGCCCCCTTGCGGGAATTGTGGTGAAGGCCACGTTGCTGTTTTTTGAAAATTCCGCTTCTTTCGGGTCGCCTTTTGTGGATGCGAAATACAACACTTTTTCAGGAACGGAGAAAACAAAATTCACTATCCGCACGTTAGGGATATTGTCAACAGCGGACGCAAGCGCAATACGCTCTGTTTTTTCCATGATTTTTTCAAATTCTTTTTTTTCGTCCATTTGCTTTCACTCCTTTTGTTGGTTTGACTTTACTGATATCCACAGGGAAAAGTTTATTTTTCAATGCGGATATCAGTACTATGCCAGCCTGTGCAGAAAACCTCGAAATGCCGTTTCGTCATGCAATAAAGCTCCAAAAAAATCATCGTCGATTTGCTCCACAAGCGGAAGAGCAAGCCGCACGGCTTCCCGCCCTTTTTCCAGAAGCCGTATAGCGTTTGCGCGCGTATCTTTCGGGTTGGGCGTTCGCGCCAAATACCCGCCGGCTTCCAGACCTCTTATGATTTGCGACACGGACATCACATCCATATCCGCCATTTTGGCTATCCGCGCCTGCGATACAAATTCTTCCGATTGTTCCAGAAAATTCAGGACAGTCATAACGACAAATTGCGGATGCGTTATGCCGATTTTCCGCAAGGCGTTCTTGATGGCGGCATGCCACTTGTTGTATACGCGGATGAAAATCAAACCCGTGGAAGCGGCCGCATTTTTTCTGAACCGGTCGGATGGAAACTCCAATTATCTTTCAACCTCGCGTTTGATTTTCAGAAGCATTTTACGCTTGAAATGCGGCGGGCTTTCGCCCGCCTGCAAGCAATAAAATAAGTACCATTATAATAAGTATGCTTAATATAAGGCAAGAAAACGCCTTTGTCAAGCACCTGTTTATGTATAATTTTCATCGTCCCGCGCCTGATTTTCTTCGCCTGGAAACAGTCCGTCTGGAAACAGCCAGTGATGTTCATGCCTCAAAGCACTTCCATGGGCATGTCCGTGCCGCGCGTGACCATATTCTCCATCTTGCCCGCAACGGTCACGGCCATGGCCATGTTCTTCATCATGCCCGTGCCGGCCGCGTCCGCGCCGATAGCCGGATCCATGCCCGTGCCCATGCCCCGCGCCTTGGCCGGGAGCGTCTTTTTCCAGATAGGTTATGATTTTTTGCAGAAATTCCCCCAACTGTCGGCGTTCCGCATCCGACAGGGGCGCGAAGATGGTTTCGGCATTTTCCAGGTATCCTTTCCTGCGCTCCTCCGCCATGGCCCGGCCCTGTTCCGTGGCGTGAAGAATGAACCCGCGGTTATCCAGCTCGGATCGTTCCCGCGTGATGCAGCCGTTGCGTTCCAGTTTTGCCAGAATTTCGCTCAGGGAGGCGGAGCGCACATTGAGCGTCTCCATCAGATCCCGCTGGCTCATGGGCGCTCTTTCCCTGAGAATGTCCAGCACATGCCCTTGCGCATGCCGGGCGTGCCCCCGGCGGTGATGGAAACGGGACATCGCCTGCAAGACGCGCCGGAAAAGTTCCGTCAGAATTTCGCCGGTCATGGCGGTTTCCGGTGCGGCGACATTTTCATTGCTCATGTCCGGACTCCTTGCGCGGGTTGAATTGTTGCAGTGCAAACGCTGCGCCTTTACGGCAACCGGGGTCGTTCAGGGGGCAGCGGTTTTCGCAGAGCGGGCATTGCGACAGGTTCGCTTCAGCCGGCAATGCGTTGTGGCGCAGGGAAATTTCCTGCCGGGACTCAGTTCGTCCATACCCATGCCCGTGCCGGCGGGCGTGGAAGCGCCCATGCCCGGCTTGGCTGAATTTTTTAAAGATTTCAAACATGGAATGCTCCTTTTTGGTTATATTCAAAATTAAATTGTTTCCCGACTTTTCAACATCGACTATTTTAGAAGGTACCTTGTGATTAGAAATATAGAAGAAGCCGTGGGAGTGTCAAGAAAAAAATGGAGCTGCCGGCGAGGTTTTTGACGGAGGATATCCGGATAAAATTTGGGGAGTTGACATGCATCCGCTTTTGGCATAGCGAAAAACTTCGGCGCAAGGTTGAGACATCTCTGTCGCGCCTCACGGCCCGGAGGTAGGTAAGGTGACCACAGCTATCCAGGCCGCCGCGAAAGACTCCATCGCCGCCATGGATGACGCCCTGCGGAACATCACACTTAGAGCGTTTTAACATTGAAAATGTATAAAGCGCTCTGCAAGGATTTGCTGGCAAATCCTTGCCACGAGATTGTCGTAGGCGGGCTTTGCCCGCCGTTAAGCGATAATCTCAAAGTGAATATGCTCTAGTGGAAAGCCAGGCCGAGGCCAACGGTTCCATAGCCAGAACGGCGGATTCCCTGGAAAGCATCGCCCCGGGTACCACGCAGGAAATGCTGGACGCTGCCGCCGGCATCAAAAATCTGGCCGATCTGTCCGGCAGCAAACTGAGCGTCACCACCCACTCCCTGCGGAAATTGTAGAGCGAGGTCAGAGCATCAAAAAAATTTTTACCCGCTATGCCGTCCCGGCATTTTTGCTGGCAGTGCTGCTGCCCTTCGGCGGTCCGCTTCTGTGCTGGATGTTTCTTGCTCTCTCCATACGGGAAAGCTTCCTGCTCGCGCCCTTTATCATTCTGTCCATTCTGCCGGGATGGCTGTGGGCGTCCAAAGCTCCATTGCCGGAGACCCTGTTTGCCCGGATGATGCCCCTTATCCTGCCGCTGCTTCTGCCGCCGCTGGCCTATGTACCCGACGCCCTGTCCGGAGAGCCTTTTATACCGGGTTTTTTTCTGAGCATCATCCTGTTGCTGGCGGGCATTCCTTACGTTTGTTTTTGTCTGGTCTTTCTGATCCGTTCCGAGTTGCGGCGCCGCAGCACGGCCAAAGCGCGCGGCGCGGCGCGCCTGCTGGGCTTTATCCTGGTCTGCCTGGGCCTTGCCGCAACGCTCCATGCCGTCGCCACCCGCGATCTCGTCCGGCGGGGAACTGAAGCATCAGTGGAACATGGCGTGGATACATCGCATTACCGGCCCTTCAGAGAAGGCAACCGGCTGGCGAGACCCGCATCCCCCGCTTCTTTGCGCATTGAAGCGGAGCACCCCCGGCTGGACGGCGCCATTGCCGCCTTGCCGGTCTATGCGGCCTTTGCCCAGGCTGTTTACGCCGGGCTGGACGCGGCGGAGGCGGAGGATATCGTGGCCTGCACCAATACCGTGCGCGCTTATGCGCGTCTGGCCGACGGCAAGACGGATATTTTTTTCGGCGCAGCCCCGTCACGGGAGCAGCGCGGCTATGCCGCGGCCAAAGGTCTGAAGCTGAACGAAACCCCCATCGGCCGGGAGGCCTTCGTCTTTTTTGTGCATAAGGACAATCCCGTGCGCTCGCTGACGCGGGAGCAGGTCAGGGCCGTATACAGCGGCCGCGTCCGCAACTGGAAAGAATTCGGCGGGCCGGACGAAGCCATTCTGCCCTTTCAGCGGCCCGAAGGTTCCGGCAGCCAGACGGCCCTGCTACGCATCATGGAGGGCGAAACCCTGATTCGGCCCTTGCGCGAGGAGCAAGCAACCGGCATGGGCGACATAATCATCAGGGTCGCGACATACCAAAACCGTAAAAACGCCCTCGGCTATACCTTTCGCTGGTATGCCACGGCGCTGTTCAGCAGCCCGGACATCCGCCTGCTGGCCATAGACGGCGTTGAACCCACGCCGGAAAACATCCGCAACGGCGCGTACCCCTTCATAGAGCATTTGCTGGCGGTCACGGCCGGGCCGCCCGGCGCGGAAAGCAAAAGTCTGCTGGACTGGATTATCGGGCCGGAAGGGCAGTCTTTGCTGGAACGGGTGGGCTATGTGCCGCTGCCTTGACCGGATAATTAGAGCATTTTAACATTGAAAATGTTGAAATCTCTGGCGGCGGTGCCCGCCGCCCGCCCCGCAGGCGTAGGCGAAACTTGTTTCGCCGTCAAGCGCCGGAGGGGACGTCTCAAAATTAAATTGCTTTAGTCGGCCCTTAACCCAAGTTTAACATTCCTCCCTTGAAAACAGCCCAAAAATATACTTTTTCAGCATATTTTGCAAAAAAGTTCAACAATTACAAGGGGCATAGTTTTAAAAAGTCAATGTAGTGC
>JAISBT010000174.1 GCA_031266055.1 Deltaproteobacteria bacterium
GAAAGTTCAACCCCCCCCCCCCCCTCCTCTCCCTTCGCCATGCGCGCGATCTGAAATTTCCTGAACTCTGGCGGGTGTCTTCTCAATATGCGGCTCAATGGCCGGAATGGAAAGTTTCCGTGCTACCACGCGCATATCACGTCCAGGAACGTGAAAGCGTGTCCGATTATCCAGAACAAGAACTTCAAATCCCGCCTTGATCAATTCCTGAGACATTTCTTTCTTTGTCCAAACATACCGATGCGTTTCGTAATCAAGCCGATCCCACTGGTTGCCGTAAAATTGCGTAAATCCCTTATTGAGCTTTCCCAAGGGCGTATCAATGGTGGTCTGGCCTTCAAGGTACATTTTTATGCATCCGTCAAGATCCGGATGCTCCATGAGCAAAAGCCCCTTTGGTTTGAGCAGGCGATGAAACTGGGCCAGCAGTTCCAGGGCTTCCCAGCGCACGAAATGCTCAAGGACATGGACTAGAAGGATACGATCAACACTGTCGGAAGCGGCATCCAACGCGCGGATATCCATCTTCAGATCATAAGAAGCGTTGCTGCGGGAACTGTCCCCGGATTCATAATCATAATTGTCAATATTGATCCACCCTGCAATATTTTCACCGCCGCACCCGAGATGCAGGTTGATTTCTCTTATGTTTCTTTCTTCGGCATAAGAGTTGATGACGTTTTTCACGCGGTTTTCTCCCGGATCAAGGCTGTAAATAAACGCAGATGTTCAAGCGCCCAGCGCTCCCATGTATAGTTCCCGGCCAGGGACGATATCCGCAGCTTTTCTTCAAACAGCGCGCGCAGCACCCCGGCCAGACTGGCAAAATCTCCTTTGGCGTATGGGACAATACCGTCCGCAAACATATCCGCAAATCCGACATCAAGGGGGCAGATTATTTTTTTGCCGCAGGCCAGCCCCTCCAACAGACACATAGGGCCGCCTTCATACCGCGATGTCACAAGAACATAATCAAGTTTGCGGTAAAAGTCCGGAAGCGCATCAGGAGCCACCGCGCCATTGGTGACGGCAAGCTCCACAAAATCCAGCTCACTCACCCGCTGGAGTATGTCCGCGCCTTTGCGGGGGCCATATGCGCTGAAGCGCCCGACAAAACCCAAGACCAGCTTGGGCGAGAACGCCGCGTCAACACCGGGGATGACTGTGGCCGCGCGGACGCCACGGGCTTCAAGCGCGCGGCGGTACTGATTGCAGTTGCACACGGCAAGATCCACCGCGGCCCCGGCTTTCCAGAACAATCCGTCAGCTTCAGGATGCGTGAACCAGGCGGCATCCGGCTTTGCGGTGCTTCGGCGCATTACGGCGTAATTGATAAAGTAATTGAGCCGTTGCGGGCCAGTGTCCAGAATGCCGCCCGGCTCCCAAACCTTTGGGTCGTCGTAGACAAGACCCGTACTTTCCGGCAGCCGGGCAAGCAGTTCCTCAGCCAGGCGTTGCAATATCCAGCCGTCGTTCGGGTAAATTATCGCCGTTATCAAAACACGTCCTTTCGCCGGGCTGCCTTCATGACAACGCAAAAGCCGTTTGAATTCCTAGTACCATGTATCGCTTAAAACTACGCATCCGCTTCGTTTTAAGCGATAAGATCGCAAAGCAAAAAACGCGGTTTTTGCTTTGCTCCGCCGCCTTAAGGCGGCGCGCCGGGCTTGTTCACCCGGCGTCAGTACGCTGTTCTATACGAACTTTTAAATGTTACAGCGTACTAGGGGTATTGTACACTCTGACGGACGTCAATGAGGAAAAAAAAATTACCCCGGTCTGATCCGTACGAATGTTCCTCTCCATCAGCTCGCAGGCGCCCTCTTGACAAACTCCGGCGCGGACACCCAGCCGGTTTCCTCATGGGTCAGAAAGTAAAGCGCCGGATGATTTCTTGCCGTATTGCCTTCCGGAAACAGCCGGCCCGGCGTCATGCCGTTCGCATACAATACATAGGGCAAGCTGATCTGATCCCTTTTGCTGTATTTTTCATACTCGTCCCACCACCGGGAAAAAAGGAGCCGGGCTTGCGGATGGCGCGGGTTCAGCAAAAAAAAGTTGTTTTCGTACAGCCCGCCGTGAGCCGGCATGCCCTGCTCCGCATACGCCGCAACCTGCCTGCGGATAATTCCCGGTTCGTCCTTGCGGGCGGAAATACAGGCCAGCGCCTCGTCATACAGGCACGTGCGGCAGGGATGCGGCACGGAATACAGCGGCAGCTTTTCATCGCAGGAAGCCATGCGCGGGGAAAGATCGCCGTTAAGCACTATATTGGCGTCCAGCCACAATATCCAGCGGGCTTCCGAGAAGAGTTCCGGCAGATGCAGTTTGGCCCAACGCGATTTGCGCGTGGGGTCGGCATGCTCATACGGTATGGGGTGAATCTCCCAGATGCCGTAAGACTCCACCGGCGCATCGGCGTAGCAGACATAACGCCAGCCGTCGTTCAGAAAGGCCGGGGGAAGAAGTTTTTCATAGCCGCCGGCAATGGATGTGCATACAACAACATCCCCGGCGGGGACGGCATGAAAACCGGCCAGGCGTTCCGGCGTAAGGCGGCTGTAGTCCACCCGCGTCCGGCATGGCTTGCGCCCTTCCCCGCGCCCGAAGCGGAGGTAGTGTTCCAGCGGATCCATACCGCTGGCGCGGACATCCGGATACAGCGCGAGATAGTCCGCGGCGGAAAAATCGGCTACTATTATGTCACGCCTCGCCTGTCGTTCCGGCGTGAGGATCGCTTCGCCGGAAACGCGGTTTCCGGCTTGCTCCGCAGCCTTAAGGCAGCGTACCCCCCCCCCCTGCGGGGTTGCGGCTATTGTCGCTTGACGCGACACTATGCCACGGATAAAGCCAAGCTCATTCCGTACAACATGTTCAAAAAAGACAGTGAAGCCGTTACGCGCCAAGAGGCTGACCAGATCGTCCGGGGCTTTGAAGTGCCACTCCATGATAATGGCATCGATCCTGCCAAGCAAACCGGATGCCTCCAAAGAATAAAGTATTTCCTTTTCCGCACCTTCGCAATCCATTTTGCAGAGTACTTTTTCCTCATGCTTTTCCAGGATCGGTTTCAAGACTTCAGAAGCATCTCTGATTGCAACCTGCTGCAAATCTCCTTCCGTGAATCTGTCGCGTGTGGTGCTCATGGAACCGGGCAAGTCCTTATTGTAGTGCGCTTCAATTTCTTTATTCTCTTGGCCCAGGCCATAATTGAACGAAGTGATCTTGCCGGACAGCCCGGGATTGTTCGCAA
Organism: Deltaproteobacteria bacterium; assembly: GCA_031266055.1. Taxonomy (GTDB): domain Bacteria; phylum Desulfobacterota; class Desulfovibrionia; order Desulfovibrionales; family Desulfovibrionaceae; genus WRHT01. The sequence goes on from JAISBT010000174.1 coordinate 3,254, forward strand.
AGTTGACCTGAGCCTGAAAGAATGTCGCTGCAAACGGCTCAAACCCGTAAATATGATTGATATTTTCGTTCTCAGCAAAGTACAGGGAGGCAATGCCGATGTTTTGACCAATATCTATTGCAATATATGGGCTGGCTGATGCAAAACCGTAAGATTCCGCGCACAGGATGCTTTGTGCCGTCCAGAGGGTATTCTCACTTTGTCCGATAATTGTCTTTTGCCGACTTTTAATGATCACTCTTCCCTTTTGCATCTTCACGGTATACCCGGCCCTTCCAAGGTCGGTGATGTATTGCTTCATAACACTGCCCTCTTCATGACAACGCAAAAACCGTTTGAATTTCTCGGGGTATTGTACACTCTGACAGGCGTCAATTTGGTAATACCCGCGGCATGGAGCGATGAAAAATTTTCTGAAAACGATTCATCCGTAAAAACCCACGCATGCGGGCCGGGATTTTTTCCTTTCATTGTTTTCCATTCGTCAATTTTTTGTAAAATAACTTCGGGGCTGGGAGACGGCGCCACGCCATTGTCACGATTCCAGTGCCTCGCACTGTCGTTATGAGTTCTAACAAGAGAATCGACAAAAACCTTCAGGCTGTGGTATTCGGTATTTTTGTCGCAAGCCCTGCCTATTATGTCGCCCAGCGATGAAACGCTCCTGAAGTGATCAAAGCAGTATCTCTTGTCCGGAACAATCAGGCAATAAACGCCGCCCTCATTCAAAATACCTTCAACATCATTCACATGCCCGACAATGTCATAGGTATGCTCAATACAATGAGACGAAAAAACAAGATCGAATTTCCGGTCAATCACTTTCAAAGAACCGTTTTCAGAGTAAAAATCTACCGGTGGAAGATTCTGAACGTCCACGACATTTTTTGATCGCGCATAGGCGTAAAATTCCTCCCCTTTCCGGACATCAAAATAGGCCACGTTTTCGCCTCTCAAAGATGGATTCACGCCCGGCCCTATTTCAAGAATCCGCTTGAACTTCATGCTGCTCAACCAGGCGATAAAGAACGGCCCGTCAGCCATGGGAGAACCCATGTATCCCCGTTTTTTTCCGATAGTCAGAAAATGGCGGCAGGCATCTTCAATTTGGAGACGCCCCACATTGGGATAATGTGCCGTATAATATCTGTAGTTGAAAATTTCAGGAAATTGCGCTTCATCCATAACTATCCTTTCGCTATTCTTTCATCTATGGTGTTTTGAGGAAAAAGAATTACCCCGGTCTGATCCGTACGAATGTTCCTCTCCATCAGCTCGCGGACACCCTCTTGACAAACTCCGGCACGGATACCAATCCGGTTTCCTCATGGGTCAGAAAATAAAAAGAGGAATGCCTGCGCGGCGTTCCGCCGTCCGGCAGCAGAGAGGCTTGCGGGATGCCCAGCCGGAACAGCGCATAGGGCAGGCTGATCTGATCCCGTTTACTGCGGGTTTCAAGCTCGGCCCACCACCGGGAAAAAAGAGGCCGGGCTTGCGGATGGCGCGGATTCAGCAAAAGTAAATTGGTTTCAGGCAACCCGTAATGCTTCGGCATGCCCTGCTCCGCATACGCCGCAACCTGCCTGCGGATAATTTCCGGTTCGTCCTTGCCGGCATCAATACAGGCCAGCGCCTCGTCATACAGGCACGTGCGGCAGGGATGCGGCACGGAATACAGTGGCAGCTTTCCATCGCAGGAAGCCATACACGGGGAAAGATCGCCGTTAAGAATTATATTGGCGTCCAGCCACAATATCCAGCGGGCTTCAGGGAAGAGTTCCGGCAGATGCAGTTTGATCCAGCGCGCTTTGCGCGTGGAGTCGGCATGTTCGTACGGTATGGGGCGAATCTCCCAGATGCCGTACGCTTCCACCGGCGCATCGGCATAGCAGACGTAGCGCCAGCCGTCGTTCAGAAAGGCCGGGGGAAGAAGTTTTTCATAGCCGCCGGCAATGGATGTGCATACAACAACATCCCCGGCGGGAGCGGCATGAAAACCGGCCAGACGTTCCGGCGTAAGGCGGCTGTAGTCCACTTGCGTCCGACAGGGCTTACGTCCCTCCCCGCGCCCGAAGCGGAGATAATGTTCCAACGGTTCCATACCGCTGGCGCGGACGTCCGGGTACAGCGCGAGATAGTCCGCGGCGGAAAAATCGGCTACTATTATGTCACGCCTCGCCTGTCGTTCCGGCGTGAGGATCGCTTCGCCGGAAACGCTGTTTCCGGCTTGCTCCGCCGCTTTAAGGCGGCGCGCACCCCCTTGCGGGGTTGCGGCTTTTGTCGCTTGACGCGACACTGCGGCCTTTTCCGGCTCCGTACGTAGCCGTAAATTTACGGCAAGTCCGGCTTTTTCCCCGCCGCAAGGCTCATGCGCACACAACGACCAACCAGGGCCGGCGACCACAAGATTTTCATTGAAGGGCGTAAGACGGCCCGCCCAACGCGCCGCGAACCCGCTGTCGTCCGCCAATTTGTCCGGCATGCGCTCCTCCCGGCCGTCAAGCAGCATGAATCCCGCAAAGGGCCACCAGACCGTGCGCAGGCCCTTTTCGCCAAGCCGCAGGCAGTAATCCTGCACGGACGCATCGGGCATAGTGGAGTCAAATCCACCCAGTTCCGCCAATGTTTCAGAGCGGGTGAACAGGCACATGCCGTCCAGGGCGTTCACCGTACGGGCCTGATAATTCCAACTGAACCATACCGATACTCCGGTGGGAAGCGCCCGGAAGACGGCCGCCAGATTTCCGCTTGCGTCCACCAGGTAACCGCCGTGCGCCAGCGTTCCGTTCCGTTGCAGCAGCTTTCCGCCCACCGCTCCCACGCCTTCCCGGCAAAGGCAGGAAACCAGTTCTTCCAGCCAGTTGTCCGTCATGGGAACAACACCGCCGGAAAGAAAACCCAGAACTTGGCCGCGCGCCTGCGCAGCGCCCAGCAGCAGCCGATCCGCCGCTGAAAGATCCGGCGCATGGGGCGACAGGCGCACGTTTTTGTAACCCTCGGCAATGTACCGGGCTTTGGCGATACTTGCCGGCGGAAGAGTCTGGTCGAACTGTACGATGATTTCGTACTTTCCATATGCGGTTTTATCCGCCAGGGCCGAAAGCTGCGCCTTCAGAAGCGGAAGGGCTTCTCCCATGCCGCAGATCAGGCTCACCAGAGGACGCTTTCCCGGCAACGGAAACTTGACGCGCAGGAATTGCATGTCGGGCAATATGCAGGCTTCCGCGCCGGGGGAGAAAGTTTCCAGGTAATCCTGAACAGCTCTGCGCGCGCTGTCCACAGCTTCGCCTTTCACGCCGGCATCCGTTGCGGTACTGTCCGCGTGCGCGCGCCAGTGGTAGAGTACGCGCGGGATGTGGATAAAACGCGCGGCGTCCGCTCCGGTGATATAGCGCAGCAGCATGTCCCAGTCCTGGGAACCTCGAAACCCTTCCCGGAAGCCGCGGATTTCCCGCAGGCGCTCCGTACGGTATACGCCAAGATGGCTGACGAAGTTCTGGCCGCACAGCAGTTCCCAATCCCATACGCCGTTTTTGAAATAAGGATAAAAGAACGAACCGTCATTGCCAAGCTTGTCTTCATCAGAATAGAACAGCAGCCCGTCGGGGTGTTCCGCCACCGCTCCGGCCACAACGCGCAGGGCGTCAGAAGGCAATAAATCGTCCTGATCCAGCAGAATCGCGTACGGATGGCGCGCCATTCCCAGGGCCGTGTTGGTGGCGGCGGCAATGTGGCCGTTTTCCATCCGCCGGACAACGCGTATTCTGGAATCCCTTTCGACATAGCGGGTCAGAATGATTTCGACCTCGGGGTCGGTGGAGGCGTCGTCCGCGATGCACAGTTCCCAATGCGGCCAGTTTTGCGCCATAACGGATTCAAGAGCCGCCGTAAGGTGTTCCGCCTTGGGGTTGTACACCGGCATAAGAATGGAAAAAGATATGGAGCCTGAGGCGTCCGGGACGGCTCTGCCGGCCTCCGCCGCACGCCGGGGAAGATCAACGTTGTGCCGCCAGAGAGTGTAGGCCCAGTCCACGTGGGGATGGAGCTGAAGCCGCATTTGTGTGGCGAGCCGCCAGAAATCCGCAAAAAAGGGCAGGTACAGCCCGGTTCTGAAACGTTCCGCTCCGGCAAGCCAGCCCGCATACTGCTCCGCCGTCTCGCCAAGGCCGATGTTCGCGCACCATGCGCGCATGGATTCGGCCGTTGCCAGATATTCTTCAAACGGCCTGCAGAAAAACTGCAAGTTTGCGAACCAGAAAGCAAACTTCTCGCTGTCGCATGCGGCTATGGCGGATTTACAAAGCTCCATGGCTCCGTCCGGCGCGGGGAACAGTCGGAACCGGGCGGATTGAAGCTCCATGCGCCCGGATTCCCGCTCGCTCCTGTGGAGCAGGCTTTTCCAGCCGTTTTCCCAGAACGGATGGCGCGCGAGGAGATCCGCAAGTTCGCCCCGCGCGGACTTGGCGGCAATTTTGTCCAAACGTGCGCACTGTTCGGGAGGCAAGGAGGTCTGCAAGGTCTGCCACGGCCCCACCAACGACAGCATTCCGTCGTTTTTCAGGTGCATGTGCCAGTCCGGGCTCAGCAGGGACAGGCTGCACGAGGCAAGGCGCCGGAAATTCGCGCTCTCCTGTTGATGTCTTCCGGGCGTGGAGCTTGCGTGATGGACGACCCAAGCCTCCGGATTGACGGTCATCCGGTACCCCCGGCTGGAGAGCCGGGCGCAGAGATCCACATCCTCAAAGCCGTTGACGTAGGCCTCGTCAAACATGCCGGCTTCCATAAACACCGACCGCCGCATCAACATACAGGCGGCGGTGATGACCTGAAAAAAGCGCCGTTTTTTCGCCAGCGCGCAGTTCGCGGGAATGCCCTCATAAAGATGCCCGACATGGAAGTGGGGCGAAACGAACACCCCCAGATGCTGCACGGTATGCCCGAAGGGTTCGCCCGGCGGATACAGCAGCACGGGGCCGGTCGCGGCGATGTTTTGATAATCCGCGAAATCGCTCAACAGCGGTTCGTACCACCCGGGCAGAGCAACGGTGTCGTTGTTCAGAAACAGGACGTATTCGCCCCGGCCGAGTTTGGCCCCCAGGTTGGAAGCCGGGCCGAAGTTAAGATTCGTTTCCGCCCGCCGGTAAATGAAATTCCGTCCGAAAAGCTCGGCGCCAAGCGCCGGGCAGGCTTCGGGCGTGGCGTCGCCGGAAGCGTTGTCCACGACGATCACCTCGCAGCTTTCGCCGGGCAGGGTAGCGGCCAGGGAAGTCAGGCAAGCCCGCGTGAGTTCCCATTGGTTACATGCCGGAATCACTATGCTGGTCTGCGGCAAATAGGTCATTGAGCGCTCTCCGCGTGAAGTCAGTTGATATAAACCCGGCTGTAAAGCTTGCGATTTTCCAGGGTTTTGCCTGTACCCCGCACTACTGTGGTCAAGGCCTCGGAATCAAGAATGACTTTGAGTCCTGTTTTTTTATGCACAAGCGCATCCAGCCCTTTCAGCAAAGACCCTCCGCCGGCCATGAGAATGCCCTGATCCATGATATCGGCGGATAATTCCGGCGGAGTCTTTTCCAGAGCTTTGCAGATGGCGGTGACTATGGCGCGCACCGTATCCGCCAGAGCTTCGCGGATATGCCCGTCGGAAACCCTGATGACGCGCGGAACGCCGCTGACCATGTCTTTTCCGGCCACGTCCGCCACCAGTTGCTCCCGTTGCTGGCAGGCCGTGCCCAGGCTGATTTTAATGCGCTCGGCCATGTTTTCGCCGATGAGCAGTTGAAATTCCTCGTAAAAATAACGCTGCACAGCGTTGTTCATGGCGTCTCCGGCTATGCGGACAGACTCGGCGTAAGCAATGGCAAAAAGAGAAATGACCGCTACTTCCGTTGTTCCGCCGCCGATATCCACCACCATATTCCCCCGGGGTTGATCAAAGGGAAGAGAGGCGCCGATGGCGGCAGCCATGGGTTCTTCAATTAAAAAAACCTCTCCGGAACCAGCCTGACGCGCGGATTCGACAACCGCCCTTTTTTCCACCTGGGTAATGCCGGTGGGCACGCAAATAACAATGCCGGGGCGTGAGAGACTCAGCCTGCGAGTGACTTTGCGAATAAAAAATTCAATGAGTTTGCTGGTTATGTCAAAGTCGGCGATAACGCCATCGCGCATCGGCCGCACAGCCTTGATCCGCGTGGGCGTGCGCCCCAGAAATTCTTTGGCTTCCCGCCCCACAGCCAGGACAGAACCTTTTTCCGTATCCACGGCTACAACCGAGGGCTCGTTCAGCACTATGCCGTCTTTTTGCGTATATAAAAGCGTATTGGCCGTGCCAAGATCCATGGCCAAATTTTTGCCGAACAAGTTGAAAATTTTTCTAAACATTTTTTAGTATACAGCGTTTTCCGCTGGAGCTTGCCGCTTATAACAGCCGTAACGTAATTTAATTTTTTACGGTATGTTCCGTTATGCTTTTGTGCAAGTCACGCAGCCGGCATTTGACAAAAAGGTTTTCCAGGAACAGGGCCATATGCTCTGAAGCCATAACCGCAAAGTCCTGCACATCCTGGCCGATCAGCAAAGATTTTTTACTGGCCAGACACAGCACCCCGCGCACTTTGCGCTGAATGACCAGCGGCATGAGCATCAGGCTTTGAAAGGCCGGAGTATCGCCGGCTTTACCCAAAAGAGGGGTAACCGGCGGGTTGTCGTCCCCGCCGCAAAACAGCGGAGCGGAATTACAGAACACCCAACCCACAAGCCCTCGGTTCAGATGATATAATTTCGCCGCTTCGTCTTTAATCAATAACGGATAATTTTCGCCTTCAATGGAATAACTGTCGCTGCCCGGCTGACGGGTACACATGACGCAGTATTCAAAGCCGCTGGCCTGTGAAACAATATCAAGAAAATTATGCAAAAAATCCGCCCAGCGCGCATGTTCGCGCCTGAGTACGTAAATCAGCCGCAAAGCGGCATAATAGCGCAAAGCGTCGGCTTGTTCGGCTTCCTGGTTGATATTATCATAAAGATGCTCCAGAAACTCCGCAAACAGAGCCAGCAATTTTTGATCCCGATCGGCAAAAGAATATTGGCGTTTGCTGTCAACGCAAATAACTCCGTCACAACCTGGAAAAGGGCAGCCCATAAAGGCTTTGATATTTTTTTCTTCGTCGTCCAGGTAATAACCGAGGTGGCTGCGGCGTTGATCAAAATTCGGCGCCAGCAACGGCTTGTTATGGTGCAAAATCCACCCGGCAAGACCCTGCCCGGCAATGATCCTGGCTTCAGGGTCAACTTTGTCGCCCAGACTGAAAACAGCTTCCAGCGCATAAGAAGACGAACGCTCCAGCCGCCGGTCTTTTAAAAACAATGCGGCGGTGTGCGCTTCAAATACGCTGCAAATAATGCCCAAAATTTTATCATAAAGCGAGTTGTTCATAGTTTATGTTCTCATACTCCACATCAATTAACCCAACTTTTTTATTAAGCCAAGAGAATGTTCGGAATTTTTTGCAAAAGCATGCTTTACGTGTGGATAATTGCTGAAAGCCGTGCTACATAACCAGATGAATAATTTGTTCCTGAAGGTACAATAGGATGCAGTCCTGGAAAGAGGCGTTCACAAAAGGTAAAATATCCTGGAAAGATGAGTGGTATCTACGTGATAATATTACTTTACCGGATATTACTGCCTTAAAAAAATTTCTGGATATGGTTCACATCCGCTACGGCCTTGTCAAGCCCTACTTTGAAAACAGCGATTACCCGCTGTTGGAGAACAGGGAGCTTTTGCCTTCGTTTGAACCGGATCTGTGGGAATATAAAAAGTTGCCCGGCTTCAGCCTGGTCGCTTTCGCACGCCCGTTAAAGTATTTTAACGAGGTCTTCCAGTTTGACGCCCTGCCGGTCATCACCCCGGACATGAGCGAGGACGGGGTATCCGGAATCATCACCCGCAACATGAACACCCTGCAAAACCACCTGCATGAAAAGGCGCGCGAAGAGCTGCAACTCTCCATAGGTTCGGCCGATATCGGAAATATTAACGTTTACCCCGCGCTCATGCCCTTTCTTTCACAAATGGATCGCGCCCAGGTTCTGGCTATGGATACTGACGTGCCCGGACAGAACACTTTTCGTTTATGCGGGATTTATGCCTCTTTACCTTCGGATTTGGATACGGAAATCAAGCGTTTCGGCCTGCATATAGGAAAATTCGCCGTAGGCGACCATGAGCTTTACGATCAAAACCGCAATTTCGTCTATCAATATCTCATGGAACTGTACGGCTTTCCCATATCCTCGGAACGCAGAACTTCCGCCGCGTTATTTGCGCGCCGCCTCCACAGGATGGGCGAAAAATTTCTTGTGCGCACTTTGGGGCAATCGGATCGCACCATAACCACCCAATGGAACAATACCACAGGCCAGGCTTACCCCACAGTGGAAAAAATCGCTTTGGCAACCCTGGATGACGACATGACGGATTTGCTCCCGGTGCTTAAAGACGAGGGCTATTTTGTAAACCCCAAAAAACGCGTCCTCATCTTGCGGGTAAAATACAAGCAGCATAAATTCAGCCATGAAAACGTGCGCCAGGACAGGGCCTTGTCCGTTGAAGCGCAGGAAATCATCCATCCCGTCAGCGGAGAAATTTTGAGCGGAGTCAACATAATAAAAGATACTTCCAACATGTTCCTGCGCCTCAACGACATAGTACGCGGAGAATATACCGGATACATCGTCTATAAACGCTCCGAGCTTATAGAAAATACCGATACTGACGAAAAAAAGCTGAAATTTCTTTATTCCTGGCTCTCCAAGCATCAGCGCCGTATAATCGGCTACGGCGACGAATTTTTCGGAAATGTGGTCAAAGTGCTGGATAACTACCTGCTTTCACCGGACAACTACGAAATATTCAACAATATGCGCGAATTGTACCAGGAAGTCGTTACAAAATACAGCTATATACAGCAGGCCCGCAAGGTGCGCATCCTGGAAGACCTGCGGCTGCGCCAGTACAAAGGCAAGCGCATAGACTACCGGCAGATGCTGGAAGAAACGGTCAATATTCTGCATGCCTTGAAATTTGAAATTGTAAGTTACTTTGACACGCTGGTTGTCTATGTCATAAAACTCTGTGAATCCATTCTGAGCGATCGCTATCTGGTGCGCACTTATATTGAGAAGAAAGAGCATGAACGCTCCTCCGGGCGGCGCGAGGAAATCAGAAAAAACTACGGCCGGCTGGTAACGCTTATGGATGAATTCAAAGCCATCCGCAAAGCCAGAAAAAACATCCAACCCGCCAAAGAAGAAGCAGAAAACCAACTCAGCAAAGGCGATTACTAAAATGGACAACTTACAGACTCCGCTCGGCAACTGGCACATGGCCCATCACGCCAAAATGGCTCCTTTCGCCGGATGGAACATGCCAATTCAATATGCCGGCATTCTTGCCGAACACACGCACACCCGGACAGCCGCCTCTATTTTCGATATCTGCCACATGGGCGAATTCATGATCAGCGGCGTGAATGCGTCCGAAGCCTTGAGCCGCGCCATTACCGTCAACATCGGCAAGCTGCGGACAGGCCGCTGTTCCTACGGGTTTTTACTTAACGGGCAAGGCGGCATCCTGGACGATCTGGTGGCCTACCGTCTGGCTGAAAACGAATTTATGCTGGTGGTCAATGCCGCCTGCCGCGCAGCGGATTTTGCCGTCCTCAGGGAACGCCTCCCCCAAAGCGTCACCCTGCGGGATATTTCCGACAAAGTTGGAAAAATTGATTTGCAGGGGCCGCTTTCCCGGCAGGTTTTACAGGAAATTTTACCCGGAGAATGGACGCAGCTCCCGTATTTCGGCTTTGCCCGGGGTTCCTTCAACGGCGGCAGACTGCTCGTAAGCCGTACCGGGTATACCGGAGAACTCGGCTACGAAATATACGTTCCCGCGGCTGCCGCCACCGCCATGTGGGAACACCTGCTTACGCACGGTCTGGTGCGGCCGGCCGGACTGGGCGCCCGGGATACCCTGCGTCTTGAAGCCGGGTTGCCGCTTAACGGGCAGGATCTGGAACCGTTCCGAACCCCGGCTGAAGCCGGCTATGGCGCCATGCTGACCTCGGATGCGCCATACGTCGGCAAAGAACGCGCTTTTGATCTGCGCGAAGTTTTAACGGCCCTTTCCATTCCCGGCAGACGCAGCGCCAGGCACGGCAACGCGGTCGTAAGCAAACACGGCGAACAAGCGGGCGTGATCACCAGCGCATCCTTCGCGCCGACTCTGGGCCATGCCGTCGCCCTCGCCTATATTGCCGAAAAACACGCTCAAGACGCCGCGTTCATCATCCGAACCGACCGCGCCGATCTGGAAGCCGCGCGTGTTGCCCTGCCCTTTTACGCCGGTACGGCCAGAATAAAAATATAGTCGGCCCGTATTATGCGCAACTTTTTCCTGCCTCCTGAAAAATGGCCGCTTAACCCGGCTGATCCTCTTATTCTTGAAGGGCAGGAAGCCAGGCACCTGATCAAAGTTTCACGCCTTAAAGCCGGGGAGCAGGTACGGCTTTTGGATGGCGCGGGGAAAACCGGCGACTTTACGATCCAAAGCCTTGCGAAAAACCAGGCGCGGCTTGTTCCTCTGGCTGTGCAAACCCACTTGAGGCCAAGTTCGCGCTGCTTTCTTGCCGCGGCCTACACCAAAGCCGCGCGCCGCAGTTGGCTGATGGAGAAAGCGGTGGAGCTTGAAGCCGGCGGAATCTGGTTTTGGCAGGCCGGACGCAGCCAGCTCCCCGTGCCGGAAGCATCCGGGGAAAACTGGCAGGCGCAGCTTATTGCCGGGGCAAAACAATGTTCCAACCCGTATCTTCCTGAAGTGCGCACTTTCCCTTCCGGAGCGGAGTCTTTGGCGCGGGAGGCGGACAAATTTCAAAAAGCTTTTCTGCTTTGGGAAGACGAAGAACAGGAAAATATGCTGAATCTGAGCGATCTTACCGTTCCGCACAATGCCGGCGACCTGCTTTTTATAATGGGGCCGGAAGGCGGCCTGAGCGTGGAAGAAGCGCGCCTGTTTAAAAAACACGGAATTCCCGGCGTCAGCCTGGGCAAGCGCATACTGCGCTGGGAAACCGCCGCTCTGCTCTGCCTTGGGCTGACTTTCTGGGCTAAACAACTGCAAGACGCGCAAAAAGTCTCCCCATGAGCATATTACCCCCTCTTCCCGAACGTTTGCGGCCGCATTCCCTTGAAGATTTCGTCGGGCAGGAACATTTACGCGGTAAACTGCAAAATTTTTTACAGGCCAAACGTTTGCCGAGCCTGCTGCTCTTCGGCCCGCCCGGCTGCGGAAAATCCACTTTGGCCCTGATTCTGGCGCAGGCGCACGGTCTGAAAACTACCAGACTCAGCGCCCCGGAGGCCGGTTTGCAGCAGTTAAGAAGAACTCTGGCCGGGGTCGATATTCTGGTTTTGGACGAATTGCACAGGTTTTCCAAAGCCCAGCAAGATTTTTTTCTGCCCATTGTGGAAAGCGGCGAGCTTACGCTTATTGCGACTACCACGGAAAATCCTTCTTTCAGCGTAACCAGGCAACTGCTTTCGCGCCTGCATGTTTTGCGTCTGCGGGCTCTTCTGCCCGGAGAACTGCTGAAGCTTGCCGAACGGGGAGGGCTGGCCCGTGATTTGAATCTGGATCAGGAAACTTTGCGCCTGCTTGCGCATATGTCCGGCGGCGATGCGCGCACCCTGCTGAATCTGATGGAATACATCACCGCCATGCCGGAGGACAAACGAAACCTGGAAAGCATAAAAGAAGCTTTGCCGGACATGGTCATGCGGCATGATAAAACCGGAGACAGTCACTACGAAATTATCTCGGCGCTGATCAAATCCATACGCGGGAGCGACCCTGACGCCGCGTTGTATTATCTGGCGAGTCTTCTGGAAGGAGGGGAAGACCCGCGTTTTATCTGCCGCAGACTGATCTTGTCCGCCGCCGAAGACGTGGGCCTTGCCGACCCGCATGCCCTGCCTCTGGCGGTGTCCTGCCAGCAGGCCGTCGAGTTTGTCGGAATGCCGGAAGGATTTTTACCCCTTGCGGAAACCTGCGTCTACCTGGCTTTGGCCCGCAAAAGCAATAGCGCTTACGCAGCCTACACTCTTGCCGCAAAAGAAATAAAAGCTAACGGAAGCAGGCCGGTTCCGCTCCATTTACGCAATGCGACCACCAAGCTGCAAAAAGAATGGGGCTACGGCCGCGACTACCTTTATCCGCACAACTACCCCGAATCCTGGGTGGATCAGGATTATCTGCCGCCGGACGTTACGCCGGGCAGCTTCTATGCTCCCAAAAACCAGGGGGAAGAGGCCAGATTAAGCGGGTGGTGGAAAAAAAATCTGCAAAACCGCTCCGGCAAAAAAAGGTAACAACAAGGGAATAACAAGGATGAATGAGCCAGCCATAAAGAATGCGCGTTTTCCTCTGCCGTATGCAACGCCCAGTTACAGCACGCCGGAAAATATCCAAAAAAATTTTTCCTCGCTTTTTCCCTCCCTGGGGTTTTATCCGCGCCTGCTCAATGTTGTCATAAGCGGCGGCAACCTTGCCAAACAGGGTAAATACGACGGCGCCGAATGGAACAAAAGCAGCCTGAATACCATACGCGCACTGGAATATTGCGGGGTTAAATTTGAAATATCCGGGCTGGAACATGTAATGAATTTACACCGCCCCTGCATTTTTACGGCCAACCATATGGGCTCGCTGGAAACTTTCGCCTTGCCCTGTTTGATTCAGAATTATCAAAAAGTTACCTTTGTAATCAAAGATTCCCTCCTGCGCTACCCCTACTTCGGCCCCCTGCTCGCCGCGCTGAATCCGGTGGTGGTCACCCGCAAAGACGCCCGGACGGATTTAAAGGCCATGCTTGACGGCGGAGCGGAACGCATTGCCAATGGACATTCCATTATTATTTTTCCGCAAGGCACGCGCAATCTTGTTTTTAAGCCGCAGGAATTTAACAGCATAGGCACAAAACTGGCGCGGAAGACCGGCGCGCCGGTACTGCCCGTCGCCTTGCGTTCAGATGCCTGGGGGAACGGATGGTTGCTGAAAGATTTCGGCCGGATACACCCGCAGCTCCCGGTGCGTTTCAAGTTTGGCGCGGCTATGGACGTAAGCGGCAACGGGAAAGAGGAGCACGCCGCCATCCTGGACTTTATCTCCGCGAATCTGCGCGGTTGGGGCGTGGAAGTGCAGGCGCCGCCGGGAAAAAACTCTCCGCGCGTCACAACCACTTGAAGAATTCGTATAAACCACCCTCTCTGGCCTTGCGGTTTTCTTCGGCCTCATCTTCCACCTGCATGGCATAAGCCGCGCTGGACTGAATCAGCGAATAATTGTACAGATCTTCAATATCCCGGTACTCGGCTATTACATTTTTATAGCGCATCCAGGCGGATCTGTATCTTTTTATTCTGAAAAAGAAATCCGCCATATGCACTTCGTATTCCGCAAGCGTACGGCGGCACTGCTTGATTTGCTCCTCGGACTTTTCGGCGTATTCGTCGCCGGGAAAAGATTCCCGCAAGCGGATAAAGTACGAAATGGCCTCATGGATCAATGTCGGCGGTCTGTCGACCGAAGTGTAAGTTTTCATGCTGGAGAGGCCGATTTGATATAACACGTAAGGCATAGCCGAATGTTTCGGATGCATCACCTCAAATTCTTTATAGGCCTCCACCGCCATAAGCCAGTCTGAATCCAGATAATACGCGTCGGCCAGGGAGAGTTCAGCCTCCATCACATAGGGGCTGAACGGATAATTCTCTTTCAATTTGGTAAAATTGGAGATGCTCAGGGCATAATTTTGATCGCGCATGGCATCATTGGCCGTTTCAAACAAATCTTCGGCGGAAAGTTCAGGCTCCGGCAAAAGAAAAGAATCAATGAGGCTGGAACAACCGCTGAACAACAGGCATAAGACAGATGCAAACAATATCCGCGGGAAACAGTATTTAGACATGACCATGCTCCACAAATGCATATACGGAATTTGCGGCTGTGGCGCCATCACCCACAGCGGTCGCAACCTGGCGGCACAACTTGGCGCGAATGTCGCCGGCCGCGAAGATGCCCGGAAGGTTGGTACGCATTTCAGTATCGGTTATAATAAAACCATCTTCATCCCTTTTGAGCTCATCCGGAAAAAAAGCGCCCGTCGGCTGAAAGCCGGCGAAAATAAAAAGTCCGCTCAAGGGCATATATTCACTGCGGTTACCGGCAAGATCCCGGACGGTTACGCCTTCCAGCCCGTCTTCTCCATGTAATGCGGCAAGAACGGAGCTGTAATGGATTTTAATATTCGGAATTCCGGTTATTTTATCAACATAAATTTTTGCCCCTCTGAACTCGTCCCTGCGGTGAAATAAATGCAGTTCCTTAACTATGGACGACAAATAAACAGACTCTTCCAAAGCCGCATTTCCTCCGCCCACAACGCCCACAACCTTGTTTTTATAAAACTGGCCGTCGCAAAGGGCGCAATAGGAAAGACCGCGTCCGACAAATTTGTCTTCCAGGGGCAAATCAAGCTTTCTGTACTTCAGACCCGAACAGATGACCACCGACCGGCTTTCAATCCATTCTTCATCAATCCGCAGGCGGTTTTTACCCGGCGCGTGTTCCATGGCGGTCACTTCGCCGGCGTAACGGTCTATGGCGTACGGAGCAAGCTGCGCCTCCATTGCGTCCGCCAGCGCATAGCCTTTTACGCCGCCGAGGCCAGGATAGTTTTCAATGGCAAAAGTTTGCAGAAGCATGCCGCCGGGCGTGAGCTTTTCCAGCAGCGCCGGACGCAAGCCAAAGCGGGCCAGATACAGGGCTGCCGTCAAACCGGCCGGCCCGGCGCCGATAACGGCGGCATCGTAATTTTTCATCCGGCCAGCGCCCTGTCGATCACCGTCTGTAAATTTGCCTTGGAAACAGCGCCGGTGATACGTTCCTGGACTTCGTTGTTATTAAACAGAATAAGCGTGGGGATGGCGCGAATGGAAAACTGTTCGGGTAAAGCGGGGTTATCGTCCACATTGACTTTATATACTTCCAGTTTATCGGCGTATTCACCCTCCAGCGCCTCAACCACCGGGCCGATGGAACGGCACGCGCCGCACCAGGGCGCCCAAAAATCCACCAGCACAGGCACGGCCGCCTCAGATATGGTTTTAGCGAAAGCTGCTTCGGATAATTCTTTAACCATAATAATATCTCCTTAATATCATGGGAAGTTATTTTTTGTGATGACTATGGCATTTTACGCTTGAGATTGTAGCTTAACGGCGAAGCATCGCTGCTGTCTTCATCCGTAAGCTGCCGCGCAGCAACGGCTGAAGCAAGTTCGCCTCGCGGCAAGGATTTGCAGGCAAAATCCTTGCATACATTTTCAATGTTAAAATGCTCTATATCCAAAAGCCGCGTGATAGTCATCAGGAACTTGCGCTCCACGCGGAACAGCCGTAAAAGACAAACTATGAGCAAGACCAAGCCCGGATAAAAGTTCTCCGGCGTAAGCCACCATATATGCATTATCCGTACACAAAGCGGCAGATGGAATATAAAGCGGCAAACCGGTTTGTAAAGACATCTCGCCTAAAGTTTTGCGAATCGTCCCGCTGGCGGCCACTCCCCCGGCAAGAATAATTGAGGCCAGGGCAGCGGTTTTTTGAATCCGTTCTATGGCCCGCGCAAGTTTTATCCGCAAAGTTTCAGCCACCGCGTGTACATAAGAAGCGCAAATCCCGGCAAGCTCCAGCCCGGCGGAGCCGCCTGGCGGCACCGGCAGACAGTTTGCTTCATCATATTGGAACCGCAACTCCGGCCGCGATTTCAGAAAAGTGGCGGCAGCGGTTTTGAGGCCGCTGAAACTGAAGTCACAGTTGTCATTATCCAGGTATGGTTTCGGAAAAAGCTCCATCGGGCTGCCGCCCGAAGCGGCGAAGCGATCAATGTATTTCCCGGCCGGATACGGCAGGCCGAGCATTTTTCCAAATTTGTCCAGCGCCTCGCCCGCGGCGTCGTCAATGCTGCGTCCAAGAAGAGAGAAACGCGCGGGGGAGTCGATATGATAAATATGCGTATGTCCGCCCGAAACAAGGAGCCCGACAGCGGGGAACTTCAACTCGCCTTCAAGGCCGGCGGCAAGCAGATGGGCGTGCAGGTGGTTGATGCCCAAAACAGGCTTCCGCCAGGCCAGGGCAAGGGATTTGGCGAAGGCGACGCCTACCAGCAGACTGCCCAAAAGCCCCGGCCCACGCGCCACAGCAATGCAATCTATGTCTCCGGGAGAAAATTTGTGTTCGCGCGCAAGCAGTTCATAAAGCGGCACAATGAACCTGCCGTGTTCACGCGAAGCCAACTCCGGCACAACCCCGCCGAAAAGAGCATGCACATCCGCCTGGCTGTAGAGAACCTGCCCGGCGGGACGCCCGTCGCGCACCAAAGCAAGGGCGGTTTCATCACAGGAACTTTCTATGCCCAGACACAACACTGCTGATCTGCATCCATACTTCAGGCCAAAAAGCGCATGACATCGTCAACGTCATTTTTTGAACCGATGAAAAGCGGCACCCTTTCATGCAGATGGCCCGGCTCTATATCCAGAATGCGGCCTGCCCCGTCCGTGGCTCTGCCTCCGGCTTGTTCCGCCACAAAAGACAAAGGAGACGCTTCACACAAAAGCCGCAGTTTGCCTTCGCCCCGCTCGGGATTTTTATAGCTTTTGGGGTAGGCGAAAATACCTCCGTACAACAGCGTGCGGTGAAAATCCGCCACCAGAGAGCCGACATAACGCAGAGAATACGGATGGCCGCGCCGGTTTTTCGTGCCTTTGAAATAATCGACGGCCTTCCTGGTTTTACTGTCCCAGAGCGCGTAATTGCCTTCGTTTACAGAATAAATTTTCCCGGTTTCCGGGATCATGATGTTGGGATGTGAAAGTAAAAATTCGCCTACCGACGGGTCAAGGGTAAAACCGTTTACGCCCTGCCCGGTGGTGTAAACCATCATGGTGGCCGGCCCGTACAAAAAATATCCGGCAGCCACCTGCTTGCTGCCGGGCTGCAATACATCGCTGATGCCGGGGTCGGGATGGCTGCCGTACAAACGCTTGTGGATGGAAAAAATGGTTCCTACATTGACATTGACGTCAATATTGCTGGAACCGTCCAGAGGATCGAATATAAATATGTAATCTCCCTGACCGAAGCGATCCGACACCGGTATGATGTCCGCATTTTCCTCGGTCGCCATGATGCATAAAGCCCCGCTCCTTTCCATACGATGAATGAGTACCCTGTTGGCATATTCGTCAAGTTTCTGCACCTGCTCGCCCTGCACGTTGATTTCACCGGTTTCACCCAGCACGTCGAGGAGGCCGGCTTTACTGACGCTGCGCGCGATAAGCTTGGCGGAAATAATCAAATCATGCAAAAGTTGCGTGAAGCGGCCTGTCGCATCGGGAGTTCTTTTCTGATGTAAAAGAAGATGTTCGGTAACTGTAACCTGAGACATTATGCGGCCTCCTTTTTAGAGCAGTTGACGCTTCAAAAATCCGCCCGGCGGGCGCGCTTTCGCCTAGAGCATTTTACGCTTGAGATTGTCGCTTAACGGCGAAGCAAGTTCGCCTCGCGACAATCTCGCGGCAAGGATTTGCAGGCAAATCCTTGCAGAGCGCTTTATACATTTTCAATGTTAAAAC
>JAISBT010000189.1 GCA_031266055.1 Deltaproteobacteria bacterium
CGGCATATCTGAAAATTTGGGAACATAAGCCTCTGACGGTGTGGGCAGTGGTTATTTTATTCTGTTTTTCTATTCCTTTAAGAAGGATGAGAATTTGTTGGGGGGCTATTTCAGCTACGGGCAGTTTGCCAAGAATCGGCAGCAGGTAGGTTTCTATCCTGGCTTTTGTTTTTGTGTAGTGTTCTTCTGACCAGAAGGGGGGTTTTCTTTCTGAAATCCAGGAATCATATACGCGAAGAAAGGTAATTTCCGAAGACTTGGTTTTTGCGGAGGCTTTTTTTCTCTCAGCAACTGGGTCTATACCGTTGGCTCTTTGGGTATTGATCTCGTCACGCTTTACCCTGGCGTCTTTTAAAGACACTGTTGGGTATGACCCAAGCGAGAGCATTGTTTCCCTCCCGGCTGTCTTCAGGCGCATCCGCCAGAGTTTGCTTCCGTTTGGGTATATTTCCAGATAGAGGTTTCCTCCGTCAGATATACGATACATTTTATCTTTCGGATGGCTGTTCCGGATGGAAACATCAGCAAGTGACATCTTCACTCTCCAGGTGGGTAGGAAAATAACGGATAAAAAGTCATACCCGCTTTTCTACCCCCCAAAGTGGGTAGCTGTCAAACAATCTCAGTTAACATCAGGAGACGCAAAAAAAGACGTTTGCCTTACTCCCCCAACGGAAAGTTTATTTCAGCAAACGTCTGTTTATGCCTGTTTGGAGGCGGCACCCAGATTTGAACTGGGGGTGGAGATTTTGCAGACCTCTGCCTTACCGCTTGGCTATGCCGCCTGATCAAATCGTTTACAATAACGCCCGCATTGCCCCGGCCGGAAAAAGCCGGGCGGCGTTTGACCTTTGGAGCGGGAGACGGGATTTGAACCCGCGACTTCAACCTTGGCAAGGTTGCACTCTACCGCTGAGTTACTCCCGCTCGGAATTATGTCGTTTAAGCCAAAACCTCCCGGTCTGTCAATAGCAATAAATTTTATTTTTCCCTTTACTTTTTACCAGGTTTTGGTTTATGTATAGGGTTTCACAAGACGTTCCAAATAGTCGGCCCTTAAAAAATATATAATACATTTATATCATTAAATATAAATGCTAAATTTCTGTGTTTTTTCGACCGGAAATATACCAAAAGGCGACTAACCCGGTCGATACAATTGACCGGGCACGGCGAAAGGCGAGCCGCAATTTACTTGCGGCGTCCGCGTAGCGGCGCCTGGAGCCGGCGTGCCTTTCTGAAAAAGTCGTTTCCCGGCTTTTTCAGCATTGACCGAATAGTTGCAAAGCGGATCAGGAGACAAGTATGCAGCAAAATGATATTGATTATTTCAGAAACCTGCTGAATGAAATGTTGCAAGAGGCTCTCAAGCAATCTGACAATACCATTGAAGACATGACGGACAGCAATGAACTGTGCGCCGACCCCGCGGATCGCGCCACTGTTGAATCAGACCGGTCTTTTACTTTACGCATACGGGATCGTGAACGTAAACTCATCAGCAAAATTAAAGCCGCTCTTACCCGTATGGAAGACGGCACTTATGGCGTTTGTGAAGAATGTGGAGAAGATATCGGCGTACCCCGCCTGAAAGCCCGCCCGGTTACGAAATTGTGCATAAACTGTAAAAGCAAACAGGAAGAAGATGAACAATTGCGCGGCGATTAGCGTTTTTACGAAATGGATGCGCATGTTTTCAGATTACTGGCCAAAGAACTGACTCTTTTCATGCATGGTGCCCGGGTGGAAAAAATACACGCTCCCGCGCCCGGGCTGTTCGCCCTCGGTCTATATAACCATGGCCTCAAACGCACTGTATTTATACGTCACCCCAAAAGCTGTTCTCCAGGTTTAAAACCCGTTGCCGATATCCGCCGGGGCAATTTTGCGCCTGCCCTGTATTTAAGCGCCCGGAAGCTTCCCAACCCCGAGCGGCCGAGCGCCATGGTCATGACTTTGCGCAAGTATCTGGCCGGACGTAAACTCGGCTCCGCAACGCTGGACTGGCTTAACCGCCGCCTGTTCTTTTTTGTGCCGGGCCCCCGGCAAACCGTCCATATCACAGGGAATACGGGCGGCGTCCCTCTCTGGCTGTGCCTTGATTTAACCACCGGCCCCAGCCTGCACCATGAATTGCCGGATATTGCCCCCGTCAGTTGGCCGGAGCGGCATTTTTCCGATCAAAATCCGCACGGCGTGTTGCAGGAACCCACTGTCTGGAAAAATTATCCGGTATTGACCCCTGCATTGCGTAAAACCCTGGCTTGTTTGGATAATCTGGAAGCGGCCTCTCTTTTGGCGGATTTACAATATGAAATTGAACGAAATTCCGGCGAGATGCATTTATATTATTTTAATAATGCGCCGCATGTACTTTCGGCCTGGCCTTTACCAAAGCAATTGGCGGAAGAGCTGCGCGAAGCGCCTCTGACTGATGCTTCCGGCGGCTGCGCCGGGCAGATGCGGTTTCCTTTGCTGGAATGGGCGAGATCCGTCTACGAACCGCAAGTGCTGGCCGAAATAGGCGCAAAGGACCAAAAAGAGCATCGGAGGCTTTTTTCCGCGCAGGAAAGCCGGCTGCGCAAAACTCTGCTTAAATTGGACGAGGAAGAAGAACGTCTGAAAAATCTTGCCGCCTTGCGTAACCAGGGTATTTTGCTGCAATCCGCGCTTTGGCGCCTGAGCCCGGAGGAAAAAAACGCCAAACGCGCTTTCCTTTTCATACCGGGTGAAAACAGTGAAACAACCCATGAAATTATTCTGGATCCTCGCAAAAGCATCCTTGAAAATATGTACTATTTATTCAAACAATCCGAGCGGGGGTTGCGCGGGCTGAATTTTGTGGCGGAACGCCGTAAGCTGCTGCGCACGGAGCTTGCCCTGTTGCAACGCGAAAGCGCTTTCGGCATTCCGGGCGATGTTCCTTTGGCCTTGGGCGGAGCCGCGCCCAAAGGAGAAAACTCCAGGCCGGAATTGTCCAAAAACGGTAAATTGATCCAAAGCGTCGTATCTTCCGACGGTTTTACAATTTTACGCGGACGCAGCGCATTGGGCAATCAGGCGCTGCTTAAAGCGGCGCGCGCG
This sequence comes from Deltaproteobacteria bacterium, assembly GCA_031266055.1. Taxonomy (GTDB): domain Bacteria; phylum Desulfobacterota; class Desulfovibrionia; order Desulfovibrionales; family Desulfovibrionaceae; genus WRHT01. Next base: position 3,085 of record JAISBT010000189.1, read on the forward strand.
CATGATCTGTGGTTGCATGTGCAGGGCGGGCCAAGCGCGCATGTTGTAATCAGGCGCGAATCCCTCCTGCAGGATATACCGGAGCGAACCCTGCTGGAAGCTGGAGTTCTTTCCGCGGTAAAAAGTTGGAAAAAACATGACCATAAAGCGGAAATAATTACGGCCCTGGTCAAAGATGTGCGCCCGGTAAAAGGCGGCGCTCCGGGCGCGGTTCTGGTTGATGCAATTAAACAGGGGTTCATGGTGACGGTGGATCACGCTCTGGCAACCCGCCTCACTAGAGCATTTTAACATTGAAAATGTTGAAATGCTCTGGCGGCGGGTACCGCCGCCCGCCCCGCAGGCGTGGGCGAAACTT
>JAISBT010000196.1 GCA_031266055.1 Deltaproteobacteria bacterium
CAACTGCCACGCTTCAACGGAAAATCCTTCAGGCACGGGGCAAAGGAGGATAAGAGCGGGCACGCCTATGACGATGCCCCATTTCAGACAGTATTTGCTGTTCATAAGGTTCTCCGGATTAGAGCATTTTAACATTGAAAATGTTGAAATGCTCTGGCGGCGGGTACCGCCGCCCGCCCCGCAGGCGTAGGCGAAACTTGTTTCGCCGTAAAGCGCCGGAGGGAGCGTCTCAAAATTAAATTGTTCTAGTTGGCGGTACAGGGGGTAATAGGCATGGCCGTTATCGGCACGACGAGGTCGAGCAGCACTTCTTTGCCCGGCTCCATGACATCCGGCGGCACGATAACGCCATCGCGGGCTTCGGTGAGAGCGACGATGCGGTCTTTCTCCACCTTGAGCAGACGGTCGTGTCCGGGCAGCACCACGTCCGCCGCATCCCGCACCTTGCGGATGGACGCGGCGCTGATGGCGGCGTTTTTGCTGTGGGAGACGGCGCCTGTGGCCAGTTCGGCCATGTTCTTGACCGCGTCGCCGGTCAGGGCGGTGACCGGCATGGCGGGATCGCGCAGAATCAGCGCCATGCTGCCCGGCGTGTGCCCCGGAACGAGCATGGCGTTCACGCCCGGCGCGATTTCTTCATCGCGGGAAACAAGGCTGACGCGCCCGGTCTTGTGGATGATGGGGTAATAGGCTTCCGGAAAGGCGAAGTCGCTGATTGGCAGTTCCCTGGCCCAATCTTCCTCCACGGCGTGGAAGAGGATTTCCGCGTTGGGGAAATAGTCGTAATTGCGGATATGGTCGTCGTGAAAATGGCTGAACACGAGCATGGTAATGCTCTCGGGATCCACCGCGATGTCGGCGAGGCGCTTTTTGAGCGAACTGCGCTTGCTCGGCCCCCCGGTATCGAACAAAATTTTGTGTTTTCCCGTTTCAATATACGCGACTGAACTCCAACTGAGCGAACCGTTGACGGAACGTCCGGGAAATCCCTGGACTACAACATGCATCTTCATACTGCACCTGTGAGTGTTTGCGGAGGAGGATGAAAAGCTTGCCTCCTCTGGTGGAACAAAAGCCGGCGCAGGGGTAGTAACAAGAAGCATGCCACGAAAAATATCTAAATATTACATATAATTGTATTGTGGTAGCCGCGGCGGAATGAAAATGGTCATTTTTGACGACAATTATTTCACTTTTATTTCACAAAAGTTGTCCTTATTCTGAATTTATTTCACAATAACATCATGCGCATAACTGCAAGGAAAAGTTCTGATCCGCTGTGCGATTTTCCCCATCAGGTTCTTGCCTTTTGTTTTTCAATCGGATAATTGAACAAGTTGTATAGCTTGTCGCTATTTTCAAGGGTTTCGACCAGAGCAATTTAATTTTGAGACGCTCCCTCCGGCGCTTTACGGCGAAACATCGTTGCTGTCTTCATCCGTAGGCTGCTGCGCAGCAACGGCTGAAGCAAGTTTCGCCCACGCCTGCGGGTCTGGCGGCGGTACCCGCCGCCAGAGCATTTCAAAATTGCAACATTTCAATGTTAAAATGCTCTGGCTGTTGCAAGCGGGCGGAATGAAAGTGCAAGTGAAGAAAATTTTCCGTTCCTGGAAAAAGAAAGCCGATTGGGCTGAAATCTTCGGTTCTGGCTTGATCTTTGCTACACGCACCGGCACCGCATCAAACTGCTCTGATCGGTTGAACTTTTTGCCGGAGAAACAGTATGGAAGCCATTATACGGGGAGTACGGGGCAGCATCGCCAATCCGGCCCCGGACACGGCCTTTTACGGGGGCAACACCGCCTGCGTGGAACTGCGCGCGGATAGCGGCGCGCTGCTTTTTTTCGACGCCGGAACCGGTCTGCGCGAAGCCGGAGATAATCTGCCTGGTAGGGGGGAATGCCATATCTTCATCAGCCACGGCCATGCCGACCACATCATGGGCCTGTGGTTTTTCAAGCCCATCCACTCTCCGGACTGGATTATCCATCTCCATCTGCCGGACTGGCTGGCCCACCTGCCGGATCATTTTCATGAGGCCGGATTTTTTCCCGTCCCCTTCACCATGCTCGGAGGCAGTGTCCTCCGGTATCCGGTCAGAAGCGGAGAAACCGTATCCATCGGCGAAGGCAGGGGCAAGGTTTCGGTAGAAGCCTTCTCCGTCCGCCATCCCGGCGGGGGACTCGGCTACAAGGTTCGCGCGGACAACGCCCTCTTTGTCTATTCCGGGGATCACGAAATTGACGGAACCGCTGAAGCCCGCGCCGAAGCCGAAAGTTTTCTGCGCGGAGCGGACATCGCTGTTGTGGACGCCATGTACGGCCGGGAGGATTATGCGCCCGGCTGGGGCCACTCCGCCTGGGAGGACTGGGTTGAAGCCGCGGCCAGAGCGGGAACGCGCAATCTGGCGCTGAGCCATCATGAACCGCGCCGCTCCGACCGGGAATTGGACGCGCTGGACTACCGGCTGCGGAGCATTGTTTCGGGTCAACTGAATGTGTACGCCGCCCGCGAGGGGATGCGCTTCGCCCCTTCCGGCCTCGTCCCTTTCACCCGCTTCGGCAGCGACTGGCTGCTCCTGTTTCTGGAAGAAATCGCCCGCTATCGGGATATCAACGCCGTGTTGGATCGCATTCTCGCCAAGGCCAGGGAAATTACCCATGCCGACGCCGGGACGATCTTTCTGGCGGAAGACGGCGATCTTGTGTTTGCCTATACGCACAATGACAGCCTGTTCCCTGTGGACAACGCCTACAAATACGCCTATGCCACCGTGCGCATGCCCATTTCCAAACAGTCCATAGCCGGGTATGTGGCCTTGGCCAAAGACTCTCTGAATCTGGCCGACGTCCGGCGTCTGCCGCCCGAAGCGCCTTACGGCTTTAACAGCGGTTTTGACGAAAGCACGGGCTACCGCACCGTCTCCATGCTCACGCTGCCTTTTTTCGACAAAGCCGGGCAGGTCTCCGGCATCCTGCAACTCATCAACAGCCTTGATCCCCGGAGCGGCAAGCCCTGCCCCTTTACCGCGAGTATGGAATTCAACGCCCGGCTGCTGGCCAGGGAGGTGTCCAGCGCCTTGGAGCACAGCGTGCTGGAGCGCAAGGGCATTTACGGCATTCTGCGCATGGCGGAAGTGCATGATCCTTACGAAACCGGCCCCCACGCGGAACGGGTGGGTTCCATCGCGGCGGAACTGTATCAGCGCTGGGCGGAAAAACAAAGAGGGACACCCGACAGGGAGCGCATCCGCTACGAGAAAAACCGCATCCGCCTTGCCGCCATGCTGCACGACATCGGCAAGGTGGGCATCAGCGACCTGATCCTGAAAAAACCGGGAAAACTGACGGATAAGGAGTTCTCCGTCATGCGCGGGCATGCGGAGATCGGGGCCTCCATTCTGGCCGGGGATGCCTCGGATCTCTCCGGGCTTTCCCGGGATATAGCCCTGCACCATCACCAGAAATGGAACGGGCGCGGCTATCCCGCTGTGGAAGGAAAAACGCCGGAAGGAGAAGCCATTCCTCTGGGGGCGCGCATCACAGCCATCGCGGACGTGTTTGACGCCCTGGTGTCGCAACGCTGCTACAAGAACCCCTGGAGTTTCGCGGACGCCCTGGATCTGCTGCGCAAGGAAGCGGGAGAGCATTTCGATCCCGTTCTGGCGGAATGTATGCTGGAACTGCGCGACATGCTGCCGTTGATCTACGAGCGCTTTCCCGACACGCCTCAACGGGAGGACAGTGAAGGCGCGGAAACGTGACTTTACCCGCCGCGTTCCGAACACGGCAAGGGAGCTGCGACCCCCGGGCCGCTCCAGGCAAAGCCCGGATGCTTCTTTGCCATATCGCGCAAGCTTCCTGGTTTTCCGCCACCCTGACAGGTCTGGCAGTGATCCTGGGTATGATGATTCTCTATATTGCCCAACCGTTGCCCATCGCCCGCCTGGATCTGAAAATCTACGACAGCCTCCTGCCTCTGCGGGCCGCACCGGAACCTTCGCCCGTTCCGGTGATCATCGACCTGGATGAAGCTTCCTTGAGAGAATACGGGCAATGGCCCTGGCCGCGCTATCTGGTGGCGGATTTGTTGGAGGCCCTGAACGGATACGGGGTTGCCGCCATCGGGCTGGACATCATGTTTGCCGAGCCGGATCGCTCCTCGCCGGAACGTCTGCGCGAGTCCCTGCGGCGCGACAGGGACGCGGGCCTGAACCTGGACGGGCTGCCGCCGGGCCTGCGTGATTTTGATCAACTGCTGGCGGACACGCTGAGGCAAAGTCCGGCCATACTCGGTTTCTACGCCCGTTTTGACGGCACGGCAGGAGACGTGAAAATGCCCGCTTCCGTCACCTGCATCGAACAGATGTCCGCCAACGCGATCCCCCTGGAACGCTCCCTGCAATCAGCCGGGAACGCCGTGCCGCCCCTGCCCGTTCTGCGCGACAAGGCTCCCTTGGGCTTCATCAACGTCGCTCCGGACGGCGACGGCATCGTGCGCAAGGCTCCCCTGGTCATCCGGGTAGGGGAGGTGGTGTATCCTTCACTGGCTCTGCGCTCCCTGATGTTGGCCCTGGGAAGCAAAAATCTCATCCTCCGTTCCGGGCCTTACGGCCTTGAGTCAATCCGGGTAGGGCAACGGACTGTGCCGTCCGTGCCGCCCATACCGCCCATATCGGTAGACGCCAAGGGAGCCGTGTATCTTCCTTTTTTCGGCCCGCGTAAAAGCTATCCCTACATCAGCGCGGCGGACGTGCTGCGCAAAAACGCGCCCCCGGCAGCCCTGCAAGGACGGATCGCCTTTGTGGGGACGTCGGCGCCGGGCCTTCTGGATATCCGCGCGACTCCTCTTGATCCGGTCTATCCCGGCGTGGAAATCCATGCCGCCGTCGTGGACGCCATCCTGACCGGGAATGCCGTCGGCGTTCCCTCCTGGACTCCGGCGGCGCAGATTTTGGGCATTTTCGTTTCCGGACTTGCGGCCATGCTGATCTTCGGTTTCGCCCGGCCCCGCATATACCTGCCGGTCGCGGCGGCGCTGGTTGCCGCCGCGGTTGCGCTTTCCCGCCATTTCTTCTCGCGCGGGCTTTTCCTCTCTCCCCTGTATGTCGTGATCACGATCACGCTCATGGGCGCATGTCTGGTCTTTCTGCGCTTCTGGCAGGAAGAGCGGCAGAAGCTCATCCTGCGCAACGCGTTTTCCCGCTATGTGTCTCCGGAAATCGTCAAACGCATCACAAAGCTGCGCGGCAACCTCTTTGCCGGGGAAGAGCGGGAATTGTCCATTCTGTTCACCGATATCCGGGGTTTCACCTCCCTTTCCGAAAAACTTTCCCCGCAGCAGATCGTCCTGTTGCTCAACCGTTATTTCACGCCCATGACCGCCCTTGTCCGCGAACACAGCGGCACCATGGACAAGTTCATAGGCGACGCCCTCATGGCCTTTTGGAACGCGCCCCTGGATGTGCCGGGGCATCCCGCGCTGGCGGTGTCCGTGGCCATGGCCATGCAGGAAAAGCTCCTGGCCCTGAACGGCGAGCTTCAGGCGGAATTCGGGGTGGAACTGCGCATCGGCGCGGGCATCCACACCGGCCCGGTTTATGTGGGCAACATGGGATCAGCGGAACTGGTCAACTACACGCTCATCGGGGACAACGTAAATCTCGCCTCCCGCCTGGAAGGACTCTGCCCCGGCTACGGGGTGGGCGTGGTGGTCAGCGGGGAAACCAGGGCCGGATGCGCCGGGTCGTTTGTTTTTCAATACCTGGACACCATCCGGGTCAAGGGAAAATCGCAGCCCGTCAGCGTGTACGCCCCCATGCGCCCGGAGGCGGGAGACGCCCGCCGGGAAGAACTCCTGGCCTGGGATAAAGCATGCGGTTTCTACCGCTCCGGCGAATTCGCAAATGCCGCCGCCGCGTTTGCCGGTTTGTGCGAACAGTTCCCGCAGGCCGGACTGTACGCAGCTTACCGGGAACGTGCCCAAACCTTGGTGCAAAATCCGCCTGAACATTGGGACGGCATCTGGACGGCGACAAGCAAGTAAGCCGCCCAAAGAGCTGCTCCGGATTTTTCAGCCGCCGGTTGCACTTATCCGGAATTTCCGGATAAGTGATTCAGATTCGCGGCTTCCCCATGCCCGGCGAGCACCCCCGCAATCTCCGGGTCAAGCTCTCCGTTCGCCACCATGCCGTTGATAATATCCATGGCTTGCAGGTGGTTCATACCGCTGCGGTAGGGCCGGTCTTCGGTCAGGGCCTGATAGATGTCGCAGCAGGCGAGCAGGCGGCTTTCAAAGGACAGATCAGCGCCAGACAACCGGTGAGAGTAGCCCCGGCCGTTGAGTTTTTCGTGGTGGCTGGCGCACCAGGCGGCGATTTGTTCCAGCCCGCGCACATTGTTGAGGATATCCTCGCTCACGGACACATGGTTGCGCATGACTTCGAATTCCGCGTCATCCAGGGGGCCGGGCTTTTCCAGAATGGCCAGGGGGGTGGAGAGCTTGCCCACGTCGTGCAGACAGGCTGCGATGATCAGACGGTTGCGCTTTTCCTTCTCTATCTTGCAGATCCGGGACAGGCGGTCGATCAGGGCGGCCACGCCGCGTGAGTGGTTGCGGGTAAAGACGGATTTGGCGTCGATGATATAGGCGAAAATATCGCAGACGCGCAGCAGATCGGCGGTGCTCAGGTCAACGCGCATGGAGGGAATCTCTTCCCGCAGAGCCTGATCAATGTGGTCGTCGCGCAACTTGTCCGCGAATTCCGGGGTGGCGACGGTGGCCAGAGCCTGCGCGACGCGCGGGGAATAGAGCCTGCCGCTGAGGGCGCGGGTGTGTTCCAGCATCTCCCTGACCAGGCTGTCCCGTCCGTTGCCCATCTTGAGAACCAGATCCATGTTGTCAGCCAGACGCAGAATGGCGGCCCGCAAGGGGATGTCCTCCCCGGTCAGGTTATGGAAGCCGGTACCGTCCCAGTTTTCATGGTGGTGGAGGATAATGCCCGTGACGTCGCCCGTGAACGGGAACGCCAGGGCGTTTTGCTCCCCAATCGTACAGTGGCTCTGGAAATGCTCCAGACGGCGGATATCGCCGGGGCCGGCCTTCAGCATATAGGAGGTAAGGGCATTATCGTGCAGAACGGCGCAGCAGGCCATGTCAAAGGCATCGGCATTGCTCACGCCCATGGCGCGGCACAGGTGGGCGGACACATAGGCGGCGCGCTTGCCGTGGTTGCTGGTCACGCCCAGCAGATCCTGCTCCACGAAATCCAGCGCCCGTGAAAGGGCAAACAACAGTTCATTTAACGGTACTTGCATATATGTTTCAACCCGCTCCATCTCCGCCTGCCGGATCATCTTACATGATTACGCATGATGTTCAAGTGCTGATACGCGGCAACAGAAATTCCAAATAAAAAAGGGCTTACGCGAAAACACATAAACCCGTGAAATAGTCGGCCCTTAAAAAGCATATAATATACTTATATCATTAACTATGCTAAATTCCTGTGTTTTTTCGAGCAGAATACCGGAAGGTTCGACTATAGCATTTTACGCTTGAGATTGTCGCGAGGCGAAGCAATTTCGCCTCGCGACAATCTCGCGGCAAGGATTTGTAGACAAACCCTTGCAGAGCGCTTTATACATTTTCAATGTTAAAATGCTCAAAAACAATTTAATTTTGAGACGCTCCCTCCGGCGCTTTACGGCGAAACATCGCTGCTGTCTTCATCCGTAGCTTCCTTCGTCGCAACGGCTGAAGCAAGTTTCGCCTACGCCTGCGGGGCGGGCGGCGGTGCCCGCCGCCAGAGCATTTCAACATTTTCAATGTTAAAATGCTCTAAATATTTGGTCGGGATGAGAAGATTTGAACTTCCGGCCTCTGCGTCCCGAACGCAGCGCTCTAGCCAGACTGAGCCACATCCCGTTAAGGAAGATGTTATAGATTAAAGTCAAATGCTTGGCAAGGAATTTGACCGGTTTTTGTGCAGATAGTTTTTATGCGCCTGTTTTCCTTTGCCCTTTTTATTTTATACTGTTACTATTACCAGGTATCGCTTAAAATCCGCGCATTCGTTTCGTTTTAAGCGGAAAGACGCAAGTAAAAAACGTGGTTTTGCCATGCTCTATGCGGAGAAGCTTTACAAAGTCCCCCGAAGGGATTTATCAAGATGAAACCAGACCGCATCCGCTTATAAACTGAATGTAACTTCTGCTTGTGGGGCAAAAAGTGATTAAAGTACTTGTTGTTGACGACTCGATGTTTATGCGTAAATCGTTGATGATTATCCTTGAAAAAGATCCGGGGATTAAAATTGTGGGCAGCGCCAAAGACGGCCTGGAGGCTTTGGATCTCATACCGAAGCTGGAACCGGATGTTGTCACTCTGGATATAGAAATGCCGCGCATGGACGGGTTGACTACCTTACAGCATATCATGCAGGACAGCCCCCGTCCGGTGCTGATGGTCAGCGCCATAAGCAAAGAAGGTGCCGAGGTGACGCTTAAAGCCATGGAATACGGAGCTATGGATTATTTGGCCAAGCCGGACTCTGTGATGTCGCTTAATTCAGCCGCCGTGGAGCAGGAACTTATCGACAAAGTCAAGGCTGTGGCCAAACGTAAGGGCTTTGTGGCGCGCAAGCCCATGAAAATTCCGTTTGTTCCGCCCAAAGCGGCGGCGCCGGCGCCCAAGCCGTCCGCCGCTTCTTATGCTTCACCGGCGCCCGCTCCCGTCCGCGCGGATATAAAAATCATCCCCAGACCCACCGGAAAATCCCAGATTCGCGATCTTATAGCCATAGGCGTTTCCACCGGCGGACCGCCGGCGGTGCAAAAAATCCTTACCGCCCTTCCGGGCGATTTGCCCGCGCCGATTATTATTGCCCAGCATATGCCGGCCTCTTTCACCAGACCTTTTGCGGAGCGTCTTGACTCCATGTGCCAGATCCGCGTCAAAGAGGCGGAAGACGGCGAAAGAGTGCGCGACGGCGTGGCCTATGTCGCTCCGGGCGGGCGGCATATGCGCATCAGCATCAAATTGGCCAACCGTACCCTGCATATTTCCGACGAGCCGAAGGCCGCTTTTTACAGACCGTCGGCCAACGAACTTATCGGATCGGCGGGAGAAGCCCTGGGGCGCAGAGCCTTGGGGGTCATGCTGACCGGCATGGGCAGCGACGGCATTGAAGGCGTTAAAATACTCAAGGCCAACGGCGGAAAAATGCTGGCCCAAAGCGAGGCGACCTGTGTTGTTTATGGAATGCCCAAAGCGGTTATAGACGCCAACCTTGCCGATGAGATACTTGATATTGACGATATGGCGGAGGCTATCGTCCGTGGACTTTATGAGTAACCGGCCTGCCCGCGCTTCCGGCAATGCCCGTAAATCAGTAATGGAGAATATATGCAGAATAATCTGAAACGAATACAGGACTTGCTTGAAAGCTCAAATCCGGATGAAATAAGGGAAGGGGCTTACCTGTCCGCGGATTGCGGCCTGAACGAAGTGGTGCCCATGCTGGTTCAACGCATTGTATTTCCCAATCCCGGAGTACAGGAAGCGGTGGAGGGGGCATTGCGCAAAATAGGCGGGCAGGCGGTGCTTTACGCGGTGCTTCCGTTTTTGCGCATGGAGGATTCCGCCGTGCGCAATATTGCCATGGATTTACTGCGTGATGTCGGAAAATGCGATGTTGTGGCGCTGACGGAACTTTTGCGGGACGACGACCCGGACATCCGCATTTTTGGCGCGGATATTCTGGGGGCAACGGGCAGCGCCCTGGCTGTTACTCCGCTGTGCCATTCTCTTTTGCGCGATCCGGAAACCAACGTGCGTTATCAGGCCGCGGTGAGTCTGGGTGTCCTGGGTTTTCCCGAAGCCGCGGAAAGCCTGGGCATGGCACTGAAAGACGAAGAATGGGTGCAATTTGCGGTCATTGAAGCGCTTACCAAAATCGGCGACGAATCTTCCGTTGCCGCTTTGCTGATTGCCCTGGATAAAAGCACGGAGCTTGTGGCCTCTTCCATTGTGGATGCCTTGGGCAAACTTGGTTATATCAAGGCTGTACCCATGCTGATCCGGGCTTTGCCCCATGCCAGCGTTCCCCTGGCCAACAAGATTATCTGCGCGGTGGTCAATATTGTCGGCCCGCGCTCGTTAAGCATGTTGGGCGCGCACGAATATTCAAAACTGAAAGCGCATCTGTTCGCCGCTCTGGAAGATGAGGATACCGAGGTTCAGGACGCGGCCATAAGCGGGCTGGCTTCCGGCAAAGGCGATGAAGAGTTTGCGGTGGTTTTTAAAATTTTATCTTCCCTGAACCCGGATACGGATGGCGAGCGTATGCTCAAAATTGTGAACATCCTCGCCGGGATGGGCTACCACAAGAAACTCGCCGAACTGGCGGCAGGCGACGACGAAGCGGCGGCGCTTCTTGCCGTGGAAATTATGTCCCGCCAGAATGACCCGGCCATTGTGCCCCTGCTGGAATCTGTCTTCTGGCAAAGTCCGCGTGATTTACAACGGGCTATGCTGCTGGTTCTGGTCGCCAGATCCGGCGCCGGGGAGGAGGGTTTTTTCTCTCAAGTGCTGGAACGGCATAAAGACGGCAGCGTGCTTAAATCCGCCATGTATTATTTCGGGAAGCTGGGCAACAGCGAGTTGATTTTTGAAAAGATTTTCCCTTTTCTGGATCACCCGTACAATGACGTCAAGGAAGCCGCTCTGGAAGCCTGTATCACGGTTCGCAGCCCGGAAATCAACAAAAAACTCCGGGAAATGTCCAAAAACGAGCAGGATATCCACCGCATGATGGCTTTTTATGCTTTGGGGCGTTACGGCACGGCCGAAAATCTGCCCTATATTGTTCAGGGGCTGCGGGATCCCAGCGCGGAGGTTCGGCGGGTGGCGGTGGAAGCTTTGCACAGCTTTGTCAACACTGACCTTGGCGCGATGAATATGCTCGAGCAGAGCCTCTCCGATGAAAATTCGGCGGTACGCCTTGCCGCCATTGATGTGCTGGGCGGCTGCAAATTCCCTGAATCCGTGGATTTACTGCTTAAGGCCATGAAAGACGCCGACCCCTGGGTCAGAGCGCGTTGCGTGGAAAGTTTGGGTAAAAAGCGCTATGACACCATAGCTCCGCAACTGGCTGAACTATTGCAGGATGACCAGACTCTGGTAGTAATCAAGGCTATTGAGGCTCTGGCGAATCTGGGCGGCGCGGTGGCCTTCAAATACCTGCTTCCTTTTGTGGATCATCCGGAGCCTGAAGTGCAGGATGCCGCTGCCGCGGCCTTAAGCCAATTTCGCGATCAAAGAGAGGGACAGGTCTGATGCCTTCGTTATTCGCCAATAAATCCGCTCCTCTATTAAACAAGAGTTTTACCGTAAGCGATGATGAGTTTAAGCAGTTGCATGATTTTATTTACAAGGAATCGGGCATTTTCATTGCGGAAAACCGTAAATATCTTATCGAAAACCGGCTTAGCAACAGGCTTAAAGAACTGAACCTGAAGAATTTCGGTGAGTATTATTATTATTTGCGCTTTGACGCGCGCAAAAAAGAAGAGATGGCCAAGCTTTTTGAATCCATCACCACCAATGAAACCAGTTTTTACCGCAACCCGCCGCAGTTGCAGGTTTTTCAGGATGTTATCCTGAAAAAAACCTTGGACAAACTGCGCTCGGCGCGCACCAAAACTTTGCGCATCTGGTCGGCCGGCTGTTCCACGGGTGAAGAGCCGTACACCCTGGCCATCATGCTGCATGAGGTTTTAAGAGCGGAAATTGGAACCTGGGATATAAAAATAAATGCCATGGATTTGTCTTTGGCGGTTCTGGGTTCGGCCAGACACGGCCTGTATACTGAATATGCCCTGCGCACCACGCCCAAGGAGATAATCAACAAATACTTCGTGCCCAAGGGTTCCCAGTTTGAGATAAAACCGGAATTGAAACATCTGATCCATTTCATGCAGGGAAACCTCAGCGACCGTTTGAGCCTTAAGAGGGTTGAGCGTTCGCACATAGTATTTTGCCGTAATGTAATCATTTATTTTGATGATGAAATGAAAAAACAGGTGATCAGTTCTTTTTATGACAATCTTTTGCCCGGCGGCTATATGTTCATAGGGCACTCGGAATCGTTGCACAATATTTCCCGCAGCTTTAAACCGGAATATCATCCTGGAGCAATTGTTTATCTGAAACAGGAATAACGGGCGTAAGTATGAAAGACACAGCAAAAGACGCGCAAGTTCTGTCTGTCGCCAATCAAAAGGGCGGAGTGGGAAAAACCACTTCCGCCGTTACCCTTGCCGCCGCTCTGGCCAGGCTCAAAAAAAGGGTGCTGGTGGTGGATTTGGATCCGCATGCTTGCGCGTCCATTCACTTGCGGGTGTATCCGGAGCATCAGCAATACTCGATTTATGACATTTTCAGCCGCGAGCCTGAGGAATGGGCCGGTTTGTGGCAAAAAATACGTGTGCAGCGCGGCGAAAAAAGCATTGATGTGGCCTCGGCAAATATTTTACTTTCAGACCTGGATGCGGATTTACGCGAAAAACCGGGTAAGGGCATTATCTTGAAGCAGGCGTTGGCTCTGGTGCGCTCCGAGTACGACTATATTGTGCTGGATTGCCCTCCGCATTTGAGTATTTTACTGGTAAACGCCTTAATTGCTTCAGATTTGCTTATTATTCCCATTCAAACGGATTTTTTGGCCCTGCACGGGCTTAAGCTGTTGTTTGACACCATCAACCTGTTGAATAAAGTCTTGCCTGAGCCTATTAAATACAAAGCCCTGGCGACCATGTTCGACCGCCGTACGCGCGCCAGCCAGCGCGTTCTGGAGCTTATGGAACGTAAAATGGGCGAGGGTATGTTCAAGAGTGTAATCGGCATAGATACGCGCTTTCGTGAAGCCAGCGCTCAAGGCCGCGTGATTTATGAACTTGGCGACAGCAGGGGCGGAAAAGAGTATGAATCCGTTGCTAAAGAGATTATTGCCCTATGAGTAAGACACCAGAAGAATATTTCCAGGAACAGAGCTTTTCCCTGCCTGGGGGCGCATCGGGACAGACCGGCGGTTCAGGCCTGAGCGCCGCTGAACTGACCTTTATCCGCAAGTATATGGGTCTGGATGCGTCTGAGGCTTTGCACAAGCTGGGGATTGAGCAAAAAGCGGAGCTTCCGGCAAAGGAAAAAGCTTCCGCTGAACTTGCGGAAAACCGGCTCCCGGCCGCTGCCTCGCAGGTGGACTCCTTAATTTTGAGTCTTGACGAGGAGAGGCCGGAAATAGATGTCCCAAGGAAATTAACCGATATTCTGAGTCCGCCGCCGGCTGCCGCGGAAAAAGCCGGGTCTGCCGTAATCCGGCGGACAGAGCTTGAAGCGGACGTTGAAAAACCAGAAACTGAGCATAAGATCCCGGAACTGGTTATGGAGCCGGTATCGACGCGGGTAACCGCTCCGGGCGGGCAGAGCGCCGAAAAAACGCCGCCGCCCGCGCCGCCCGTGCTGGCTGACCAGGCGCTTCACCCGTCCGCCCCGCAGCCTCAGCCGGAAGTAAAACCGGTTGCTCCAGCGCTTCTGGAAGTAAAACCGGTTGCTGCCGCGCTCCCGCCGGAAACAAAACCAACGGTTCAGCCGCCGCCCGCGCCGGTCGCGCCGCCCGCACCGCCTGTGCTGGCTGACCAGGCGCTTCAACCGTCCGCTCCGCAGCCTCAGCCGGAAGTAAAACCGGTTGCCCCAGCGCTTCCGCCGGAAGTTCCGGCAGAGCGGGCGGCGGAACTGGAAAAACTCAAAAGCGCAAAGCAGGCGCAAATTTCGCCGGAAACCAGGCCGACAATGGCGGATATTTATGACGGCATGGACATCGGGGACGCGCTGGATCATTTTTTACGGAATGAAGCCGAGCTGCAAATGGTGGCCTTTTATGTGGGGGATCAGGAATTTACCGTGCCTACGGTTATTGTGCAGGAGGTCATTCATTACAGCCCCCCGGTCAAACTGCCGGTAGCGCCGCCTTTTGTGGCCGGGGTGATAAATTTGCGGGGCAAAGTGACCCCATTGGTGTATTTGCGTGATATACTGGAAGTAAAGCAAAAAATTAAGCGTGAAGACCGCTTTATTGTGATTTGCCGTTACCAGGGCCTGCAAATAGGTCTGATCATTGAAAAAGTTCACTCGATGTACCGGGTCACGCAAAAGGACATCGACTGGGGAATAGAGGCGCACCTGGGCATAAATGTTGATTATGTTTCGGGCTTGCTCAAACATGATGACCACTTGATAGGTATTGTCGCTGTTGACAAAATTGTGACCAATCTTTTGTCAGACAAAGAAAAATGATAGTTTTATTGCAAAAGTAAACTTAGGCGGAACTTACATGAATGAGCATATTCTTATTGTCGATGATTCCAAAACCGTACGTAACCTGGTGGCGTTTATAATCAAACGTGAGGGTTATAAAGTCACCATGGCCGAAGACGGGCTTGATGGTCTGGAAAAGCTTTTTTCAGCTGATAAAATTGATTTGATCATCTCGGATGTAAACATGCCCAGAATGGACGGCTTTACCTTTATCAAGCAGGTACGCGAGCAGGAAACTTATAAGGATTTGCCGATCATGGTTCTGTCCACGGAAGGGCGCCCGCAGGATATTGATTTGGGCATGAAGCTCGGCGCCAATCTTTACATGGTCAAACCGGCCCAACCGGAAAAAATGGTTCAGAATATCAAAATGCTGTTCGGTAAAAAATAGGTAATAAAAATAGGTAATTCAGATGAGCCAAGATTTCAATGATCCTGAGTTATTCAATGATTTTATAATTGAGTCCAGGGAACATCTGGAAACAATAGAGCCAAACCTTTTGGAACTGGAAAAGGAACCGGATAACCTTGCTTTGCTGAATGAAATTTTCCGGCCTATGCACTCGCTTAAAGGCGCATCAGGCTTTCTTGGCTTAAACCGGATCAATATGCTTGCCCACCGCGCTGAAAACGTTCTGGACGAACTGCGCAAGGGGAGCATGCATGTCACCTCGGAAATGATGGATCTGGTCCTTTCGGCCAAGGACGCCTTGCAACAAATGGTGGATAATTTGGAACATCTGGGCAATGAAGGCGATGTGGACATTCAGTCTATTGCCAAACAGCTTGACGACGTTTTGTCCGCCAAAGGCGCCGCGCCAGCTCAGGCTCCTGCCGCGCCCGCCGCGCAGGCGGCGCCTGTTCCGGCCGCCCCCGCCGCTCCATCCGCGCCTGCTGCTCCGGCCGCGCCGGCCGCCGGGAAATATATGGATACCGGAGACTGGATAGCCGGGCGGCCGAAAGTCGCTCCATACAATCTTACCTCCTTTGGCGTGGAACATCTGAACGATTTCATAGAAGAAGCCAGGGACAATGTGTCAAATATAGGCAGCGGCCTGCTTCTCTTTGAGACGGATCCCGGCGATCTTGGCGATACGGTCAATGATATTTTCCGCTATTTTCATAATTTGAAAGGCAACAGCGGCATTTTGGGCTACCAGGAGATGAACCGTCTGACGCACGCGGCGGAAACGCTGCTGAATCTGGTGCGCCAGGGGCAGATGCAGGTCAGTTCGCCCCTGGTGGATTTACTTCTGCTGGTGTCGGACGTGCTCTCGGATATGCTGGAGAGGATCAGCCCGGCGAGCGGCCGGGTTGATCCGGTGGATATAAGCGAACTGGTGGCCAAGTTGGAGCAGGCTACCAATGGCGGCGCCGTTGAACTGCCGGACAGCCTGGCGCTGCCCGGAACCGCGTCCCAAAGCGCGGCTGCCGCCCCCGCTGCGGCAGGCGCGGACGCCGGTTCCGCGGTGACCGCTTCCGATCTTGCCGCCTACAGTGAAACTTTGCGCCAGCAGTTTGAGGTCATCCACGCGGCTTTGGAGGGTCTTAAAGCTGACAGCTCCGATAAAACTCTGGTGGACGCCCTGTTCAGAAGCCTGGTGACCATTCAGAACAGCTCCAGCTACATGGGCTTTGACGAACTTAAGGTTTATGCCGAACGCACGGCCGGTCTGGTTGATCAGGCCCGCAAGAGCGGCCTGGATTTTGCCCTGATGCAGGATTTGACCTCGCAGGAAACAGAGATTCTGCATGACATAACCAAACAGAAAATCGAGCGGGAAACCGCCGCCCTTGCCGCGGCCTCCGCCGCTCCGCCTGTGCCTCCCCCGGCCGCCCCGGCGCAGCCTTCAACCCCCTCTCCGGCTCCGGCCATGAGCCCGACTCCGGCGCCGGCCGCCAAGCCGGCTTCCGCGCCGGCCGCCAAACCGGGCGGAGGCGCGGAAACCCAGCACAGCGCTTCGTCTACCATCCGCGTTGACCACGAAAAGTTGGATCACCTGATGAACCTGATAGGCGAGCTGATTATAAACCGCAACCGCTACACCATGCTGGCCCGCCGCCTTGAAGGCGTCACCAACCCCGAAGTGGCCAAGGTAGCCCAGGATCTTTCCGAAACAACCTATGCTCTGGCGCGTATTTCCGATGATCTGCAGGACACCATCATGAAAGTGCGCATGGTGCCGGTCTCCTCGGTGTTTTCGCGTTTTCCGCGTCTGGTGCGCGATCTTTCCCGCAAAAGCGACAAAGAAGTTGAACTTGTTTTGGAAGGCGAAGAAACGGAACTGGATAAAAGCGTGGTGGAAGTTATCGGCGACCCTTTGGTACACCTGATCCGCAACTCTGTGGATCATGGCATTGAACATGAAGAAGAGCGTAAAGCCGCGGGCAAGGATCCCAAGGGCAAGGTCTGGCTCCGGGCGTACCATAAAGGCAATTCTGTGGCCATAGAAATTGAGGACGACGGCAAGGGCATAAACCCGGAAGCCATGCGGGAAGCGGCCGTGCGCAAAGGCGTCGCCACCGCGGATGAAGTCAGGGCCATGGATGACCGCGAAGCCATAGAACTTATTTTTGCTCCGGGTTTTTCCACGGCGGAAAAAGTCACGGACATTTCAGGCCGCGGTGTGGGCATGGATGTGGTGCGTACAAACATTAAAAGTCTGAAAGGCAGCATCAGCACCAATTCCGAGGTCGGCAAGGGCACGCGCTTCACCCTGTCTCTGCCCCTGACCCTGGCGATCATTGACGCCCTGATGGTCAGCATTGACGGGGCCACCTATGCCCTCCCGCTGGACGCCGTGGCCGAAACCACCAAGATAGAAGCCAGCCGGCTCACGGACGTAAAAGGGCGCAAGGCCGTTACCATGCGCGGCGAAGTGCTGGGCATTGTAAGCCTGGCCTCGCTTATGGATTTGCCTTGCCATATGCACGAGCATGAAATTTTATCCGTGGTGGTCATTCACGATAATGACCGGCGTCTGGGCCTGGTGGTGGATCATATGCTGGAACGCCAGGAAGTGGTGATCAAGCCCCTCGGCGCGTACTTGGGCGATCTCAAGGGTATTTCCGGAGCGACCATCATGGGTGACGGCGGGGTTATTCTGATTATGGATCCGCACGAACTGTATCTTATGGCCACGTCAAAAGCGATATGACATAATGGCGGCTGCGGCGACAGACAACTTGGGCATAGAAATCTGGAAGAAACAGGAAACCATTGCACGGCTGTTGCGGAAACTCGCCCGCTCCGCGCCCTGGAGTGAAACGTACCGGTTGATCTTCGAAAAAATGTCGAGCCGGCAGTATGATATGCTGATTTCGGTAAACTGCCTGTGCGCTGAAACTCCCAAAGGAATTCCGCTCCGCGCTGTTGCCGATGACCTGGGCATATCCCCGGCAACGGCTTCGGTCATGGTGGATGCACTGGTAACGCAGGGACTGCTGCGCCGCGGCACCGACCCGGACGATCGCCGGCGGAAATGCATCCGGCTGAGTTCCCGCGCGAAAGAATTTTTCGCCAATGGAGACGCCGCGCTGCAAGAAATCATCCGGCAAACTACGCAGCCATTTGAACCCGATTACCTCGCCAAATGGCACGATATTCTCAGCCGTTTTAAAGAACAGCTGGAAAAACGCGCCTGATTCCAATTCCAACCTCTTTTCCCGCATTATGGCTATCTCGCGCAAAAAAACCGCCTAACATTGCGTGAATCCACAAGAAAACCCGGAAAATATTCCTTGCCAAGCCGATGCCTGTCAGGGTAATTTTACGCACGGGGGGTGGCCTGCTTTACTGATAGATAACGTACGGTATTTTTCGCACATTGAAAAAATGGAAGTAGCCCGCCAAGTCGGTTAGGTTTGGTCATCACCAAACAACCACCAAACCGACGAGGAAGGGCTACAGATGGAAACTA
>JAISBT010000198.1 GCA_031266055.1 Deltaproteobacteria bacterium
GTACGGCCGCGGGCAAACGCCCAGACCGGCTCCGTTGACGCCGGATCAGGAGCACGGCCCCGGGCAAACGCCCAGATCGTTCCCGTTGACGCCGGACGCCGCAAAAACCGTCTCCGCTCAGAGCGCCCCTGACAAAACAACTGACAAGACAACTCCTCTGGGCAAGTCGCCCCTGCTCAATTCTTTGGGAACCATCGAGAATTTGGGCACGGCCGCGCGGCCGCGGCCCGTGGCCAAAAACCCGCAAAATATTGTTCCTTCAGGCCCAATCGCGCAGGAGCAGAGCGGCAAGGCCGCTCCAGCGCAGGGCGCGGCGCGGAGTTCAGGTTTGGCCCCGGCTGCGCAGGCCGGAGGCGCTGTGCCCAACGCGCGGGTGGCCGGGCAGGTCGCCTCCGCGAGCGACGGGGCCGTATCCGGACAGGATGGCGGCGCTGATCCCGGCTATCAGGTTCAATCCTCCGCTTCCGGTAAAAAAGAGGACGATGGCGCCTCCGCCTGGGCGCTGGAACCGGAACCCTCCCAGGTGGATTTTTATCCGCCCATGCTGCAATGCGTCGCCCATCTGTTCAAACTTTATAACAGACCGGTTTCCGCCAACGTTATCGCTTCAAGGCTGCCTTCCGGACAGACGAGCCACCGGCCCACGGCTATTTTGCGCGCGGCCAAGGCTGTGGGCCTTGAATCCAGCATTATTGCCAAAGCTTCGCTGGATCAGATTTCTCCCCTGACCTTGCCGGTCATTTTGATGTTGCAGAATGAAAACGCCTGTATTTTGACCGGATACGACAGCGAAAGCGCCCGGGTGATTTTTCCGGAGCAGGGCGCGCCCGTCAACATACCGCGGGAAGAACTGGAAAAAGAATACATAGGCTACGCGGTATTTGCCCAGTTGGAGTCGGTTTTGGATCAGCGGGCGAACAAGGTCAAGCTGCTGGACACCAAAAAATGGTTCTGGGGGACGCTGGTCGGTTTTCTGCCCATATACAAGCATGTGGTTTCCTGCAGCGTGATTATAAATATTCTGGCCCTGATCGGCCCGTTATTTTTCATGAATGTCTATGACAAGGTTTTGCCGAACAAATTGAACGCTGTGGAAACCTTGTGGGCTTTGGCCATCGGTGTTTTCATCGCCTATATTTTTGATTTTGCGCTGAAAAATTTGCGCAGCTACTTTGTGGATCTCGCCGGGCGCAATGCCGATATTATTATTGCCGGCAAGCTGATGCAGCAGGTGCTCAATATGCGTCTTGACGCCAAGCCTGAATCGACCGGGTCGTTGGCCAACAACCTGCGTGAATTTGAATCTCTGCGTGATTTTTTCAGTTCTTCCACCATGACCGTGCTTATCGACATACCGTTTCTGTTTGTGTTTTTGGGCATCATCATGTATCTGGGCGGCGTGCTGGTGCTCGTGCCCGTGGCGGCCATTCCCATAGTGGTGGTTATAGGCGTTTTCATGCAGTTTCCCATGCAGCACACGGCGGAGAAAGGTTTTAAGGAAAATATGCAAAAAAACGCCTTGCTGGTGGAACTGATCAACGGTCTGGAGACGGTCAAAACCAGTATGGCGGAAGGGCGCATGATGAATGCCTGGGAAAAAGTCGTGGGCATGAGCGCGCTTTCCAATGCCGACAGCAAGCGCATGGCCAACCTGTCCATCAACGCCTCGGTTATGCTCACGCAGTTGGTCAGCGTGGGTCTGATTATTGTCGGCGTTTACCGGTACAGTGACGGGTTTATTACCATGGGCGGCATTATTGCCAGCAACATGCTGGCCGGGAGGGCCATGGCGCCTCTTTCCCAGCTTGCGGGCATGTTCGCGCGCCTGCAGCAATCCCGAATGGCTCTGATGGCTTTGGATCAGCTCATGCAGTTGCCCATTGAAAACGTGGCCAGCGACAGCTATGTGGATTTTGGGCATTTGGAGCATTCTTTAAGCGTGGAAGAACTCAGTTTCAAGTACCCCAGCAGTGAGCGCGCTTCTCTGGAGCGCATCAATCTGGCCGTCAAACCCGGCGAAAAGGTGGGCATTATCGGCGCCATGGGTTCCGGCAAAAGCACACTCGGGCGTCTTTGCGTCGGGCTGTATCAGCCCTCGGAAGGCGCGGTTAAAATGGGCGGAGTGGACATCCGGCAGCTGGATACGACCACTCTGCGCTCGCGTATAGGGTATGTGTCGCAGGACAATTATCTTTTTTACGGCACGGCGCGCGAAAACATCGCCTTTGGCGCGAGCAATGTGGATGACCGGATGATTTTGCGGGCGGCCAATATTGCCGGGGTGACGGATTTCGTCCGCAGCAATCCGGCCGGTTTCGGCATGCAGGTGGGTGAACGCGGGATGAACCTTTCCGGGGGGCAGCGGCAATCGGTGGCTATTGCCAGAGCGCTGCTGCGCGATCCGGACATTTTGATCATGGACGAACCCAGCAGCAATATGGACAACTATTCGGAAAATATGCTCAAACACCGCCTGGCAACCACCATGGGCAACAAGACCGTAATTATCATCACGCACAGGTTGAGCATGCTGGATCTGGTGCAAAGGTTGGTAGTCATGGATCAGGGGCATCTGTACGCGGACGGCCCCAAAGAAAAAGTTCTGGAATTTTTGAAGCAGGAACAGAATAAAACCGAGGCAAAACGCACTGTCGCCCAACAGGGAAGCGTGAGCAGGGTTTAGAGCATTTTAACATTGAAAATGTTGAAATGCTCTGGCGGCGGGAACCGCCGCCCGCACCGCAGGCGCAGGCGAAACTTGTTTCAGCCGTTGCGACGAAGGAAGCTACGGATGAAGACAGCAGCGATGTTTCGCCGTAAAGCGCCGGAGGGAGCGTCTCAAAGTTAAGTTGCCTTAGGTCGCGTCAAGCGTAAAATGCTCTAGTTTAGAGGTGATATTATGACTCAGCAAAGCCAGTCCACCCATACCGCAAAGCCTGTGTACGCGCTGTCCGACAGTTTGTCTCCCGAATCTTTCGGTGGCTACGACGCGCCTCCTCCGCCACCGATGCCGGCGCCGAAGAGCCCGGCGGAGCGTCCGGCTTCTCTGGCCGGCCCTGCGACCAGCGCTTTGGGCGGTGAACAGGGTTCCGCGCCGGGAACCCCATTGCTTCCGGCTGTGCCCGGCTCTTCCCAGTTGCAGCAACCCGCCGCCAGGGGCGGCGCGCCGGCCAGACAGGAGCGTAAGGGCGGGCTTGCACTGCCCGGAGATCGCAAGGGTCTGGTGGACACAATCTTTTTCAGGGGCAAAATCGACTCTGTAGACTTGAAATACATGACCGAAGTGGATGCCGCCCTGCACCGCCGGGGCAACCCCAGGGCCTATGTGATCTCCGGCACTATTCTGGTGTTTTTTATCCTGTTTACGATCTGGGCGCATTTTTCCATGCTGGATGAAGTCACCAGGGGTATGGGCCAGGTGGTTTCAGCTTTGCCTATTCAGGAAATTCAGAATCTGGAAGGCGGAGTGCTGGAAAATATTCTGGTCAGGGAAGGGCAGGATGTGGAAAAGGGCCAGATTTTGGCCAGTATCGCCAACGTGCGGGCCTCCAGCGATTTGCAGAAAAACCGGGATCAGCAGGCGGTGCTGCTTGCCACCGTGGCCCGCCTGCAGGCGGAAAGGGACGGCGTGGAGCCGGTGTTTCCCGGCGACTTGGAACTCAGCTACAAGGATGTGGTTTTTGGACAAATAGACCTTTACCGCAACCACAAGGAGCAGCGGGATTCGGAACTGCGCGCCTTGCAGGCCCAGCTTGTGCAACGCGAACGTGAGGTGCAGGAAGCAAAGGCCAGAAGGACGAGCCTCAGCGCCAATCTGGCCTTGGCTATTGAACAGCGCGACAGGGTAAAACCGCTTATGGAAAAAGGCATTTACGCGCCTATTGATTATTTGCGCATGGAGCAGAGCGTGGTCAGCCTGCGCGGCGATCTGGATTCCGTGATTCAGACTGTTTCCAAGGCCGAGAGCGCGGTGGGGGAAGCGCATGAGCGTATTACCAGCCGCCAGCGCGAGTGGAGTTCCACCATCCAGGACGAGTTCAACCAGAAAAACGCCGCGCTCGCTGAAATTACCGGGCTGATCGCCCAGGGAACAGACACGGTGAACCGCAAAGAGGTGCGCTCCCCGGTAAACGGCAAGGTAAAGCGCATACTTATCAGTACCATTGGCGGCACTGTTCCTTCCGGCGCTACCATCATGGAAATTTTGCCTGTGGACGACAATTTGCTGATTGAAGCCAGAATAAGCCCGAATGACCGCGCTTTTTTGAGAATTTCCGATGATCCGGAGGAAAAGCAGAAAGCGGTTATAAAAGTAACCGCTTATGATTTTTCAATTTATGGGGGGCTGGAAGGTTCTCTGGAATATATAAGCGAAGACACTATTGAAGATAAGGACAGAAGGGGCGAAGCTTACTTTATGGTGCGGCTGCTGACCAAAACCAACGGAATCATGTATCAGGGCAAGATGCTGCCCATCATGCCCGGCATGACGGCGCAGGTGGATATACTTACCGGAAAAAAATCGGTGCTTTCGTATTTGCTTAAACCGATTATCAAAGCCAAGCAGAACGCCTTCCGGGAGCGTTGATGTCCCGGAAAGAAACGCTTTTTGTCCGGCGTCCCGGCAAAGCGCAAGCTTTTTTGGAGGTGTTTTTACTTCGCGAAGCTTTGGTCTTGTTGAGAGTGTTGGCTGTTCTGGCTGCGGTTGGGGGGATTTTTTTTTATAGCGGGCCAGGCCGCGCGGCTGTGGGGGATTTGGTTTTTGAAAAACCTCCGGTGGATTTGGACTGGGGGGCGGTGCCGGATGCCGCGCAAATGCTTGCGCCGAACAGTTCCGGAACTTCCGCGCCCGAACCGGCTCCCCGGCGGGTCGGGCCAAGAGGGCAAGCGCGTGGTGCTTCCCGCGCCCCCGGCGTTAACGCTCCGCCCGGAGTTCCGGTCGCTCCGCCGCCGGTGTCTCCCCCCTATGTTCCGGCGGGCGTTTCTCCGGACGCGGCTGGAGCCGTTTCGCCCGGAGTTCCGGCCGCTCTGCCGCCGGAGTCTCCCCCTGATGTTCCGGCGGGCGCTTATCCGGCTGCGGCAGGCGCCGCGCCGCCCGGACTTTCGGTCGCTCCGCCGCCGGAGTCTCCGCCTGGCGTTTCCGCTCCTACCGCCCTGGAGCTTCAGGCGGATGCGCCGGGCGTCCCGGTTGCCGCTCCGCCTGACGCGGCGGGCAGAACCGCTGACACCGGGCGGGCGGTCAGACTTTTCGGCACAGTGGAGTTCAGAAGCCGGCTAAAGGGAATTCCCAAATGGGAGCGTGTGCTCAGGGCCTACAATAACAGATCCGGCATTGACGGCGCCTTTGGCCCGACGCGGCAGCGGGAGGCGCAGGCCTGGCAGCGGATCAAGGCCAGTGTGGCCAAGGCCGGCGATCTGGAAAAGGCCAGAGCCGTGAACGCGTTTTTCAACCAGTGGCCGTACCGCCTGGACAGTAACGTCTACGGCGTTTCCGATTACTGGGCCACTCCGGATGAATTTATAAAAAATTCCGGCGATTGCGAAGATTATGCCATAACTAAACTGTATGCGCTCAGACAGTTGGGGGTAAACCCGGACAATTTGCGCGTGGTTGCGCTAAGAGACAACATCCGCAACCTGGATCACGCGGTACTGGCTGTATATATAGGCAAAACGATTTATATTCTGGATAACGTAACCAAGCTTGTGCTGACCCATGACCAATTTCAGCATTACTTCCCGTATTTTTCCGTAAATGCGGCTTATAAATGGGCGCATATACCGCCCAAGTGATTGCGGGAAGATTTTGAGGGCGCGGGCATCGACTGATTTTGTTGCAAAGTGGACGTGAATGATGGACAGCTGATTCATCTTCGGCGAAAAAGTGGAGACGACTATGTCACAGAGCATGACTGAACAGGAAATGAAACAGAATCATCTTCAGAACAACGGAAAAACCAGAGTTCTGATCTTCGGCCTGGTCATTGCGCTGCTTATTATAGCGGGCGCGGTGATTTTTGCCAGGTATTCCGTCAATTCGGCCAAAGAAGATATTTGGCGCAATGTGGAAAAAGATCTGAACAACATGGCTTTCGGCCGCGCCAATGAAGTGAACAACGGGTTGAAAACCCTGATTGAACCGGCGGAGCGTTTCGCTTCCGCCACGGCGGTAAAGCAGTTTGCGCGGGAAGTGCTCACTCTTGGAGACTCTCCGGTGGTGGCCATGCGCGATGACAGCGGCGGCGATGACGCCACTATCCAGAGTATGGAGATTATGCGCAGCTACTTGACCGACATCGTTAAAAACAATGAGTTCAGTTATGGCGGCGTTTCCACGCGCAGCGGGCATATGTACGTTTATACCGAAAACACGCGCAACACGCTTTCACCGGTTAATCAGGCCATGGTTCAGAAAGTGGCTGAAACCAACACCCCCATGTTCGGCCATGCGGAGGCGGATCCGCAATTCGGGCTGGTTATAGGCGTGTTTATGCCTGTCCTGGTCAAAGATTCCAAGGGCGCCGACATAACAGCCGCGGTACTGTATCTGGCCAAGCCTGTCGGGCCGAAATTGCGCGATTTGTTTACCTTCAGCGGGTATACTTATTCCGGCAAGGGATATAATGCCTATCTTCTGCAAAGAACCCCCACCGGTATGCAGATAGTTTACTATACCCTGGACAGGGCGCAGGAAATCTCTCCCATAGCCCCGGACAATATGGGCAATATAGCTTTTGCCCAGCGGAAGTCCGTGGCCGGCTCCGACACGGCTTTGTCAAGAGGCGCGAAAATAGTGCTGGTCGACTGGTGGGTGATTCTGGAGCAAAACTACGCCGATGTCCAGAGAACTCTGGATGAGCAGAGCAATGATATTTATATTATGGTCGGGCTTATCGCCATGGTGCTGCTGCTGCTTGTCGCCGCCGCCTGGTGGTGGCTGGTCGGGCATGAAAGATCCGTTGTGCTGAACCAGTTTCAGGATTTATTCCAGGTTATTGACGAACAAAAGAGGCTGCTGGACAGTATTAACAGCACCCTGGCCGATCCCATTTCATTAACGGATACGCAGGGCATTTACCTTTATGTGAACCGCGCTTTTGCCCAGGCCGTGGGGCGCGAGGCCAAAGACATTCCCGGCCTGGATATTGCCGCCGTGTTCGGCTTTGATACGGCCAAACGTCTGAATAGTTCGGATCAGCATGTGCTGATGACCTCGGAAGGGGTCACCATCAACGAGGTTATCTGGCTGCAATCCCGGAGGCATTATTTCCAGATTGCCAAAACTCCGTTGCGTGAATCGGGTTCACGCACGCCGCAGGGCATAGTTTCGGTATTTCGCGACATGACCAAGGTGGTGGAGACGGAAGAGCGCAGCCGGCGTATGGTGCAGCAGACCATTGACGCCCTGGTCAAGGCCATTGAAGCCACAGATCCGTTCCTGGGAGGCCATTCGCGCATCATGGGCGAGGTTGCGCGGCTTATCGTAAAATCCATGAACCTGTCGGAAAAAGATTCCGCGACCATAGCCGCCGCGGCCACGCTTTCCCAGATAGGCAAGCTGTATGTGCCGCGTGAGATTCTCACCAAGCCGGGGCAGCTTACGGAAGAAGAAAAGAAAATTATGGAACAGCACGTGGAGCACACCAAAGATATTTTGAGCGGCATCGAGTTTGACGTGCCGGTGGTGGAGGCCATTGAGCAGATGAACGAGCGGCTGGACGGCAAAGGCTATCCGCTGGGCTTGTCCGGTGACGAAATCAAAATTTACGGAAGGGTTCTGGCGGTGGCCAACGCCTTTACCGCCATGGCCCGCCCGCGCGCGTACAGACCGGCGATGGATGCGGAAACGGTGCTGTCCATTCTGGAGAAAGAAAGCGGCAGCTATGATCAGCATATTGTGCAGATTCTGCGCGATGTTATCTATTCTCCGGCGGGTGAAGCCATTGTGGCTGTGGCCGCTCAATCCAGAACCGAATAGCGGCGCGATTTATGGATAATTACCCGGCCATGCGTTCCATCAAAGGTTTTATTTTTGATTTGGACGGCACTTTGCTGGATACCCTGGAGGATCTTGCCGCTGCCGTCAACAAGGTTTTGCTTGGGTACGGCTATGCCGCAAAAACGCGGGACGAGGTGCGTTTGCTGGTGGGCGAGGGGCTGCGCCGCCTTTTGGTGAAAGTTACCGGCCTTGAAGGGGAAAATCCGCGGCTTGAAGCAATGATTCTCAAGTTTATGGAAGATTACGGCGCATGTCTCATCGCGACTACCCGCCCCTATCCCGGAATTGAGCGCCTGCTCGGGTATTTGAACCGCAAGCGGATTCCTGTGGCGGTTTTTTCCAATAAAGCCCATGAGTTCACCATCCGGTTAATGGCGCATTTTTTTCCTGAAATATCCTTTTGCCAGGTGCGCGGAAAAATGGAAGACATGCCGGCCAAGCCTGACCCGGCCGGAGTTTTGCGCATACTGGAGGCGATGCGGCTTCCGGCTGCGGAAGTGGCTTTTGTGGGCGATACGCGCGTGGACATGGAAACGGCCGGAAACAGCGGGACTTTTCCCATCGGGGTTTCCTGGGGTTTCAGATCCGCGGCAGAGCTTCGGGAGCACGGAGCGCGGATTGTTCTGAATCACCCCGGTGAACTGGAGGGTTTTTGATGCATCCGGCGTTCAGGCTACTGGTATCATGTATCGCTTAAAACCACGCCTTCGCTTCGTTTTAAGCGATAAGATCGCCAAGCAAAAAAACGCGGTTTTTTGCTTGGCTCGCGCCGCCTGCGGCGGCGCGCCGGGCAGACAAGCCCGGCGGCCAGTACGCTGTCTCATATACATTTTTAAGTGTTACAGCGTACTGGCCTGTGTTTTATGTATACTGGCCATGTCCGCGCTCTCCTGCGCCCCGGAGAGAGTCACCAAAAGAGAACCCTTGCCCGCCAAGTCTGTGGACAGCATGAGCCGGGCGGATCCGGGTTATCTGCAGCATTTGCATAAACTTGCCATGCTGGGCCAATCCGCGGATCTGGCGGCGATTGTTTCCGGTTCCGGTCTGGGCTGGCGTGTGGCAGGTTCCAGCCAGAACCCCGGCGATCTTCTGACGCTCGCCGGAACCTGGGTACGCATCCACCCGCAAACTGTCCTGGCTCCGGGGCAGTCTTCCCCCCTGGCCCAGCTCGGCGGGCCGATTATCTGGAACGCCCTTGCTCCCGGAGGGATCGGCGGAATTTATATCGCCCCCACAGGCGCGTCCGGCGCTTTATGGGATTATGCGCGGGAACAGCTTTCCAGCGATAACGAAGATGTGGCCCAGTATGATTTTGCCTTGAACCTGGGCAAGGATGACGTTTATAAAGACATTGCCCACAGCGCGTCTACTTTTCGCGCCTTTCTGGGCGGAGATCTGGCGCCCGCCGCCACAGGCGTGGGCCCGGATTTTTTTCTGGCCGCCCGCGACTACCGCAATTATGCCGGAGCCTATTGCATGGTTGAGGTTCCGCGCGAGCATTGGGGCATACTTCCTCCAATGCGCGCCGAGTGGGAACTCAGGCCGCTTTTGCCGGATCAGACCAAAGCCCTGGAAGACAAAGGCCTGATCCCCTCGGTACTCAGCCAGGAAATTTTGAACTTCCTGCCCGCTTCCGGCTGGGGTTCCACCAGCGAAGTGCGTGGCGTGGACGGCAAGCTCAGGCGCTGGGTATACAGATATTTCGGCGACTACAGACGCCCTGTGCTTAACTGGGCCGACCCCAGCGCCGCCGCCCGCCAGATTCTGAACGGTTCGGTCGTGCGCCAGGTGGGCCTGTTGAGCAATGCGTTAAACGGGTTTAGTGTGCTGCCCTTTATCGGCCTGGAACGCTACGGGCAATCCGTCAGATCCGGCGGGGTCGGCGGCGACGGAGCGAGCCTCAGCGGCTATACGCAG
Organism: Deltaproteobacteria bacterium; assembly: GCA_031266055.1. Lineage (GTDB taxonomy): Bacteria > Desulfobacterota > Desulfovibrionia > Desulfovibrionales > Desulfovibrionaceae > WRHT01. Next base: position 9,917 of record JAISBT010000198.1, read on the forward strand.
GCTATGGAAGCGGCCATAAGCATTTCACGCCAGGTGCGCAGCTACGGTGGATGGAGCTGGCTGCGCGATGAATTGCCTTTGCCCATACTGCGCGATTTTTTGCAGGTGGCCCCTGATTTCGCCCTGGACAGCGTGACCGGCCCTGCCGCCGAACATGCCCTGCTCAGCGGGGATTCCGCTCTGCTCTGTTTTATGGTTGACGAAGCGCTGGTTCTCGGCCTGGATTTTAAAAGATTGGTGCACAGCTCGACCGGGCACGAGGGAGTGAGTTATCTGCTCCCGCATCTGCAATACCTGAAAAGCCGGCAGCCGGGCGAACTTTATGACCGGCAGGCCAGAGATTTACGCGCCAGGGCCATGGTGGCCGAAAGGCTGTATGCCTCGGTCATCGCGGAAGCGACAGCCCCCCGCTCAAATCCGGGAGGCCGCCGCGCACTTGCCGGTGAAAACGGGAGGCCCGCCGGCGGTTACCTGATTACCGAGGCGCAGTTGCGCCCGGGCGGGCCGGCCGGGCAAAGAACGGTCGGAAATACGTCCGGGCCGGAGATAACCGGCCACAGGCTGTATACCACCCCGGCGGGCATTGCCCTGGCTTCTCTCGGGCTTTCCGGAGATATGGAGCTTACGGAGGAAGATAAAGCCATGCTTGGCCGCGGCCATCAGCTGCTGATCCTGTTCAAGGCCATGCAGCCCGGCGTGCTCATGCTCTCCGGGCAGGATTTGGTGGGATTGCTCCCCCTGAGTAAAAGCGCCTTGTATAACCGCGAGGATAAATGGACGTCGAACATGGCCTCGCGTGGTTCTTACGCTTTGCTGAGTTCTTTCCAGTCCGTGCAGGTCAACGCGCAGGGTATGCCGAGAGCGAAAAATCTGTATGGGCCGCTTGATGCGCAAGGGTTCCAGCCGGATTCTTTTCTGCGCAGACTGGGTTCCATCCTGCGCCTGCGGGACAGCTTGGGGGTGAAGCAGGGCGAGCTTGTCGGGCGCATGGGCACGGAAGGCCGGGGAGTCATCTGCCTGGTCACAAAAATTCCGGGTAAGGCGCGTTTTGTGCTGAGTCTGGCCAATTTTTCACGCAGTCCCAGCAATGAAAGGCTGAATGTCGCGGAAATTCCGGGTTTGGAGCGGGCGCTCGCCCGGGGCAGGGTCAGCGTGGCCTACGGGAATATAAGCCATCAGAATTTTACGCCCGCCAGTCTGGAATTAAGTCTGGCCGGGTGGGAAGGGGCGGTGCTGGTCGTGGACGCCGATTAGGGCATTTCAACATTGAAAATGTACAAAGCGCTCTGCAAGGATTTGCCTGCAAATACTTGCCGCGAGATTGTCGCGAGACGAGCTTGCTTCGCCGTTAAGCGACAATCTCAAGCGTAAAATGCCATAGCGTATAAGGATGTGTTTTAATGCCGGACAAAAAAAATAAACGCTTTGCGCAGGCTGACCGGGAAGCTTTGTGGACTCTTGTTCTGTATGCGCTTTATTTTCTTTGGTGGTATGGTTTCGCCTATGGGCTGGGCGGCGGAGATCCCAAAGAGTACAGCTATATTCTGGGCTTTCCGGCCTGGTTTTTTTTCAGCTGCATTGTCGGGTGCCCGGTTCTGACTCTGGCGCTGTGGGTGGTTTTGCGCAAAGGTTTCCGTGACCTTCCGCTGGACGCGCGCCTGCCCGGGGTTCCCCCTGCGGAGGAACCCGTAAAACAGGCTGAAGCCTCCGGAGAGAGCCATGAGTGAACGTTTGGAAATGCTTGTTCCTCTGGTGATTTATCTTGCTTTATCCTTGGCCGTGGCGGTATGGGCGCGCAACAGCGCGCGTTCCGCCCAGGGGAATTTTCTGGAAGAGTATTTTGCCGGCGGACGGAACCTGGGCGGGTTCGTCCTGGCCATGACCATTGTGGCGTCTTACACCAGTGCCAGCAGTTTTGTCGGCGGCCCCGGCATCGCCTATACTCTCGGGCTGAGTTGGGTGCTGCTGGCCATGATTCAGGTGCCGACCACCTTTCTGGCTCTGGGGATTTTGGGTAAACGTTTTGCCATTGTGGCGCGGCGCGCGAACGCGGTGGGCATAACCGATTACCTGCGCGCGCGGTATGGCAGCGATGCCCTGACTCTCCTTACTTCCATCGCCTTGATTGTATTTTTTATGGCGGCGATGCTGGCGCAATTTATCGGGGGAGCGCGCCTGTTTCAGACGGTGACCGGCCTGCCTTATTTTGTGGGGCTGGCCTTGTTCGGTTTTACGGTAATCATCTATACCTCGGTGGGCGGTTTTCGCGCGGTAGTCCTGACGGACGCCTTACAGGGCATTGTGATGCTCATTGCCGCGTTTGTTGTGCTGGTGGCGGTCATCGTGGCCGGAGGAGGGGTTGAAAAGTGCATGGCGGCTCTGGCTGCCATTGATCCGGGGCTGATTACGCCCACCGGCCCGGACGGCAAGGTTCCGCAACCCATGATTCTGTCTTTCTGGGTGTTGGTGGGCCTGGGTATTCTTGGCCTGCCCCAGACCGCTCAGCGCTGCATGACCTATAAAGATTCAGTTTCCATGCACAGGGCCATGTTGATAGGCACGGTTATTATCAGCTTTTTGCTTTTGGCTCTGCACCTTTCGGCTGTGCTCGGCCGGGCAATCCTGCCGGATCTGCCGGCCGGCGATCTTGCAATGCCGACCCTTACCGTAAATCTGCTTCCGCCGGTCTGGGCGGGTATTTTCATTGCCGGGCCCCTGGCCGCCATCATGTCCACGGTGGATACCATGATGCTCATGGCCAGCGCTACCTTGATCAAAGACATTTATATCCATTATGTGCAGAAAGGCGAGGTCAAAACGGTTCCTCCCGCCAGGGTGCGCAAAATCAGCTTCGGCGCGACCGCCTGCATCGGGTTTCTGGTTTTTCTCGCGGCTTTGCGCCCGCCGGACTTGCTGGTCTGGATCAATTTGTTCGCCTTTGGCGGGCTGGAAGCCGCCTTTCTCTGGCCGATCATCCTGGGCTTGTACTGGAAAAAAGCCAATGCCGCGGGAGCGGTTTGTTCCGTGCTTTGCGGGCTAAGCTGCTTTTTTGCCATATCCATCCTGAAGATTCCTCTGGGCGGAATTCATCCTATTGTGCCCACGCTGCTGATCGCTCTTCTGGGCTTTGTGCTTGGAGTATGCTGCGGCAGGAAAACGGATGACCGGGTAATCAGGCTTTTCTGGGAGGAAGGTTAGAGCGGTTTAGCATTGAAAATGCCGAACCGCTGCATCAGGCGCATCCACCTTGGCATTGCGGAAGCAAGCCGGAGCTATACGCGGGCATTTGCCCGTTTTGCTCTTGCGTTGACCAAGGTCATGACGCTGAAAGACGTGGCACTGTTTCTTGGTGTTGGCTGGGATTGCGTGAAGGATATTCCCAAGCGAAATCTGGCCCGGCGTTTTGCTTGTCCGGACTTGCGAAAAGTACGCTATCTGGCCATTGACGAGATCAGCGTAAAGAGAGGGCACAAATACCTGACTCTTGTGATGGATCTTG
>JAISBT010000025.1 GCA_031266055.1 Deltaproteobacteria bacterium
TAGATATCCGCCTGCGGAAAAAGCCCGCACAGACTTTCCAGCACTCTTTCCCCGCCGGCCATGCCCACCAGCCAATAGTGAATCAACGCCACCCGCATTTTGTCGAAATTCCTTGGTAGTCGGCCCTTAAAAAATGAAATTTATGCCGTTGCAAGCGTATGTTCGTCATCACGGCACATTAAAACTGCATCTTTTTCAATATATTTCAAGGTATTAAATTATTTTAAGGGCCGACTATTATATAAGCATGTTATATATAAAAATAGGCGCTTTCACGGAAACTTGAGCTTGAGATTGTCGCTTGACGGCGGGCAAAACCCGCCTACGCCATCTCTGCTGTCGCTATCCTTCGTAAACAGTTCTATTTGGCCGAAAATTGGCGGTAGACGCTCGCAAGCTGCTGCGCCGCCCGCTTCCAGGTGTACCGTTCCCGGACAAAGCCGGGCAGGGCCGGATTTTTGGGCCCGGACAGCGCCTCCCCGATGGCCCTTTTGATATCCGCACTGTCGTACGGGTCAAGGTACACGGCAAAGTCGCCGAAGTATTCCCGCGCGCAGCCCTCGCGGGTCAGGGCCAGCCGGCAGCCTACGGCGGCGGCCTCCAGGGCGGCCAGCCCCGGCGTTTCCAGCGTTGAGGGCAGGCAGAGAATCTCCGCCGCCGCATAAGCCGAGCGCTGCAAGGCGCTGCCGTATTCCAGCCTGCCGGTGAAATGAACCGTTGCGCCCGCCAGGGCGCGGCAAGCGGCGGCGTAATCCGCCTCCCGTTCCTGCCCGGCCAGAACCAGATGCAGCCCGCTTCCGGCCAGAGCTTCAATGAGCCGCAGCTGGTTTTTGCGTTTCTCAAGATTTCCCATGCACAGGACAAAGGGATCCCTGACGCCTGAATGCTCCCGGAACAACTCCGGAGGAACGGGTTCAAAGAATGGCTCGTCCGCGCCGTTGACAATGGGGGTGAAGCGCTCTGGAGGCAGGTGGAAAAGCCCGGCCAACTGCGCGCATTCCGCCAGGGAATTGGGGAGGATATGGTCGGCCATGCCAAGTAGCCGGCCGATCTCGGCCAGATCGTATTTTTCCGGCCTGTCCAGCCAGACAATGGGAGAAATGAGCAGCGGCAGGCGGCGGGTTTCACGAACGTGGATCAGAAAACGCGAGCATCCTCCCTGCATGGAAAACCAGTGGACAAGATCCGCCGCGTCGAACTGCGGGCGCGGGTTCCACTGGTCATAGCGCAGCACGCGCAAACCGAGGGCCGTGAGATTCTCCTCATACCCGAGGAGTTGCACCTCGCCACCGCCGGGGCAGTCAAAGGCGGCGGGCCAGGTGTTGAAAAGGACGGTCAGAGTTTTTATATCGGTTCCTTGGTTTTTTGGGTAAACAGCGCGCAATATGGTCTCAGACTGTATTGTCTTTTTTACATTTTATTGAGGTATATACCCAGATTATTCCCCCGAGAATATTGACGCTGAGGTAACTCGCCAGGACAAGGGACGAAAAGGCAAGAATCTGCGCGTCGCTGGCGGATGAAGCCGCGAAAAGGGCAAGAAATATGAGGTCTCGCGCTCCGGCTCCCATGACCGTAAAGGGCAGGATGGCGGAGAGGGCTCCCAGAGCGGTTGCGGCGACAATGGAACTGAACGGTAATGTAAGATGCAGAGAAAGTGCCAGGAAATAATGCATCCCCACGGACAGGGAGACGCGAACCAGAGTCATGCCGGTGGCCAGAATTTTTGCCCTGATGAGAATCGGGGAGATGACGATGCGCTCTGCCAAGGAGGCGGCTTTTTGTCCAAATCGCGCGATAAAGGATAGAGAGAAAACGATGAGTGAATCCAGGTAGAGTGTGATGAAAAGGCTGACGGCCACGGCTGCGAAAAGCAGGGGCTTGTTCACTACTCCGGTCGCCAGAACCAAGGAAGACGCGGCGGCAAGAATACAAAATGCGGCCAGGTCATAGAACTTGTCCAGCAGCGTGTTGACCGCGGAGTTGCCCATGGTCATGCCGAGCCGCCTGAGAAGCGGAATCTGGGCCAGAAGGCCGACCCGGCCAGGAGTCAAGTTGGCGATGCATATCGCTATGTAATACACTCGCACATAGGAAAAAAAGGGGACGTGTGTCCGCTCTTGGGAACACGGCGGTGTGAGGAGCAGATAGCCCCGTACTGCCTGAACGCCGATAGCGGCATTAGCGCAAAGCAGCGCCGCTATGAGGAAGGAAGCCTTGAGCGAGAGAGCTTCAGCAAAAATTTTTGCCGGATCCATTTTTATATAGAGCGCTCCAAGAGCGCCAAGGCCAAGAAAGGGGCTTACGCACCGAAATATTTTTTTTACCACAATGGCTACCGCTTTTTCGCCTGAACGAAAATTCCCCAAGACTGGCTGTTCAGCAGGGGTATTTTTGAAAGAACCGTATCAATTCCCATGAGCAGGGAATACGAGATCTTCTTCAGAGGGAAGTATTTAAATGCTGGCAGAATATCTGGAAAGCCAAGTACGGGGTAGGCCGCATAACCGAAATATGTAACCTTGGTGATCGCAAAATTTTTGCCTAACAGATCCTCCAGCTTTTTTTTACTGAGGTTTTGGTGGTCATCGGAAAAATGCCCGCCATGTTTGGCCATAATCCGCGGAAGCCAGGACAGAATTGAGGTATTTGTCTCAGCGAGAGTGACCCATCCATCCGGTTTCAGGACGCGTGCCATTTCCGTGACAGCCGCTTCGGGTTGCTGGATATGGTGCAGGATGCTACGGCAGAATATTCCGTCAAATGTTTTCTCGGCAAAGGGGAGCGCGCAACTGTTGCTCTGAACGACCGTTGGTATCAAGTGTCGCGCCCGGAAGAGCATTTCCGACGAAATATCCAGGCCGGTCAGGCGCTCAGCCGGAATATGCCTGCTCAGAATGCCCACGCCGCAGCCATTGTCCAGCATCATGCCTTCCGTATCAAGCCCTTCGAGCATTTTTGCCGTCCACCAATCATGGTAGCGGATCGCATAGAGGTCTTTGTAGCGCTTGCTTTCGTATTCAATGGCTACCTTGTCCTGTACGGCAATTTCCTCGGCTAGGGTCTTGGATCCTTCATTGAGTATCCGAGGAATGCCATCCGTCACCGGGTAGTGCGTTCCGCATGTCTTGCAGGTGAGTTCCGCGGCCGACTCCGCAAGTTCACAGCCGCATTCGACACAACGCAAGAAAGGCATGGTTTGCAGTATGTTCATTGGCGGCTCACTTTATCGTGAGATGGTCAATAGCAATGCGCACCATCGTTTTTATGTTGCGCCAAGAAGACAGCCCCTTAAAAAAAGTTTTTATCCCTTTGGGAGTAGCATACCAGGCTAGGTAGGATTGTCTGACTCCCGCCACGATATCCTTGTCCGAAAGATTGGGGTAGCTAATCACGGCAGAATAGTTCTGGTCAAAATCTTCCCATTCAACGTGTCGGAGCCACCCGTTCTGCTCGGCTTGCCTATAAAAGGGAGTGCCGGGATAAGGGGTAGCTATGCTGAAATTGACCAGATCAAGCGGAAGTTCTTTTGCAAACGCCGCTGTTTTGCGTATGGTCTCCTTGGTTTCACCGGGCAGGCCGACCATAAAATATCCCCAGACGGCAATCCCGGCATCTTTAGTCATTTGGACGGCCTTGCGAGCAGCTTCAATAGTCGCTTTCTCACCCTTGTTTGCCTGTATGAGGATATTCTGTACTCCCGACTCAATGCCGTAGTTGATCATTTCACAGCCAGCGTTTGCCATGGCATTGAGAATTTCTTCATCGACAAGATCAATGCGCCCGTTACAGAACCATTTGATTTCTGTATTTGCAGCGGTGAGTTCACGGCATATTTCCAGAACATTATTTCTGTTCTGGGTGAAAGTGTCGGAATGGAAGGCCACCTTTTTCACGCCGATGCTGGCAAGATAACGAAATTCTTCGGCAATGCTTCTTCCGGAACGGAGGCGACAGCTGGATTTCCACATCACGTTTTGTCTGCAGAAATAGCAGGAATTGGGGCAGCCGCGGCTGTGCAAGACAAAAACATATGGACCTCCTATGTAGGGTGCATTGTAGGTTTCGAGCGGGAGCAGTTCGAACATGGGCAGGGGCAGGCTATCCAGATCTTGGATAAAGCCGCGTTCGGCGTTGGTGATGATTTCTCCATTGTTTCGAAAAACGAGTCCAGAAATTCCCGTAATATCTTCGTTATTTCCTGATTTATCAAGGAGCTCTTCCAGAGTTTCTTCCACCTCGCCGACGATGCCGTAATCCAGCGAAGGGTAAGCTTCCATGGTGTTTTCCGGAAGAGCGGTAATGTGCGGACCCACGAGAACGGTCTTGGCTCCGTACCGTTTGCCGAGGAAACTGGAGTACAAGTCATTGGTTATCGTAGAGGAGATGCCTTCTATAACGATCCATTTCGGGGTATTTTTCTTGATGTATTCGTGTACTTGGTTCCAGGAGATTTCCGACGCGATGCAATCAAGAATATTAGGGGTATACCCTTTATTTTTCGCAACAGCCGCGAGATAGGCAAGGCTCGTTTGCGGCCAGATAGTCCGTTCACGGCTCCTCCTCCCGGAACGGTTGATGTCGCGGATATAAACGGCTCCGTCTGGCGAGGGTGGATTGATCAGTAAAAAATCACAATGACGCTGTAATGATCTCATTATTTGCCTTCCTATTTGTTTTCAAAAATTTTTATGCGATTTATCTCGCGCACAATGAAATCCTTCCGTTCCGTTATTCTTTTGGAATGGCAACATACAAAGTATTGAGGCCAAGCATAAACCGGGCGCTGGCTATCAAGCGCAAACCGTTTCTATACAACATGGCGTCAATCTGCTTATGGCTGAAGCCGAATGTCTCGCCCTCCACCATTCCTCTGTCGTGCTGATCCGCATCCCAGGGTTTGCGGATACGATGCCACAGCCGCGAAATACCCGCAGGCAGCATGGTCATAATGAATTTACCTTGCGGCGTCAGCAGGCGGACAGCCTCCCGCAGAAAAGCCTCGCGTTCAGGAATATGATTTAAGGCGGCCACGCAACATACGGTATCAAAAGAATCGTCCGCAAAGGGCAGGTGCGCCGCGCTCTCAATCAACAGATCAATGTTCTCCCAAGGGTAAACATCCACGCCGACAGCCTTTGGCCTTTTCAAACCGCCACATTCCGGTGTGTGTGTGGTGGGGGGGGGGGTTAACAAATAATATTGATTGGCTAATATATTTGTCCCGCAACCGACGTCCAGCACGCGCCCCGCAAGCAAGGGCAAAACTACCCGGACACGCCAATTTTGTAAAAATATACCCAAGCGATCTTTCATAATGACAACCTTTATCCCGTTTATTCCTGCTTTGCTGTTTGCGCTTCATCCTGGTTCCGCTCATGCGTTTCCCTGATTGCGCGCATGAAAAAATCCCGGCGTATGCCCGATACCTGATCCGCCAGCAGACTGATCAGGAGAATGAAAAGCCCGCTTACCCAAGCGATGACGGTCATGGTGGACATCCTTATGAAAACAATATGGACGAAGAGCAGGCAGGCCGCGCATAAAAAAACGCCGAAACCTATAGGCAGCAAGATGCGCGCGGGTTTAAACAAAAAAATGAGCCGCAGGATCAGCGCACAAGTGTATAGACCGTCGCGCGCCTGCTTTACAGCGCTTTTTCCTATGCGCCGCTCAATTGTGACCGGGATATACCGTATCCGGCAGCGGCATTGCGACAAAGCGACAAGACAACTGGTGGAGAAAGAAAATCTGTCGGAGGTGACAGAAAAAAATTGGATGATGATGTCCCGACGGAAAATACGCAGCCCGCAGTTAATGTCCGGAATTTTCACACCGGAAAGAATATTGGCGACCTGCCTCAAAATCCATTTTCCCGGGCGACGCGCAAGCGGAGTATGAGATTCCCGCGTACGCGCGCCGATCAGGGCATCCACCGATGAATCCAGGCAACCGGCCATGGCTTCCAGGTCTTCCAGGCGGTGCTGGCCGTCAGCGTCCATGCTCGCCACCCAAGGCGTCCCGGCGGCCAGCATGCCGCTCTTCAGGGCAGCGCCGTAGCCGGAATTGACCTCATGCCGGATAATTTGTATCCGGTCACCAAAGGCTTGCAAAACTGACGGCGTATCGTCTGTGGAACCGTCATCCACAACAATGACGCGCCAACCGTGTCTTTGCGCCACAGTCAGCAAGCGCGGCAGCCAGACTTCCAGGCCGGCCGCGTCATTGAACGCCGGCACCACCACCGTAAGATTATTGTTCATGGGAACTCCCTTCCACTGAGCAGTAAAAATAATCCCGACACAAAGGCCATATGCTTCAAAATATTTTTTACCTGCGCCCGCATTATGTCACCTGTTTCCTTGTTCCGCATACCAGCGGGAACATCTGGCCAGGCCCTGTTCAAGCGCATATTCCGGGGCGTAGCCCAAAAAACGCTTCGCCAGGCTTATGTCGGCCAGAGAATGGCGCATGTCGCCGGGCCGGAAATCCCGGTGGATGACGGAGGACTGCCCGGCCGGGTGGTCTGGAGGGAGAACAGCGGCCGCCTCACGGCGGATCATTGCGCAGAGCTGGTTCAGGCTGGTGTTTCGGCCCGCAGCCACATTATAAACCCTGTTCCAGGCTTCGGGGGTTGCTGCCCGAGCAGCCAGCAGATTAGCCTGCACGCAGTTTTCGATAAAGCAGAAGTCGCGGCTGGTCTTTCCATCGCCGTTTATATAAATGTTGCCGCCCAGCAAGGCGGCTGCGAACCACTGGGGGATTACCGCCGCATAGGGGCCTCGCGGGTTCTGCCTTTCGCCGAAGACGTTGAAGTAGCGCAGGCCGATGCTGCGAAAGCCGTAGTTCAGGGCAAAGACACGGGCATATAACTCGTTGGCGGCTTTGGTTACGGCATAAGGCGAAAGGGGGTTGCCGGTTCTGGCTTCACGCTTGGGCAGATCCGGAGAGTCTCCATAAACCGAGCTGGAAGACGCATAGACAAAAGAGCGTATATTGTCCGCGCGGGCCGCATCCAGCATGTTTAAAAAACCGTTTATATTGGTTTCATTGGAGGCAAGAGGATTTTCCAGAGATCGCGGCACAGAGCCAAGAGCTGCCTGATGCAACACATAATCCACGCTGGCGCAGGCATCACGGCAGGTTTGCCTGCTCCGGACATCTCCTTCCATAAATTCAAAATCAGCCTGGCGCCCAGGGCCGGCTTTTGCCAGCATATCTACCAGATTCTTTTTATCGCCGGTGGCGAAGTTGTCCAGGCCGCGTACCTTTTGTCCCAAGCGCAGCAAGGTTTCCGCCAGATGCGACCCTATGAAGCCTGCCACCCCGGTAACCAGCCAGGTTTCTTGTTTTTCTGGCAGAGTTTCAAGCAGTTCGGCATAAGCGGTCATGCGCAGACTCCGTAAGCGCCGGTATCGGGCTTCATTGAGGTCATTTACAGACTCCAGCAGGTATAGCCCAGACGCAGGGCTTCGTTCCTGTCCCAAAAATTTTTCACATCCAGCAGTATAACCTGACTGTCGGACTTGAAGCGGCCAGCCAGTTCTTTCAGGGTCAATTCTCTGAAAACAGCATGGGGTACGGCCAGCACCAGCGCATCCAGGTCTTGCAAAGCATCCAGAGGAGAGAGTTTCAAGCCGTATTCCGCCTCGGCCTCGGCGGGATCGGCCAGGGGATCATGTGTCAGCGCCAGCGCCCCATAATCTTCCAATTCCCGTATAATATCGTACACTCTGGTATTGCGCGTATCCGGCACATTCTCCTTGAAGGTAAAACCCAGGATGCCGATGGAGGCTCCACGCATCCGGACGCCCTGCCTGCTTAACAGCTTGACGCATTGCCCGGCAATCATTTTACCCATGCGATCATTTATGCGCCGTCCGGCCAGAATGACTTCCGGGCTATAGCCCAACTCCTCCGCCTTATAAGTAAGGTAGTAAGGATCAACGCCGATGCAGTGCCCGCCTACCAAACCCGGCTCGAAAGGCAGAAAGTTCCATTTGGTTCCGGCTGTCTTCAGCACTTCCACCGTGCTGATGTCCATTTTGCCAAAAATCATCGCCAGTTCGTTCATCAGGGCAATATTTATGTCTCTTTGCGTGTTTTCAATAACCTTGGCCGCTTCAGCCACTTTTATGGATGGGGCTTTGTATACGCCGGCCCTGGTCACGCTGCCGTAAACCAGTGCCAGTAGTTCCAGAGCGGCCGCGTCAGCGGCTGAGACCACCTTGACCACCTTGTCTATGGAATGTTCTCGGTCGCCGGGATTGATACGTTCCGGCGAATACCCCAGAAAGAAATCCCGCCCGTGCCTTAACCCTGATTCCCGCTCCAGAACAGGCCGGCATACATCTTCCGTTGCACCGGGGTAAACCGTCGATTCATAGGCTACCACACAGCCCGGACGCAGGCGCTGCCCTACCAGACGGGAGGCGGAGAGAAGCGCGCGCAGATCCGGATCCCGGTGCGTATCAATTGGCGTGGGCACAGCCACAATAATAAGCCCGGCTTCAGCCAGAGAAACAGGATCGTGGGTGAAGAACAGCGAATTTGCGGCCAGCGCTCCCGGAGCCACCTCTCCGGTGTGATCGTATCCGGCTCGGAGAGCCGCCACTCTCTCCTTATTTATATCAAAGCCGATGACCTTGAATTGCCTGGACATGGCACAAGCCAGGGGTAATCCCACATAGCCCAGGCCCACCACGGCTATGGCGGATTCTTTATCCTTGAGGGCGGCAAAGCTGATCATCCGCATATGCCGCACAATGCGGCAAGTTCCAACCGCGTTTTTACCGAAACCCCGTAATCGCGCAAGACGGCCCGACAGGTTCCAATGGTTTCAACAATGGCCGTGGCTTCATTCAGGGCCGGAATCACCACCGAAACCTGGGTTACAGGCCTCGGTATTTTTCGGGTCAGAGATTCCATTTCAGAGAGCAAGAGCATAAGCGCCTCAATAAAAAAACATGGTTACAGGGTTAATACTGTCCGCATAGCCTTGAGTCTTTGAGCATAACGCCAGCCTACAATGCTCGGGGAAAAACTATTTTGAATAGTCTCCCGTCCGCGCGAGGCCTTCATTGCGGATCCAGCCGGATCATTCAGGCACTGCCGCATATGTATGGCGGCGTTTTCCACAGAAGGGTCAAACCAGTACTGACCGTCACAGTAAAGATACTCTCCTTCTTTGACGGGAATTTCCTTTCCTTGGACCAGGTAGGCGCTGTCATTGGTGCAAAAGTCCAAATTGCCCGAAAAACTGCTTACAATTACAGGTTTGCCGAGCAGCATGGCCTCCGCAATGGTTCTTCCGAAGCCTTCCGCCCGGTGCAGCGACACATAGGCATCGCACGCAGCAAAAAGCGCCAGCGTATCAGAACGTGAAAACGTGCCGTTCAGGAGAAGGATGCGCTTATCAGCGGCAGCCGCGCGCAATATGCGTTCATAGTCCGGGGGATGCACATCGCAGTTCATGCTTTTCACAACGAGGCGCACATGTTTTTCTTTGGGAAAAGCGAGACGGAAAGCCTCAATCACAGCCTGGGGATTCTTTCGCGTCGTCCAGGAAAAACCGTCATAAACAAACAGAAAACAAAATCCGTCTTCCGGAAGATTGAAATACGCGCGGGCTCTGCGGGTGAATGGAGGCAATTCAACGGCCATGGGCATATGATGCAGTGGAACCGGGGACACCGGCTCCAAGGCTTCATATACGTACCGCGAAGGCGCCCAGATTTCCTGAGGCAGAGCCAGACAGTGGTTCAACGCTGTCGGCCAGTGAGGCAGTTCCCATTGCCAGTTGCATATGGTATAGCGTCCTTTCAAGAAATCAAAACCTTTCCTCGCAAGCATCCGAACGGTGTCTATCGCGGTCAGATACACGATGTTGACTGAATAAGGGAGTTCGGGTTTTATGTGTCTTTCCAGACTATTGTCCGATTGGCGGGAATACGTCGGCACGGGCGCGTCATACACGGAAAACGCTACTTTCACGGATTCCAGCGATTTTGCCGCCATGCGCGTATCCTCGGCGATACCAAGCTCAGCCCGGGGTAGCCCGATAATATTCGCACCCCGGGCAGATGGGGAGAACGCTGCTTGCGCGGTAATTCCACAGGTTGAGAACAAGTGGGGGTATTCACTTGGCCCTTGCGTGGCCCACCATTGAAGCACCAGCTGCGCGGGAAAACCTGGAAAGGCTTTTTGCAGATCGGGACGGGTTCGGTACACAAGCTGCAGGGCAAAGGGAACGCCCTGCGCGGCCAGTTCGCTTTCT
>JAISBT010000106.1 GCA_031266055.1 Deltaproteobacteria bacterium
GAACAAGCCCGGCGCGCCGCCTTAAGGCGGCGGAGCAAAGCAAAAACCACGTTTTTTGCTTTGCGATCTTCACACTTCAAACGTAGCGAAGCGAAGTTTTAAGTGTGACATGGTACTAATAGCTTTGCGTTCCGTGCAGGCTGTTAAACGCTTTCCGCAATTTTAAAAGAGCCTGGGAATGCAGCTGGGAAACGCGGCCTTCGGTTATTCCCATTGCCTCCGCCACCTCACGCATGTTCAACTCTTCGCTATAATACAGGGATAATACCAATTTCTCGCGTGCTGTCAATTGATCTATTAAATCCGCGACTTTTGCGATCATTTCCTTGGAAGCTGTTTCCGCGAAAGGCTCACCGCGGTTATTGCCTTCATCCTCGGCCAGCAGGTTTTCCAGCGCATCCAGAGAAAAACAGATCTGGTTCTGCAAGGCTTCCAGCCCTTCACGCACGTCTTTTGCGCTAAGCCCGGTCATACTGACCAGTTCTTCCTCATTGGGGTAGCGCCCGGTGGTCTGTTCGGCCTGCGCTATGGCGCTGTCCAACTGCCGCACTTTCTGGCGGAGTGACCTGGGGAACCAGTCCATGCGGCGCAACTCGTCAAGCATAGCGCCGCGAATACGGTTTTCCGCATAAGTGTCAAATTTTACGCTCAATTCCGGCTTGAACTTGCTGAAAGACTCCACCAGGCCCATGCTCCCGGCGCTTATCAGATCGTTAAGCTCTATATTCCGGGGCAAACGCGCCTTTAAACGCACGGCCAGATATTTCACCTTTGGGGCGTAGCGCCGGGCTATACTCTCCTGCTCCTCCGGAGTAAAATCCGCCCAGGCCACAACGCCGGAATCAAGAGCTTCCCACGGATGCTGCGCCGGGGTCGCCGCCCGGGAAGCGGCAATGGATTTATAGGCCGCGCTGGCCTGTTTTTTCATGCTTTTGCTGTTGCCGGTAAAAATATGCCTGCCGGGGAGTCTTTGGCCCGCGGCATCATCTTGTTCGCCCATGTAATTTTCGTCGCAATTTTCGTCCGCGTAATTTTCATCCGCGCAATCTTCTTCCGCCTCGCCGGGGTAATCGGGCAATTCGTCCGGCGGGCCGTCCTCTGAAGGATAATCACCCGAATAATATTCATCATCCGGATCCGCGCGTTCTTCAGAATAACCACGCCCGGCGCGGCCGGCGGAATGCAGAGTATAATCCCGGGCATTGCGGCCGTCAGGGTCATTTCGCCCGGCGGGCGGGTATGTGGAAGCTTGCCGAACCATAACCTTTGCCTTGATCTTTTGCTTGTCAGCTCCTGAAAAGCAGTTTTTTCCAAAAAAACTTGATATTGCCGTCCAAATTAACCGGAGCTTCCCAGGTTTGCACCTTCAGGGCCAGTTCCGCCATGGCCCTGCCGGCGGGGCTTGCCGGGGAAACGTCACACAGGGGGCGCTGCCGGATTACCGCATCCCGCACCGCGGCATCCCGTGGAATAAAACCGGAAAGCTCCAGTGAAACCCCATCCAGAAAATGGTCGCAGGCATTGTACAGACGTTTAAAAACTTCCAGAGCGTTTTTTTTGTCTGCGGCCATATTAACAACTATTTTAAAATGATGCACCCCATGATTTTGTTTCATTACTTTTACCACGGCGTAAGCGTCAGTCAGCGAAGTCGGTTCCGGAGTCAGCGCCACAATACGTTCCTGCGCGGCCAGGTTGAAATATAGTACATTGTCGTTAATGCCCGCGCCCGTGTCAACCAGCAGATAGTCCAGCCGGTCTTCCATGCTGTCCATGGATTCCAGCAGTTCCAGCTTTTGCCCGGTGGAAAGGCTGATCATCTCGCCGGCGCCGGAGGAAGCGGGCAGAATCTGGAATCCATAGGGAGTATCCGTCAGGATTTTATCCAGGCCGATCCCCGCATGAAAAAGATGAAACAAATTGTATTCAGGCGTCAGCCCCAGCACAACATCAATATTGGCAAGACCCAAATCGGCGTCCAGCAAAACGACCCGCTTTCCGTTTTTAGCCAGACAGTAAGCCAGATTGGCCGCAATATTGGTTTTACCCACTCCGCCTTTACCGGAAGTTATGGATATGACCAAGGGGGTTTTATTCATATATATTCTCCAGTGGAATCTGAATAAGTACGCGCACTCCCGCTTGTTTCCCGGTACGCGTCCGCCCCGGCGGCTGAATCGGCCGCGGGCGTTCCGCCGCATGCCGCGTTGGTGTATCCTTCCGGATGCGCGCCGGCGTGCGCCAGAGGGGAACAATTCACCGGGAGTTCATGTTTGAAGATAAGCCTCCAGAGCATTACCTGGGTGGCGGGAATGAGCGTATTTGAAAGGCCCGGCCCGAAGGAAAGGCAGGAAACCGGCCTTCCGCTTGCGAGAGCTATATTGACCAGGGCGCCATAGCGGTCAAATTCGTCAAGTTTGCTCCACACCAGACTGCCGGGTAAATCCATATGATAGCGATCCAGCAAGGCCAGGGTCAGGGAATCATCGTAATGCGGCGGCAAAACCAGGTGCAAAGCGGTTTTTATGGCGCTGTTATTGCCCTGGAGTCCAAGCTGGCCGGTTATATCGCGTAAGTGGACTCCGTTCGGCAAGCCCGGCAAATCCACTATAATTCTGGCAAAACCCCGGCGGGTTATTTCCGACAGGACTCCGCGCATTTCCATGGCATTGCCCGCTTCGCGGTAGGCAAAGTCCGAAAGCCCGGCATAGTGCTTGAGCAAAAGCCGGCCATTGCCGCGATCGGCATCGGCATTGACTATGCAGACCTTATCTCCGCTTTGGCGTCCAGGCCGGTTCTGGCTCAGGGCAATGGCCATACGCACAGCGGCGGTGGTTTTGCCGGCGCCGAAAGGCCCGGCAATCAGATGAAGGCGCTGCGGCCAGTTCTCCAGACTCCAGGGTTTTACCGGAAGCATGGCGCTTAAAGACGCCAGCGCGGATTCTTTGGGATTTTTGGAAAGCCGTCTGTACAGCTCCAAAAGCGCCTGGTCGTTGGCCCCTTCGCGCTGCAGATATTCCACGGCCGTACGCTGGCTCGGGCTGAGCTTGTCCAGATTGATCGCGGGTTTCATCAAAGCGAAAAGATATTTTTTTATGCCGTTCCACTCGTCAAAAAAATGTTTGGGCGCATACCTGGAGTCCAAAGCGGATTGGGCCGCTGAAGCCGCCGCCAGAATCCGCTTGCGTTGCTCCTGTTCGTCCCCGGTATTTTCGTCCGGGTCATTTGCGTCAAAATCCGTTACAAGTCTGGCGCCGGGCCGGGTATTCCACGCGCAGGCAAAGGGATCTTCCGGCGCGGCCTCTTCCCGCTCCAGAGCCGCCGTCATGGTGACGACTTTTTTACCCCCGGCGACACCGGTGCGCGACTCCAGAATCACGGCCTCCAGTCCAAGCTCCGCCTTGATTTTGTCCATCACTTCTTTATTGCTTGCGCCGGTGAAAGTTTTTACCTGCATATTATATCATACTCACATTGCCCACCGAGGTCAGACGGATATCCGGCGGCACTTCGGCCTGGGAAATTACCGGCACGCTCGGCAGAAAGCGGGTAACAAGCTGCGCCAGGTGCGGACGCACCATGGGCGAGGCGAGCACGACCGGCTGCCCGTCAGTGTTCACGGCATTTTCCACGGTTTTGTTTATGTGTTGAATCAGGCGCTGGGCCGAGCCCGGGTTAAGGGCCAGGTAGGCGCCCGATTCCGTCTGTCGGACTGATTCCTGTAAAGTTTGTTCCGCTGCCGGGTCAAGGGTCATGATCGGCAAGGCCCCCTGGCTATCCATGTAAGGCTTTACGATGGTTCGCGCAAGACGTTCCCGCACATATTCCGTAAGCACTTCCGGACTCTTTGTGCCTTGTCCGAAGTCAGTGATGGTTTCCACTATGCTGAGCAGGTCGCGGATGGAAACATTTTCGCGCAGCAGGTTTTGCAGCACTTTTTGCACCACGCCCAGCCCGACGGTGCCCGGAACCAGATCTTCAACCGCCTTGGGGGCGTGCTTGGCAAGATTGTCCAACAGTCCCTGCACTTCCTGGCGGCCGAGAAAATCACCCAGATGTTTACGGAAAACTTCCGTAAGATGGGTAGCGATAACCGTTGAAGGATCCACCACCGTGTAGCCCGCCAGCATGGCTTCTTCTTTTTGCGCTTCCGGAATCCAGACCGCCGGAAGGTTGAACGCAGGCTCGCGGGTTTCTATGCCGCGGATGCTGTGCTTGATATTGCCCGGATCCATGGCCAGGAAATGATCAACCAGAATTTCCGCCGAGGCGACTTCATTTCCCTTGATCAACAGGCAGTATTGACCGGGCTTGAGCTGGAGATTGTCGCGCAAGTGGAGCGAAGGCACAATCACTCCCATATCCAGGGCAAATTGTCTGCGGATGGAACGGATGCGCGCCAGAAGGTTGCCGTTTTGCGCTTCGTCCACCAGCGGTATAAGCCCATAGCCGACTTCAAGCTCAAGGACATCCAGCGGCAGAAGCGCCTGAACTTCTTCCGGAGTATCCATGCCGTTGGCCGCGCCGGAAGCGCCCTTGCCGCTTGAAGCCGCGCCGCCTGTGCCGGATACTCCTTTTTTGGCGGTTCCGCCCTCCATGCCCGCGCCGGCGTTTAATCTGGCGGAAAAACGGGCAATGGTGAAGAGGATCCCCGCGAAAACCAGAAAGGGCAGCGTCGGCATACCGGGAACCAGAGCGAAAATGACCAGTACTCCGGAAACAAGCTGCAAAGCGCGGGAATTTTTGGTGAGCTGGCCGATAAATTCTTCACCCATTTTGGCCTCGGACGCGGCGCGGGAAACTATGATGCCCGCCGCGGTGGAGGTTACAATGGACGGGATGGTGGCGACCAGACCGTCGCCGATAGTCAGCAGCGTATAGGTATTGAGAGCTTCAGACCAGCTCAGGCCTTTTTGCAGCGTTCCCAGAAGTACGCCGCCCACAATGTTGACTATGGAAATAATGAGCCCGGCCATCACGTCGCCTTGCACAAATTTTCCGGCGCCGTCCATGGCGCCGTAAAAATCCGCCTCCTTACGCAAATTATGCCGCCTTTCCGTGGCTTCTTCCTCGTTAATCAACCCGGCGTTCAGGTCGGCTTCAACGGCCATTTGTTTACCGGGCATGGCGTCCAGGGTAAAGCGGGCGGCTACTTCGGCTATGCGGGTGGTGCCGGCGGTGATGACCATTTTATTCAGAATGAATAAAATCATAAAGATAACGGCGCCGATAATGTAAGAACCGCCGACCACAAATTGCCCGAAAGACTGGATGATGCTGCCGGCCGCCTGGGTGCCTTCATCGCCGTGCATCAGTATAAGACGGGTGGAGGCCACGTTCAGACTCAGGCGGAGCAGCGTCGTCACCAGCAGCAGGGAAGGGAAAATGGAAAATTCCAGAGGAGAAAGCATGAACATGGAAGAGATCAGAATGAGCAGGGACAGAGAAATGGAAAGACTGAGCATCATATCCAGCACAAAGGTCGGAACAGGCACCAGCATGACAAAGAGAATAACCACCACGCCGGAAGCCAGAAGAATATCGCCCTGTTTGGCAAAACGATTGTAATTGATTTTTTGACCTGTTCCGCTTTTTGCCGTCATTTTATTGTTGCCTTTTTAAGCCGGTTACGCTTACGCGGGCGGCTGCATCCCGGATAGGGCATTTTAACATTGAAACGGTCGCGCCGGTTTTTTGACGCGGGTTCAATTTACCCGTTTTCCCTTTATTTTCCAGACCTGGGCCAGGATAGCCGCTGTTGCCTTGTATAAATCCTCGGGGATCATTTCCCCTATTTCCACCTGACTATACAAAGCTCGTGCCAAAGGCTTGTTTTCCCTTATGGGGACATTATTTGCGCGGGCGATTTCCTTGATTTTTTCAGCCACCCTGTCCACCCCTTTGGCGACCACCAGCGGCGCGGGCGCTTCCATCTGGTTATAACGCAGGGCAACCGCATAGTGCGTGGGGTTGGTTATTACCACGTCCGCCTTGGGCACAGCCTGCAACATGCGCCGCCTGGACAGCTGCATCATTTTTTCTTTCATGGCGGCCTTTACCTTCGGGTCGCCTTCCGCCTGTTTAGCCTCGTCCTTTATCTCATCCTTGGTCATTTTAAGATTTTCAATATAATCCCAGCGCGTATATTTGAGGTCTATGAAGGCGAGAATAAGCATGGGCACAAGCGCGTATATGCTCATGGTCATGCCCATGCCCAGGATATGGGCGGCCAGACTTTGGGCGTTGGTATAATAAAGGCCCATGAGGTGCGGCAGTTCATCTTCAAGCACCAGGTAAACCGCAAGGCCGATGGCCATAGCTTTAAGGATGCTTTTGCCCAGGCGGATAAAAGTCTGTACGGAAAAAAGCATGCGCTTCAAGCCGGAGACAGGATTGAACTTGCTGAGTTTTGGCTTGAAAACCTTGGGTGACCATAGCTTGCCCACTTGAGCGCGGGTTACTATGTAACTGACCAGTCCTATAAAAAGCATTATGGGCAGGAGCATCCGCGCAAGCTCCTTGGACAGCCAGGGGAGCATGGCCGTGACGTCGCTGTCTGTGCCGCTGAAGTTAAGAATGGCTGAACTGAAAAAAAAGCGGTAAATATCCGTCATATCCGCGGCGATATTGTCCAGCCAGAAATAAAACCCGATAACGCCGGCCAATAAAGTTACGGCAATGCTCACATCCTGCGATTTCGGGACATTGCCTTCCTCCCGGGCTTTATTTATCCGTTTGGGGGTGGGTTTTTCAGTTTTACTCGGATCAGACTGCGGCATGGCTGCTCCACTTCCGTTTCAAATGCATCGACCGGGTTCCGGCTACCTTAATGTACGCATGATATTGTCAAACATATTGCCTGAACCTTTGATAAAATCGTCAAAAAACAGCGAGATCAGAGAAAACACGATGGACAGGAGCAGCAGCCCCAGGCCGATTTTAATGGGAAAGCCCAAGGTAAGCAAATTCATCTGCGGGGCGACTTTGGCCATGAGGGCAAGGCCGAGCTCCACCAAAAACAGGCAGCCGATTACCGGCCCGGCTATTTTAAGAGCCAGAGAGAACATTTGCCCGGAAAGCTGAAGAAGATCCACAAGTCCGGGCGGATTTAAAAAAAGCTGCCCCGGGCCGACAAGATTAAAGCTGCCTATCAGCGCGCTCAGAATATACAAATGTCCGTCCATGGACAAAAAAAGCGCCATGGCCACGGTTTGCACCAGAAAAGCGGCAGCGGTCAGTTGGTTGCCGGTGCTGGGGTCGGCCAGGGTAATCATGCTGAGGCCCATTTGAAATCCAATCACTTCGCCGCCCACCTGCAGCCCTACGAAAATAAAATGCACCATGGCGCCCAACACCATGCCCAGCATGACCTCACTGAAAATAAGCAAAAAAAGGTTAAAAGGATGCGCGGGAAAAAAGCTCCCGCTTAAAGCCATACGCGGCCAGACGGCAAAGGTCAGCATCAGCGCCACCGCCGCCTTGACCTGCGCGGGAATGGTTTCTCCGCCAAAAAAAGGCAGCAGAAAAACAAGCAGGCTTATCCGCATGATGGTAAGCAGAAAGCTCATCATGCTTGAAGGGTCAAAGCTGAAGATATCCATACCTGTAACTAGCAAAATATATTCCAGCAGGCAATGCGGGAAAATTGCGCAAACGGATCGTCCCTGATACGATGGTGTATGCAATTTGTGAATATCTTCCGTAACAGCTCCCTTTTATTCTGCATCACGGTGTTTACATGGGCATCCGGAGTGGCGGACATCGCCTCTGCCGCCGAAAAGACCTGCACCAACAGCATTGGCATGGAGTTCATTCTGATCCCGTCCGGATCGTTCACTATGGGTACGGACAAGGACTTTGAGGATGCCTCTGATGATGAAAGGCCGCAACACCGGGTGAGCATCAGCAAACCGTTTTACCTCGGCAAATACGAGGTGACGCAGGCGCAGTGGACGGCGGTGATGGGGAACAACCCGAGCAAGTTCAAAGGCCGGAGAAATCCTGTGGAACAGGTGTCCTGGGATGACGCGCAGGATTTCATCCAGCGCTTGAACCAACAGGAAGGGCACGCCCGCTACCGTCTGCCCACGGAGGCGGAATGGGAATATGCGGCCAGGGCGGGAACGACGGGCGTGTATCCGTCCGGGGATGATGCGTACAGTTTTGGCCGTTATGCGTGGCATAGGGATAATTCCAGGTGGACGACGCATCCGGTGGGTCAGAAGCAGCCCAATGCCTGGGGTTTGCATGACATGCACGGGAATGTCTGGGAGTGGGTGCAGGACTGGTATGGGGAACGGTATTATTCCGATTCTCCCGGCGTTGACCCCACGGGGCCGTCCTCCGGTTCGGATCGCGTGGAACGCGGCGGCAGTTGGCTCAACGCTGCGGAGCACTGCCGCTCCGCGAACCGGATCAACCGGGCGCCGGTTAATCGCAGCCTGATCATAGGTTTCCGGCTGGCGCTCTCCCTGGAGTAGCGGAATGTTTTATAATCGCTTCGCTCCATGTCTTGCTTCGGCGGGAATGAATCCCGCCTCGCGCCGACGGCATAAGCCGCCGCGCCGCCGGATGGCGGCGGAGCAAGGCCGGGCTTCACGTTACAAAGGAGCTTGCAAGTTATGAATATCTTCCGCAACAGTTTTCTTTTGTTTTGCTGCATGGTGAGCACGGCGGCTTTCGGAGCAACGGGGTTCACCCTTGCCGCCGAAAAAACACGCACCAACAGCATCGGCATGGAGTTCATCCTGATCCCGTCCGGCTCGTTCACCATGGGTTCGGACGAGAACTTTGCGAAGGCAAGCGATGATGAGAAGCCGCAGCACCGGGTGAGCATCAGCAAGCCCTTTTATCTGGGCAAATACGAAGTGACGCAGGCACAGTGGGAAGCGGTGATGGGAAACAATCCGAGCAACTTCAAGGGCGGTAACAATCCGGTGGAACAGGTGTCCTGGGATGACGCGCAGGAGTTCATCCGGCGTCTGAACCGGCAGGAAGGGCACAGCCGCTACCGTCTGCCCACGGAAGCGGAATGGGAATACGCGGCCAGAGCGGGAAGCGCGGGCGTTTACAGCTTCGGCGACGATGCCGCTCAACTTGAAACGTACGCGTGGTACGGCGAAAGGAACTCGGGAGCAACGCATCCTGTGGGCCGGAAGCAGCCCGATGCCAGGGGTTTGCACGACATGTACGGGAATGTCTGGGAGTGGGTGCAGGACTGGTTTGCCGAGGAATATTACAGCTACAGCCCGTCCGTTGATCCGGCCGGCCCCGCGTCCGGCTCGCAGCGCGTGATTCGCGGCGGCGGTTGGAACAACTCCGCAAGCAACTGCCGCTCCGCCTACCGGTACTACTACCCGCCGGACGGCAGCGCAATACTTTTGGGTTTCCGGCTGGTTCTCTCCCTTTAAACATGAATGCCTTTAAACACGAATGCCTCCGGCGGTCAGGGGAAATCATTTCCCCCGAACCCCCTGATCTGCCGGGGCCGCAAAAGCGGCCCCGGCCAAATAGGGTCAAGGGACGTAATGTCCCTTGCGGGGATTCCAAAGGGGCAGCGCCCCTTTGGTGTTTTTGCCTTCGGGATTACCGGCTTGATAGAACCGCGCCCGCGGCGATTTCCTTGTCCCATATTCCGTGGAAGGCCCGAACGCGCTCAGCGGGGACTTTTTCGCTGAACAGGCTGACGGAGAAGGTCAGGACGATTTGCACCATCCAGCCCCAGCCGCCCACATGAATGCCGAAGGGATGGCGCCAGACGAAATAGCAGAGCAGAACGGCGATAATCCCGCCGATCAGGCCCGCGTTGACGCCGGCTCTGGTGATCCTGGGAAGATAGGTCACTCCGAGGATGGGGATGAAAAGCAGCAGGCCGAAAGATGTGGCCAGGGTACCAAGTAATACCAGGTAATCAAGGACGACTGAACTGAACAGAATCGCCAGACAGACCAATATGAGCACCCCGATCCGGCCGATGAGCACCTGTTTTTTGGGATGGGCGTCAGGGTTGACGTAGCGGGTGTACACGTCACGCGCCAGGATGGTGGAGGTGTTGGCCAGATAGGCCGCCGCGGTGGAGTTCATGGCCGCGAGAATGCCGAGCGCGGTGATGACAAAGGGAATCGGCGACATGTGCCTGAAGATCAGTTCCAGAGACAGGGCATCGGTATTGTTTAATTCCGGTACGATGGATCTTCCGCCTATGCCGACGCAGGTGGTGAATACATAATACATGAGGCCCATGATGCCGACCATGAGGAAGAGCGCCTGAAACTTGAATATCTTCGGGCTGGATGCGGCAAACGACCACATGGTGAAGGAAGGCGAGGTATAGATGCCGAAGGTCGCAAAGGCTATGGAGAAGATATACGGCCAGCTCCAGCTGCTGCCTATGTCGGGCAGGGTGATGTACTTGTCGCCCAGCCCCGCGAACCCGAGCTTCCATTGATAGAAAAATCCCTGCTCGGGGGCCAGGCCGATCACAACGCCGGCGGCGGTAAAGGCCAACAGGGCCGCCCCGATCATCAGAAGAATCCCTTGCACGGTGTCGGTCATGGCCGCGGCTTTAAGTCCGCCCAGGAAAACGTAGAGAATGACCACAACGCCGAGAACCGCTCCGCCGGTGACGGCGTCGATTTTGTCCCCGCTGAGCACATTGAACACATAACCCGCGCCGCGCAGCTGCAAGGCAATGTATGGTATTGAATACAAGCAGGAGATGACGATGACCAGGATGCGGATCAGTTCTCCGCCATAGTACGTGCCGAACATTTCACCCGGCGTGACGAATTCGAAACGCCGGCCGATGGCCCACTGCCGTCCGAAAATACAGACTCCGAGCAGTCCCATCAAGGGAATGTGGGCGAAATGCGCGATATAGGGAAAGCCGTTCAGGTAGGTCATGCCCTGGTGGCCCAGGATGAACCATGCGCTGAACACTGTGGCCATCATGGCCAGGCTCAGCACCACCGGCCCCAGCCCGCGTCCCGCCAGGAAAAAATCGGCGGGCTTTTTGACGTCCACCTTATATGAGAAAACTCCTATCCCGGCGCAACCTATCCAGTATACGGCCGTGACAATTATGAGAAGCCAGAAAGTATCCATGCTTATTCTCCCTGCTTTTCATCATGAATGGATTTTATATCCGTGGGCACGTCATGAAAATGCACCCAGTAGGCCAGACAAAAGGCAAGCCCGATTGCCAGCAGCCAGAAAACGAAAGACCACACATACAAGGCCGGGAAATAGCCGAAATATACAGCCTGGCTGCCGATTTCGAGGCCAGGCCCCAATGAGAAGAAAATCCATATGGCCAGGGCCCATAGCCACCATCTTTCTTTTTTAGGGACACCGGTGATGATCATAGTAGCGACTCCTTTGTATATTTTTAAATGTTACAGCCGGTCGGTCTATTCTTCCGACGCATGTAATTTTTGCAGAAACCCTTTCAACAAACCCATGGGTTTGTCTGTAAAAATACGTTCGTCCATGACCTTTAACCCGGGATGTATCTGCGGCTCGAATTCCATGTTTGCCAGAATGTCTTTTTTCAGATCCACTCCGGGAGCGATTTCCGCCAGTACAAGACCGGAGGGGCCGGGGGTGAACACCGCCCGTTCCGTCACGAAGTACACCTCCAGATTGTTTTCCCGGGCGAAGTCCGCCGAAAAAGTGACCTGACTTACCTTTTTGATGAATTTTTTTACTTTGCCTTCCTGTTCAATGGTAAGCCTGCCGTCCCCGATCCGGCATTTCAGTCCGGAGGCCGTGAAGGTTCCGGTGAAGATGATTTTTTTCGAAGATTGGGTGATATTGATAAAACCGCCGGCGCCGGCCACGCGCGGGCCGAATTTGCTGACGTTCAGGTTGCCCTGCCCGTCCACTTCCGCAAGGCCGAGAACGGTCAGATCCAAGCCTCCTCCGTTGTAGAAGTCGAACTGATCCGAATGGTTCATGAAGGCTTCCGGATTTATGGCGGTTCCGAAGCGCAGGCCGCTTTGCGCGACCCCGCCGATAGCGCCTGATTCCACGGTACCGGTCAGATACTCCGTCAGTCCTTCTTCCGAGGCTACGGCTCCCACTCCTTCGGGGATGCCGATGCCCAGATTTATGACGGCGTCGGGCAGCAGTTCCAGGGCGGCGCGCCGGCAGATGACCTTTCTTTCGTCCAGGGGTATGGGTGCAATCGCGCTGACCGGTATGCGGGCCTGGGCGCTCAACCAGGGTTCGTATACGTCCGCCGCCGTCTGGGGATGCTCCTCCGGATTTTTGGCGACAACGACATAGTCCACCAGCATGCCGGGCACAAAAACGTCTTTGGCCGGCAGGCTTCCCGCCGCGCACAGAGTTTCAACCTGGGCTATGACTATGCCGCCGCAAGCCTTGGCCGCCATGGCGGCCTGCAGATGCTCAAGACGCATGGCTTCTTTGCCCCAGGTGAGATTTCCCTTTTCATCCGCCAGCGTGCCCCTGATGATGGCGACATTGACGTGTTGCGGCTTGTACCAGAGGTATTCCTTGCCGCCTAACGCAACCAGTTCGACGAGGTTCTCCGCGGTGACGGAATTGAGTTTGCCGCCCTCAAGCCTCGGGTCGGCAAAAGTTTGCAGGCCGATGTGGGTGACCAGCCCCGGCTGCTTTCCGCCTATGGCCCGGATCAGGTGGATAATCACCCCTTGCGGGAAGTTGTACGCTTCCACCTTGTTTTCAATGATCAGGGCGGCCATGTCCTTTTGCAGATTCAGGTGCCCGCCGATGATGCGTTTGATAAGCCCTGGCTTGCACCAGCGGTTGAGGCCGGTATTGTTGGTGGGATTGGATTGCGAAGCCCCGAAGAGCATGGTGATGCCTTTGGGTTCGCCGGTTTCCAGAAAGCGCTTTTCCACGGCTTTGGAAACGGCGTCCGCGTGGCCCGCCAGCATGAAGCCGACGGTTACGACGGTATCGCCGTTGTTGATTAGTCGCGCTGCCTGTTCCTCAGAAATATGCTTGTTTTTCAAAGCCTGCTCCTGGTGGTTTCGATGGCGGCGCTTTCTCTTTTCGGATACGCCGCCGGTTTATAAGGCGGGCGACGCTGTTTTCTCAACGCGTCGCCCGGTTATCAACCTTCAGTTATTTTTTCTTGCCGGTATCGGGGAGGTTTTTGACCCCTGCGAGGGCGGCGGCGGCGACTTTTTTCGCCTGAATGTTTGCGAGACGGGGATAGGTGATTTTCTGGGCCTGCGGGGAGCCGGCGCCGTGCATGGCCTCCACGAGAGCGGTTCCGCCGGTCATGTTTTCGATGAGCCTGACCATGCGCAGCCGGTCTTCAGTAGGCACGGACTGAACGCCGCGCAGGTACTTGTCGACATATTTGCCTATTTCCGGGCTCTTGAGGTCGGATTCGGAGGGCGCGGTGGCCAGGATGCCGCCGCCTATGTCCTGGGCCAGACGGTCGATTTCATAGATGAGGCTGGTGACGTTGTGTTTGCCCACATTGGCGAGCAGCGGATCCACATAGTAATTGCCCGCGGCGGTGGGCCGGCCTTCGCTGGAACAGGCGATGGAACAGCAATACAGCGTTTCCGTCAGATGAACCATCTGGCTGATTTTTTCCTTGACGTGGGAAGCGTTGCCATAGCCGCTCATGTCGGCCAAATTGGCTGTGGCGCCGATGACGATGTCGGAAACGCCGCCTTTACATCCTCCGTAATTCTGGCGGTGATAGCTGGCGAAGCGTTCCACAAGCATGCCCGCGAACTGGTATTCGCCGCACATGAAGACCTTGTCCCAGGGCACGAAAACGTCATCCAGCACGGTCAAGGCCTCTCCGCCCACAATGGAGAACTTGGCGTTGCCCTGATCTATTTCGCCTTCTTCCTTGCGCCCGTCGTTGGTCTGGCGTCCGAAAATATGGATGACGTTCGGAGCGTCCACCGGGACGGCGCAACATACGGCATAATCCTTGTCGGCTTCGCCCATGCCCATGGTGGGCATGAGGAGCATCCAGTGGGAGTTAATCATGCCCGTCATGTGCATTTTGGCTCCGCGCACGGTGATGCCGGTGTCGTC
Source organism: Deltaproteobacteria bacterium (assembly GCA_031266055.1). GTDB lineage: Bacteria > Desulfobacterota > Desulfovibrionia > Desulfovibrionales > Desulfovibrionaceae > WRHT01. The sequence goes on from JAISBT010000106.1 coordinate 14,050, forward strand.
CTGTTTGACGACGTGTACGAACATGTCCGGGTCAGGTTGTTTGCTCGGCCCGAAATTGCGGTCGCCTTTCGGGTCGGTCATGGCTCCGGCGACCATCCAGTCGTTTTCCTGCACCTGCAACAGAAAATCCTTCATCTTGGCATGGGATTTTGTTCCCAGGGCCTTGTCCATTTCAAAGGTTGTACTGTAGAGGGCGTTCATGGCGTCAAAGCCGACGCAGCGCTGATAGCACGAACCGGTTTTAAGGGAGATCATGCGCAGCATTTTGACTTTTTTGACGAGGTCTTCGACACTGTGGTGGATGTGCGTGAAGCGGTTGATTTTTTTTCCGGTGAGATGGGATTTGGTGGTCATGAGGTCTTCGGCTTCCGGGGCGTGCGCCAGGTCGTAGGTGACGGCGGCGGCATTGAAGTGTCCGGCCAGATAGGGGTGTTCGGAGAGTGTTTTCGGGTCGAGCAGCTTGCCCTTCAAATAGACTTTAATGTTTCTGTTCCGCAGACTTTCGATGTACTGCTTGCCGGTCATCATGGAAATTCCCTCCTTGGGATAAAGGTTGGGTTGGAACATTTAAGCGGCAATCTCAAGCGTAAAATGCCGTAGATGCGCGCAGGCGGGCGCGAGCCTGCCGCAGGGAGCCTTTCAAACGTTAAATGCCGTAGAGAAAAAGTGGCGCCCAGCGGAGTTCCGGCGCGCGGCAGCGCGAACCGCTCTTACCCGGCTAGGCAAAAAGCGTTCCAAACCTTGCGCGCCAAGCGCTGCGGAGGACGGGAAGCGGGGGATGCGGTTCGGTCGATCGGGGTGGAAAAGAAATGAGGGCGAAAAGACAAGCCGGAACAACGGGATGGGAAAATTTTCGGTATTTTTTATTACCGGTTCAAGGCAGGGAGAAATTTTTTTCAAAGCGGAATATGCGCATTATCCGGTAATTTTTATTACCTTGCGGTAATTAAAGTTACCGACGGATGGATGGTATGGAAGGACAGGACATCAGGCCGGGCCAACAGTGCTTCCGCCCGCATAACGCCTGATTTTTTTCAGCACGGTCACATGGGTGACATCCAGCGCCTTGGCGGCCTGACGGAAAGAAAGATGGTTTTCCCGCACACGCTTCCAGAAGGAACGCTCAAAGTTTTCCTTGGCCTGAGTATAGCTGACGCCTCTGTACTCCTCAGCGCTCCCGCCATCAGGCGCCTTTCTCCCCAGAGGGTACAGAATTTCCATCGGCAGTTGGGAGGGAGCGATAACCGGATCGTCGCTTGTGATTACAAGCCGTTCCACCAGATGCTCCAGTTCTCTGACGTTCCCCGGCCAGGAATAGTCCAGGAAATACCGGAACATGTCCTGGTGGAAGATCTTTTTCTGTTTGTAGCGGCGGTTGTATTTTTCCAGGAAAAACTGCATCAGCGGCAAGATGTCCTCCTCCCGTTCGCGCAAGGACGGAATGGCTATGTAGAGCACCTTCAGACGATAAAGCAGATCGGCGCGAAAATCCCTGCTCCCCGACAGCTCCTCAAGACTGCGGTTGGTCGCGGCCAAAAGGCGCACGTCCACCTTGGTAGGCCGTTCGTCGCCTATTTTGTAGAATTCCTGGCTTTCCACAAAGCGCAGCAGCTTGACCTGCAACTGGAGCGGCATTTCCCCTATCTCGTCCAAAAGGGCGATGCCCTTGTTCGCCATTTCAAAAATGCCGGCCTTGCCCTGGCGGCTGGCTCCGGTGAAGGCTCCGGCCTTGTAGCCGAACAACTCGGCTTCCAACAGATGTTCCGGTATGGCGGCGCAGTTGATTTTTAAAAAAGGCTCCTTGGCTCGCGGGCTTTTGCGGTGTATGAAATCCGCCAGCACCTCCTTGCCGGTGCCGGTATCGCCTATCAGCAACACCGGAGCGTCGGTTTTGGAAAAACGCAGGGCGTTGTCGCGTACTTCGCGCATGGCCGCACTGCGGAAAACCGCGCTCTCCTTTTCCTGGGCAAGGGCCTTGGCCAGTTGCGTGTAACGGTTCAAACGTTCCTGCGATTTGGACAGCTTGACCCGCATGTTGTGCAGCTCGGTCGTGTCCCGGATATTGGTCACCACCCGGGAGATATTTCCCTTTTCATCGTACAGGGGATTGGCCGTAATGTAGCTGTGTCTTTGCGAGCGGAGAAAAATTTGATCCAGCGAGGCCGGTTTGCCTGTCAGCAATACCTGTTCCGTGGCGCTTTGAGAGAGTAGGCCCAAGGCGATAAGTTCGGCTCCGGAGCGCCCGAGGATGTCCTCGCGCTTCAACCCGCTTATGCGCTCATAGCTTGAGTTCACCCGGTGGTAGATGCCGTTTTCGTCGGCAAGGACTATGCCGTCGCGCGAGGTTTCAAAAATTATTTCCAACTCCCGGCATTTTTTATTCAGTTCGACTATACACCTGTGCCCGGCTTCCGTCGTCCGCCAGTGGTAGATTGCCACTATGCCCCTGAAATCCTTTTGCTGGATGCACTCTATCTCCAACGTGCCGCCGGCGACCCGCTCGCAATGCGTCACGCCTTCATTGCGCTTGACAAAATTCTCTATGCTTTTCAGAATATCCGTCAGCCTGCCGTTGATACTCCGGCTATGCGCCGCATGAATGAGCCTGCCTTGAGGGGAACATATCAAAAAGGAGCTTGCAATGTGGGCTTTTTTCACGGTTGTTCCTCCAAGGTTTGGAGCATTTCACGCCTGAAATGCCGCAAGGAGAGTTGCAAAATTAAATGGCTCCAAATAGTGATACCATAGCCGTCCCTGCGCTGTCGCGCAAGGGGGTGCGCGGCGAGGCGCAAGCACTGTAATATATTGAATTAAAACAATAAAAATATCAAAGGCGTTGCCTTAGAGCAGATTAACTTTGAAAAAGTGTATCTGCTCTGCAAGGATTTGTTCACAAATCCTTGCCGCGAAATGCTTGCAGGCGAGCTTTGCTCGCCGTTAAGCAAGCATTTCAAGCGTAAAATGCTCTA
>JAISBT010000110.1 GCA_031266055.1 Deltaproteobacteria bacterium
TGTTCGCCCGGCGTCAGTACGCTGTTCTATACGAACTTTTAAGTGTTACAGCGTACTAAAGCGGTTTGACATTGAAAATGTCGAACCGCTCTGCCAGGGTTTGCCGTGCAAACCCTGGCCGCGAAATTATCGCAAGGCGAACTTGCTTCAGCCGTTGCGGCGCAGAAAGTTGCGGATGAAGACAGCAGCGATGTTGCACCGTTGGGCGCCTTAAGGGAGCGTCTTAAAATTAAACTGCTCTATAAGGAAACATGCAGATGGAAAAAATAAGAGTCGGAATTAACGGGTTTGGACGCATAGGACGTCAGGTATTCAGGGCGATTCGCAAATGCTATGCCGACAGTATGGAAGTTGTGGGGATCAATGATCTTTTTGACGCAAAAACCAACTTCCACTTGCTGGAGTATGATACCAACTACGGGCGCGCTTTCATGGATGTGAAAATTGAAGGCGATATGGTATATGTGGATAACTGGACCATCCGAAGCCTGGCTGAACGTGACCCCAAACAGCTGCCCTGGGGTAAGCTCGGCGTGGACGTTGTGGTTGAATCCACGGGTATTTTTCGCAGTGCCAGACAGGCCCAGGTGCATATGGACGACGGCGCCAAAAAGGTGATTATCACCGCCCCGGCGCAAGAAGAGGATCTGACGGTGGTGATGGGCGTAAACCACGAGATGTACGACCCGGCAAAGCATCACCTGATTTCCAACGCCTCCTGCACTACCAACTGCCTGGCTCCCATAGCCTATGTCGTGCAAAAGGAATTCGGCATCAAACACGGCAATATGACCACTATACACTCTTACACCAACGACCAGCGCATTCTTGATCAATCGCATAAAGATTTGCGCCGGGCCAGAGCCGCCGGATGCAACATCATCCCCACATCCACCGGCGCGGCCCAGGCGGTGGCCAAGGTGGTGCCTTCGCTTAAAGGCAAATTCACCGGCTATTCGCTGCGCGTTCCAACCCCCACAGTGTCCATAGTGGATTTCACCGCTGTACTGGAAAAAAGCGCCACCACGGAAGATCTGCTCGACGCCTTGCGGGCGGCGGCGGAAGGCAGGCTCAAGGGCGTGCTGGGCATTAACGACAAACCCCTTGTGTCCATGGATTTTAAGGGCGACCCGCGCTCTTCCATTCTGGAAACGGAATATTCTTATGTACAGGATGGAAACCTGGCCAAAATAGTTTCCTGGTACGATAACGAATGGGGTTACTCCAACCGGGTGGCGGATCTGATCAGTTTTATGGGCGCGAAAGGCTGGAGTTAGCCCGACCGGCCGCCGGGCGAACAAGCCCGGCGCGCCGCCTTAAGGCGAACGAAGCTAAAGTGTAGTTTTAAGCTATACATGGTACTTGAGGGGGCGTCCCGAAATGAAATTGTTCCAATACGCTTTAAAAATATGATCTATCTTAAGGAGAAAACATAACATGAGTGGATATATGCTCAGCGATGACGGAAAACTGTTTGTGCAGGCGGCCAGAGAGTTCGCGGAAAAGGAACTCCGGCCGGTGGTGGCGGAATGCGACCGTTCGGGAGAGTTTCCGTTGAAATTATATAAAAGGGCCGCGGAACTCGGGCTCAGTTCCGTGGAAATACCGGAGGAATTCGGCGGCCCCGGATTGGATTATATAACCGTTGCGGCCATGTACGAAGAAATCGGCCGCATTGACGCCGGTTTCGGAGTCAGTATGGGGGCTTCCTCGCTGGCTTTTAAACCGGTTCTGCTGGGTGGAACCCCGGAACAGAACAGGCTGTACGCCGAAAGCATCATGGCGGGAAAATTCGCCGCCTTCTGCCTGACCGAACCCAATGCCGGTTCTGACGCAGGGGCGGTGGCCACCACCGCGGTTAAAAAAGGCGACGGGTATGTGCTGAACGGGTCAAAATGCTTCATAACCAACGGAGGCGTGGCCGACCTGTATACGGTATTCGCCTCAACCGATCCTGCGCTGAAACTCAGAGGGCTGTCCTGTTTTATCGTGGAAAAAGGCACTCCCGGCCTTTCCGCCGGCAAGGAAGAAAACAAGATGGGCATACGGCTGAGCAACACTACGGACGTTGTCCTGAATGACGTGCATATTCCGGCGGGCAACCTGGTAGGAAAAGAAGGCCGGGGCTTCATCCTGGCCATGAAGACCCTGGATTCGGCCCGCTGTTCGCTTGCTCCCTTTGCTGTGGGCGTGGCGCGCAGAGCTTTGGAAGAGGCCACGGCCTACGCCAAAAACCGCCAGCAGTTCGGCAAGCCTATTTCCTCGTTGCAGGCCATTCAGTTCATGCTGGCGGATATGGCCATACGGACGGAAACCGCCCGGCAGATGGCCGTGCATGCCCTGACTCTGGTGCAGGAAAAACGTCCCTATGGCCTGGACGGTTCCATAGCCAAGTGCTATTCCGCCGATATAGCGGTGCAGAACGCGCTTGACGCCATCCAGATAATGGGCGGTTACGGATACAGCCGCGACATGCCGGCGGAAAAGCTCCTGCGCGACGCTAAAATATTCCAGATTTTCGAAGGCACCAACCAGGTGCAACGCGCGGTCATTGCCTCGCACATTATACGATAGCCGGCTCTTGAGAGGAATGCGCGGAAAAAATAATTATTAAGCTTGACATGCACAGGACTCTTGCGTAGACTTCTTTTAACGTGTTTAAACAAAGGGAACAGTAATGCCTTTATCTCGTTGCGCCGTTTCTTCTTCCGTAAATAACGAAGCCATATTTAACTATGGTTTTTATTATTTTTGGCAGGCCCGCGGCGCAGGGGGTGTTGCTGTTTAAGTTTATAGCAGTGTCTACCTTGGGCCGCGGGCGAATAGTCTGCGGCCCTTTTTTTTGAGGTCACGCAGACGGTGAGCGGCAGCCGGAGGGGCAGGCGGATCAAAACCAGGAACGGCTTTTTCCCTCAAGCCGAAACGCAAAGGAAGCTTATCATGCAAACCGGAAAGCTCATAAGATTGGAAAGAATTTTTAACCGCAACACGCATAAAAGCATTATTATCCCCATGGATCACGGGGTTTCCGTCGGTCCGCTGGAAGGGCTTGAAAAAATGAATCATGCGGTGAACGAGGTAGCGGAAGGAGGAGCCAACGCCGTACTCGGGCATAAAGGGCTTATCCGCTGCGGACACCGTAAAAGCGGCAAGGATGTCGGGCTGATCATGCATCTTTCCTCCAGCACCAATTTATCGCCCATGCCGAACCGTAAAACCCTCACCGCGACAGTTGAAGACGCCCTGCGCGCGGGAGCGGACGGCGTTTCCATTCATGTAAATCTGGGTGATGAAAATGAGGCGGAAATGCTTGCCGATTTCGGCCAGGTTGCCCACGATGCCGAAATATGGGGCATGCCTCTTTTAGCCATGATCTACGGGCGCGGCCCCAAAATATCGGACAGCCTGAGTCCCGAAATCGTGGCGCATTGCGCCAGAGTCGGCGCCGAACTGGGGGCGGATGTGGTCAAAGTGCCTTATACCGGCGACATAGACAGTTTCAGTTTTGTCGTGGAATCCTGTTGTATTCCCGTGCTTATTGCCGGCGGCCCCAAAACTGAAACAACCCGTGAATTTCTTCTGACCGTGGAAGACGCCATGAAAGCCGGAGCAGCCGGAATTTCGGTCGGGCGCAATGTGTTCCAGCACCCTGAACCGCGTAAATTACTCGCTGTGCTGGATTGCATCGTCCACGGAAACCTGGGCGTTGACGCCGCGCTTGCCAAGTTCGGCGATGTTAAATAGTCGTGATAATAATGAAAAAGATACTTTTCAGATCCGTTCCCTTTGCGAAAGCGGAAGTGACCCTGGCCCTGGAAGCGGGAGCGGACGGGCTGATTGTCCCGGCGGAAAACCTGGAGGCCGCGCGGGCGCTGGCGCGTTGCGCCGTGCTGGATGCGGCGGAAATACCCGTAATCAGGCTTGCCGGGCGCGAAGACGAAGAAAAAGCCGCGAACCTTCTGGACAAGGGCAATATGGTCATGCTTTGCCGGGGGTGGGAGATTATCCCGGTGGAAAATCTTCTGGCGCATGAGGATGTCGCCGGCAGACAGGGGCAGTTGGCCCTGGAAGTGGACACCGCGCAGGAAGCGATTCTGGCGGCGGGGATTCTGGAAAAAGGCGTGGATATGATAGTGGTTTCCGGCGCGGGCGTTGCCGCGATCAAAGACATCGCCGCCGAAATCAGGCGGGAAAACGGCCGCCTGGCGTTGAGCGAAGCGGTTATTACCGGGATAACCCCGGTGGGCATAGGGCACCGGGTTTGCGTTGATACCCTGTCCTTGTTCAAGACCGGCCAGGGCATGCTTACGGGTAATTCCGCCGCGTTTACTTTTCTGGTAAATGCGGAAACAGAACATAATGAATACGTGGCCGCGCGCCCTTTCCGCATCAATGCCGGAGCTGTTCACGCCTACGCCTGTATGCCGGGAGATAAAACCTGTTATCTGGAAGAACTGGATACGGGCGCGCAAGTGCTGATTGTGGATGAGGAGGGTAAAACCTCCACTGCCATTGTGGGCCGGGTGAAAGTGGAAAAACGCCCCATGCTGCTGCTTGAAGCCGAATCCGGCGGCAAGCGGGGAACGGTGTTCCTGCAGAACGCCGAAACCATCCGTCTGGTGCAGCCGGGGGGAACAGCCGCCAGTGTGGTGACTCTCGCCCCCGGAGATAAAATTGTCTGCCGCGTGGATACCGCCGGACGCCATTTCGGATTACGCATCAAAGAGGAAATTTTGGAATAAACTCCGGCTGAAAAGGATTTTCGCAAATCCTTGCCGCGAAATGCTTGCAGGCGGGCGAAAGCTCGCCTGCAAGCATTTCAACGTTTTCATTGTTAAAATGCTCTAAAGCAATGTTACGGCCAGTTTCTTCTTACCAGCCTGAAATTCCATGAAAGATCTTTTACATTGGTAACACTGCCTATGATAAAATTGGGATTCACTATGGTTCCGACATGTTTCGCATATTTGTCATTATAATAAAATACTATGGTATCCCCGTATTGTTCCCAGCTATCGTTATTTGGAGTCGTGTCCCTGTCGTTAATGACATTTAAAACGCCATTATTGGCGAATTTTATTACATACGGCACTCCTCTCTCCCTGCTGAGCTCATCGTCAATAAATATCCATTCGGTGCCGGCCAGCGACGCGGCATAACTTTGCGCGGTCAAAAGGCCGCTGGAGAATACCAGGCCCAGAAACGCCAAAACAACCAGACATCTTTTCATTTTTCCTCCAAAAATGTTTACAAATTTCCGCATGGAAATCTGAACATCAGCCGTCCGGCTGATGCCGCCGCCAAGCGCCGAAGACATTCCAACGCCAAATTAAAAATTAACGCCTTTTTAATTTGGAATTGAAATATATTAAAATTTATGGGTAGTTGCAAGGAATAAGCCTCTGCTCAAATTTAGACATATATTTCATGTCCTTGCAGCTCGGGTTCGTTTTTTGCGCTCCGCCGCAACGGTTCGAAAATCAGAAAACTCATTGAAAAAAGCGGGCTGACTCTTGATTTCCCGCCTCTTTACTTTTCGGGGTGAAATTCGTTATACAGAGCCGTATGACTGATTTCGCAACAAACGGCGCAAGCCGCCCTGCCGCTGTTGACCCGGCCGGCCTTGAGGCAGGCGCGGCAGCGCACACCCCTGAAACTTCCGGCCTGACCAAATTGGGCCGCGCGGTCAAAATGCGCCTGGACAACCCGGAGGCGGAATTGCTGGAGGCTTTTCCCAACCGCTACCCCGGGCGTGACTACGTTATTACCTTTGAATATCCGGAATTCACCAGCTTGTGTCCCCTGACCGGACAGCCTGATTTTGGAACGATAACCGTCAGATATGTTCCGGGTGAGCGCTGTGTGGAATCCAAGTCATTCAAACTGTATATGGGGGCTTTTCGCCAGCATGGTTCATTCATGGAAAGCCTGACCAACAAAATCGCGGATGACCTGGTCGCGTTGCTGCGGCCGCGCAGGCTGACCGTGGAGGGGCGTTTCAACACGCGCGGCGGCACAGCCATCAGCGTGCGGGTGGAACATATGGAGCCTTCCCTGAGCGGAGAGAGGGCAGCCGGGCTTTTGCGCCTGTGGCGGAGTTGAAACAATGTAGTAGGAGATCAGGCGTGTTGCGAAACAGAACCACTGATTTCTTTTACAAACCACATATCAAGGCTGTCGCCGGAGCTCTGCGCTTTACTGCAAATTTCCTCATGGATTTCCGGCGGAATTTGGACGGTAAGAAAGCCTGCGCATGGTTTTTCAGGCTGTGGCTCAGTTTCAAGATAAAAGCCAATTGCGCTTTCAAAATCTTTGCGGATTTCTTCTTCTGTTTCTCCTTCAAAAGAAATGCCATGACGGCCGAGTCCGGCAACTTCCCCGACAAAGCATCCGCCATCTTCGCTGTAAACGGATGAGAGGCATATAACCTCTGTATTCTCTGAGAGTGACATCTTTCATGGCAGTTTCCCCATGCTTGCCAAAAATTTTCCGGCTCTATAAACAAGGAAAAAAATTAGCCGGATCTTACTGATATCCGCATTGAAAAGTAAACTTTTCCCTGCGGAGGATCGTCAACCGAAAAACGTGGTTTTCGGTTGACTCTCGCCGCTTCGCGGCCACATCAGCCGGACGGCTGATGTTCAGATTTCCATGCGGAAATCTGTAATCAACTGATCAATTTCAGCTTTACTTTTTATCAATTAACAAGTAAAGCGGTAATCTTAATATGAAATAAACGAGACGCCAATGCCGAACAACCCAAGTTCCTCAGCATCATGCGAAGTACCCGGCAATTTTCCGGAATCCGCTGCCCGGAAAGTTTTAGCCGGTCTTTCCGGCGGCGTGGATTCGTCCGTAGCCGCTCTCCTGCTTAAAAAGCGCGGATATACCGTAACCGGGGTCACCATGTCTGTTTACGGCGGCCCGGTCGCGGGCGGGCCGCAGACCGGGGGCAATGCCTGCTATGATTGCGGAGAGGAAGAAGACATCGCGGCGGCGGCGCTTTTCGCCAAAAACATCGGCATCCCCTACCAGGTTTTTGATTGCACGAAACAGTATAAAAGCCTGGTTCTGGATTATTTCAAAAACACCTATCTGGCCGGCCAGACGCCCAACCCCTGCGTCCGCTGCAATCATATGCTGAAATTCGGACTGCTGCCGGAGCTTGCCCGGCAGAACGGGCTCGATTACGACTATTTCGCCACCGGACACTACGCCCGGGTCGAATTTTCCGAGCGCCACAACAGGTACGTCCTCCGCCGGGGCGTGGATCCGCGCAAGGATCAGGCTTACTTCCTGTACAGGCTTGACCAGACGCAACTGAGCCGCGCCTTGTTCCCCCTCGGCGGCATGTATAAGCAGGATGTGCGCGCCATAGCGGCTGAACACGGGCTGGCCGTACACAACAAGCCGGACAGCCAGGATTTTTACAGCGGCGGATACACCGAGCTTTTGGATCTTGCCGGGCTTCCCGGCAATATAGTGAACAGGGAAGGCAAAGTTCTGGGCCGGCATACAGGGTATTGGCATTTTACGCCCGGACAGCGCAAAGGTCTGGGCATTGCCGCCGCTGAACCCCTGTTTGTGCTGGAGCTTGACCCGGCGCGTAATGAAGTGGTTGTGGGCAGTTACGCGCAAAGCTTATATTCCGGCTGTACGCTGAACGAACTGCGCATTAACGTGCCGCTGCATGAACTGACCCCGGAAGAAAGAGCAAATTTGCGGTGCAAGATGCGTTCAGCGCAACAACCCGTCGCCGTGACCCTGCAAAATCCTTCCCCCTGCACACTTGCCCCGGAACAGCTCGAACTGCGCTTTAATGAACCTCAGACCGGCGTAGCCCCGGGCCAGTCGCTGGTGCTTTACCTGGATGACCTGGTGATCGGCGGTGGAATTATTCAAAAAAGAAAACCAAATGGAGAGCGCCATGCCTGATTTGTCCTTACATGAAAAAGAAGAAAAATTGTATGCTCTGCTGCGCGCAATGGAAAGCGTGTCCGTGGCTTTTTCCGGCGGGCTGGACAGCCGTTTTTTAAGCTACACCTGCCTGCGTCTGGGTTTGAAAGTACGGGCCTTCCATGTAACCGGGCCGCATATCCCGGCGCGGGAAAGCGCCTGGGCCGAAGCCTGGGCCGGGCGGAACCGCCTGCCTCTGACTTTGCTCGCCATTGACCCCTTGCAGTCGGAAATCATTGCCGCCAATACGCCGGAGCGCTGTTATCACTGCAAAAACACGGTGTTTAAAACACTCAAAAAAGAAGCGCGGGAAGGAACGCTTTGCGACGGCACCAATACTTCGGACAGCGAAGGCTACAGACCGGGGCTGCGCGCGCTGCAGGAGCTGGGCATAGTTTCGCCCCTGGCGCTGGCGGGATTGAGCAAGCCGGACATACGGGCGCTGGCCCGCAAAACCGGCATGGACAGGCCGGAACAACTGGCCCAGCCCTGCCTGTTCACGCGTTTTAACTACGGCGTAAGCCCGACCTGCGAAACCCTGCGCGCCATTGACCTTGCCGAAGGCGATATCGAAGACGCCCTGCACAGACACGGAGTATTTCAAGCCGGCCCGGGCGGCGCGGCACCGTCTGAGCAGGCGGAAAGCGTTCCCTTCCGCCTGCGCTTTGAAGGGGAAAATAAAACCGTGCTGCACATAGCGGCAAGCGGTCTTGACGGCGAGGTACGCCGGGATTTGCAACGCCTTTTACAGAAAAACGGCTTCCCCGCAACCCCCATTGTGCCGGTGGAAAAAATCAGCGGATACTTTGACCGGCTGAGGCAGCACCATGCCCCGGTACGCTGCAACACCTGAAAGTTCGCATAAAACAGCGTACCAGTACCATGTCACACTTAACACTTCACTTCGTTGCGTTTGAAGTGTGAAGAACGCCAAGCAAAAAAACGCGGTTTTTTGCTTGGCTCACGCCGCCTGCGGCGGCCCGCCGGGCGAACAAACCCAAGCTGCAGCTCTTCCGGGCCGGGAGGGAGATCAGCTTCCGGATTCCTGTTCCGCCGGTTCAAGGACAGCGGCATGCACCGCCAGCCATATGCACGGGCGGCTTGTATACAGTACTCTGTGCCGCCTGAAGCGCGGCAGCACTATACTTTCGCCGCGCCTCAGGCGCGTCTCGGTTCCATCGCTGAAACCGATTACCGCTTCGCCCTCCAGCACCATCGCCCATTCATCATTTTCCTGGTCATACCATTCGCCGGCGGCGGTTACATGCCCCCAGGAAACAATGCGCTCAACCTTGAACTTGCCGGAACCGCCGCACAAAGTTTCAAACAGTTCAGGCTGCCCCGGTTTTTTTATGAATTCCGGAAAATTAAAAATATGTTCCATGATACGGCGCGCCCCCTGTCCGGCGGAAAAGCCGGCTTGCCAAAGCGCCCGGCGGAATGTATTATTCGGAAATCGAATTATGCGGCTTATGCGGTTTTCAGCGTCGCTTTTCAGCCTCAATGCCGGGAAACATTCAACCGCGCGGAAAATATGTTATCATGCAACTACTTGAAATGCAAGGAACAGATCCTTATACCAACCTGGCCACTGAAGACTACATTTTGAGCAACTATTGCGCGGATGACTATTTGTTGCTCTGGCGCAACGATAATACTATAGTTGTGGGACTGCATCAAAACACCCGGGAGGAAATCAACGCCGCCTTTGCGGAACAGAACAATATCCGCGTTGTAAGGCGCAGAACCGGAGGCGGAGCGGTGTATCACGATTTGGGCAATCTGAATTTTTCGTTCATTACAGAAGCCCGGGATGCTTCGCGTCTTACCATGGAGCGTTTCACCCTGCCCGTCGTGCGGGCGCTCGCCGCCATGGGGCTTAACGCCGAAGCCAGCGGCCGCAACGATATTCTGGTAAACGGCAGTAAAATTTCCGGTAACGCGCAGTGCCTGCATAAAGAACGCATTTTGCATCATGGGACTTTGCTGTTTGACGCTGACTTGTCCGTGGCCGGTAAAGCTTTGCAGGTTAAACCGGAAAAATTTGTTTCCAAAAGCGTCAAATCCGTACGCGCCAGAATAGGCAATATAAAAGATTTTCTGCGCCCGGCCATGCGCATGGAGGATTTTTCCGAAAATCTGGCGCAGCGTCTTCTGCGGGATAATTTTGCGCAAACCGGACAGAGCGGCGTTCTGGAGCTTACGGCGCATGACCTGCGGGCCATAGCCGAACTGCGTGAAAATAAATACGCGACCTGGGAATGGAATTACGGACGCTCCCCGGCTTTCAATTTTCGCAATATACAAAAATATGCGGGAGGATTTCTGGAGGTTTTGCTGGACGTTGAGGAGGGACGCATCAAAGCCTGCAAATTTTTCGGCGATTTTATGGCCCTGCGCCCAGCAGCCGAAGTAGCTGAAAAACTGTTGGGCAGCAAATATACCCGGGCCGGCGCGGCAGCCGTTCTGGAACAGATGCCGCTGGAGGAATTTTTCGGAGGCATCTGCCAAAACGAAATTCTGGACTGCCTGTTCAACTAGTGCCATGTCACACTTAAAACTTCGCTTCGCTACGTTTGAAGTGTGAAGATCGCAAAGCAAAAAACGTGGTTTTTGCTTTGCTCCGCCGCCTTAAGGCGGCGCGCCGGGCTTGTTC
>JAISBT010000111.1 GCA_031266055.1 Deltaproteobacteria bacterium
GTCTGCGCCGAAAACGGCGCCGAGGCCCTGCGCATGTTCCGCGAGGCGCCGGAGGACTACGACCTGATTTTCATGGACGTGCAAATGCCGGAAATGGACGGTTTGGAAGCCACGCGCGCCATCCGCGCCCTGGATGTGCCGCAGGCGCGCTCCGTGCCCATCATCGCCATGACCGCCAACGTATTCCGCGAAGACATCGACGCCTGCCTCGCCTGCGGCATGAACGACCACGTGGGCAAACCCCTGAACCTGGAAGAAGTCCTGGCGAAACTGCGCCTCTACCTGCCCGCCGGCGATCGTCGACCCGGAACCCCGACGCCGGACTGAAGTTCCGAACCGTACGGCATGGTGCGCTTGACAGTGTCGCCTGGACCTTATCATGCGGTATACCGCGCGCTTCTGCCGGCGTGTGCGTGCTGCGTGTACTTTTGGGGAAGCAACTTTTCACCGGAACGACAAAAATTTGGAGGTACTGATGCGCGCTGCACTTCCGATGTATTGTCTTATGGTTGTACTCTGTCTGTGCCTTGCCGTATGCGGCGGTGATGGTGCAAACGCATCCGCCTCCAAAGAAAACGACAAAAAAACCGCCACCGAGCGGTGGAATGCCTACCTTTCCCTGCACAATGAGTCCTCGGCCCTCATGGAAATTTTTTCCATATACGACGAAGTGCTGGGCAGCGCTCTTGAGCCTGTCATTACGGAGGATCTGAAGCGTTTTGTAGACCGTGTGGGAACAAACAGCTCTTTTTTCAGCCGTATCAACGACACAGTGACGGCCGATGTGCTCAAGCGGGCGGCGGCTTCCGAGCGGACGGACCTGGACAAGGCGGCCGAAGCTTTCGCGGAAGGCGTCCGGACCACGCTGGCCTTGCAGAAGAAAGCGCAGCAGTACTACGCGGCCAAGTCCCATGTGGATGACAAACTCGCCAAAGGCAAGGAGATGCATGACGAAATCGTGGCGGCTTATGACGAACTGGCGGCGTCCTACGACCTCTTCTACGATTTAATGGAGATGCACAGCAGGCTGAACGCGTTGGAAGACATTGAGGAAATGCGCAAGGAAGGAATGAAAGCCCATCCTGCGGCCTTGGGGTTTATGATAATCGCCGATAACCTGGCGTCAAAACTGCCGGAGGAAGGCGTCGTGGATCCGGCGGCGCTTAAGCCGGATTACGACGCTATGGTCACGGCCCTGGCTGTATTACAGGCTGTCGCGGCCGACGAGCGCCAAGTGAAAAAAGAAGGCCTGCTCGTGGGCAAGATGGGAGAGGTTGCTCAGTGTGCCGGAAAGATCAAGGCAACGATGACCGGCATGATGGAATACGCGTCCAACCCCGGCCGGCCGCCGCGAAAGCCGAAGCGGGATGAAACGCCGGAAGCCTTCAAGGAAATGTTGGGTCGGTGCACAGACGCTTACAACATTATGATTGGGATACATCCGTAATTCCACTTCCGGAGCAATCAGCGCTTTGGAGCATTGTACTTTTGCAATGCTCCCGCAAGGATTTATCTTCAAATCCTTGCCGCCGAATAAATATAGGCGAGCTTTGCTTTGTTAAACGACTATTTGAATGGAATGTTTATTGTAAATTTATATGGGTTCCCCCCATTTCTTATCAACAAATACAAAATCATTTTCGTACCTGCCAAGCTTAGTGAGGGCAATAATCCAATCAATTAATGCCCAAATTCCAAAACCACCAAGAGTAATAAGTTTAAGGATACCAAGACCGACTTGACCTCTCATAAACCTGTCTACGCCAATTCCTCCAAAAAGGAATGTTCCTACCCATGTAAAAATGTGTTTATTAATCCGTCTTTCCATCTGTTTCTCCTTTGTGTAAAATACACATCGTTAGTTTTCAGGGAAATACAACTCACCGCGATTGAGCCATTATGTTATCATTGTTTCCAAATTCTTGTCAATAGCTTATTACAACATTTTCACAAAATTTCAAAAAACGGCACATAACAACAAATGATACCATTTCCTATTTATAATGCTGTGAATAACTTCATCTGCTGAAGCAGATGGCTTTAATTAACAACTAAAGCCGGCGATTGCGGCTAAAGCTACTCGCAACGTTGAGGTAACATGAAACTTATCCTTCTCCTTCAACCTTGAATTCACCGTTCTCGTTTTCGACTCATGGAATATGCTGATGAGAACAAGCGTAACCGGCATCCTCGCCATAATTCTAAAAATTATGGTAGTTCGCGATGATAGCGTATATACTGTCTAAAATTAAAATTATTGTTTTCCCACAGAAAATCTTGCTCTTTGTACCGCAATCGGGTAAGAAATATTAATGAACCTCACGTTGTTGTCGGAAGGCACGCGGATTGTGACGATAAATCTCAAGAGAGGTATTCAGATGAGCCGGGAAAAAGTTTTTAGTTATTTATTGCTCTGCTTGTTATTGCTTTGTTGGTCCTCCATCGCCACGGCTGAAGTCGGCTATATCAACATTCTCAATGGAATCGAGCCGCCCAAGGCCTTTGTGGTGGAGCGCGGAGGAAGCGTCGTAACACCGAAAAGCATCTATACCGACCTGGAAGAAGGCGACGTGGTCAAACCTTCGGACGAGGCGCTGCTTCTTTTTACGCCGCTGGACACATCCTGCGAGTCTGTGGAAATCCGGGGCGAATTCACGGCCACAGCCTGTCCGCCCCCTTCCACCAGTCTCAAAGACGCCGCGTATGACTTTGTGGCCGATGAGTTCTTGTCGGCCCCCGCGGAAACGGTCGGCGTATTCGCTACCCGCGGCGCCGGCGACAAACGGGTTCATTCTTTGCCGCTTCTGGCCTTGCGCCTTTATGTCGAGAGCGATGAACTGGCCGAATCTCTGAAAAAGACACCATTTGTCGCTTTGACCGACAATAAAGCCGAAGCCGAGGCGCTCATTATCGGCCGGAAAACCGTTCAAGTGCTTTCGCCTGGAGAGAGCGCCGGCCCCTCGTTCACGTTGCCGGGCGAGGCAGCCGCCTTACGCCGAACCCTTTTGAGCCGTATTCACTACAAAACCATGGCCGGATTGGTCAGCGCCGGCTCCCGGCCGGCTGTGGGGTGGAGCATTACTATCTACACTCCGGCCGAAAACGGACCGCTGGACTATGACGGGCGGAAATGGGTTCCGGTCGGGACGATACTGGAGGCCGGCAGTGAAAACACGCCCATCGCGGTTGATGATCCTTGCCTCCTGACGTTTTCCCTCATCAATCACAGCCTTGTTCCCTATTATGTATATCTGTTCAATTACACCGATGAAGGCCAGATAGTGTCCGTGCTGCCGCCCGAAGAAGTACCCCTCATGCCTAATGTCGCGGCAGCCGGGGCCGAATTGCCTATGGGTCGGATTTTTTTGGAACTCGGCGCAAGGCAGGAAAATGTTCGCCTCATCCTTTCTGAAAACCCGCTGGATCTGCGCCGGTTCCAGCAGGAAAACCTGAGCGGACAGGCTGCCGCGACTGTCCGGACTATCCGTATGCGCCCGGCTCCGGCCGATTCCTGGTTTACGGCAACTCAGACATTTACATTGAAATGAGGGGGACGTCATGACCGCCGCAAGAATTTGGATTCCGGTCACCTTGAGCATATTTTTAGTTTTTATTTCCTGTCGCCCTTCAGCAGCCATGACCAATGAAGAATTTCTGGCCTTCTGTTCCGCAGCAGAGATAAACGAAGGACAGGAGCCAAGTGAATACCCTACGCCGGGGAAAATTTTACAAGCAAACAGGAACATAGACGTCAATTTCAGAGGACCGGGCGGTCAGACGCCGCTTATGGCCGCGGCCGCCAACAAGGCGCTGGAACAACTTAAGGACAATGAAGAAATAATTTTAGGACTAAGAACTCGTTATCTACGCGAATTATTGGAGGCCGGAGCGGCGGCCAACCAGCAAGATGAACACGGGGACACGGCCTTGTTGTACGCTTTGGCCGCGGAACCTCGACTTTCAACTATTCAGGTATTGCTGAATGGAGGGGCTGATCCCGGCGTTGAACTGAACGACGGACGTTCAGCGTTGGAGTTCGCCGCCGCCAAGTCAAAAAATCCTGATATTCTCGGGTTATTGCTCATCGCGTATGCGGATTTCGCTAACAAAAAGCAGGGGTCTGAGCAAATTGATAAACAGCGTTTATTGAAAATCGCCGGGACCAACCCCAACCATCAAGTATCGGCTCTTGCCCGCGCTTGGGTGAAGGCTCAACCTGCTGTCGAACCTTGGCAGCCCGTGTTTGCGACTTTACCGTCAGATCCTGAACTGGCGCAAGAAATAAAAAATCTGGATCAGAGAATGCAGGCCGGACTGCGAGAATTTGCTCAGGAAAAAGATTTGAAATATTCACAGATCGTTCAAGATTATTCCGTGCCCTGGCAGATCCATCTGCCCAGTCAATTGGAGATGTTCCAATCGTTGGGCGTAAGCCAGGCTGAAGCCTGGCGGGAAGCCTATGCCGCTCTTCTGCGCTCCTTACCCCGGAATGATGCAGGGTTGAATCCATCGGCCAAAACCCCTGCCGATTTGATTGTGCAAGGCATTTCAGGGAAAAGTGAAGATCGCGTATGGGTGACAAATAAATTTTTGAGGGATAAACAAACTTGGGGTCCGCTTTTTGTTTTGACCAAAAGCAAAGTCCTGGTGACTGAACGACCCAGAGGCCTGACGGGCTATGAACTGTTTACCGGAAAAGAATTGTGGCTTAACCCCAAGTCCGGACAGCAATATGGCGTCTTTGAAAATTTGATTTTTTCAATAGAGGCGGTGCAAGATGACGGTCTGGAGATAATAACGGTTATCGACGTCAATGATGGACGGACTCTATGGCAAGGTTACAGTCCAACGTTCTGGCTGGCCGATCCGGAAAAACGTTTTTTGATCATAGCCTGTGATGATTCAGTAGCCAAGTTTGATGTAACAAAGTATGGTCAGGTCGGCTGGATAACTCTCCAGAACCTCAAATTCGCGAAAAGCGGCGAATATGAAACACCCGAAAAATATCTGACCAGTCAGGGTGTCAACGTGGCTGAATATTACGAAATGCGTTCCGTAGCAGATAAACCGGGCGAATACGAAACAATTCTTGGGAAAGGCCCGGTCGGAGTTTCCACTGAAAATCCTTACTATAATGAGCAAACTATCAAATTTGACCTTGGACAAGGCCGTTATCTGGACAGATCACAGGCTTTGGCTACGGAGATTTTTGGTTTCAACCGCTTTTCTCTTTTTTTTGGGCGCGAAAAAAATGAACTGATCCTATTTGACCGCCAGGCTGGTCAATTTTCTCCTCTGCATTTAGGTTCAGGAATGTCTACAACTATTCAAGATGTAAAGTTTATTAAAGTCAAAAGCAATGATGGTTCCGATACTTTTCTTGATCAGGCTGTAGCGTCTTTTTCCCCATCAGGAAATATGTTGTGCCTGACTGACCAAAATGGGAACCTGCATTTTTTCTCCGCCCAGGATAAAGGGAAATTTTTGGGTTCACTGGCAGGTCAAACCCCCGTCCAAACTCCTCAAGCGGCTACAGTGCAAGATTTGGATCTTGTTTCCCTACTGGATGATGACCCGCAAAATCCCATCGTTTTGTTTAAAGCGCCAAGCCAGGCTGATGCCCTGATAGTCGCGCAACTCGACTTGACGCAAGGCCGAGTACATTTGCTCCCGCAGCCAGCCGAAGCCGGGTCGGTCGCCGTCACGGCCTTTGCCCTGTCGGCTGCCGATAAAGCGGCTGTCGGCCTTGATGACGGCCGCCTCTGGTTGATCGACATGCTCAATGGTCAAATGCATCTTGGCGGCCTGAAGAATGAATCCGCGTGGACCGCTTTGGCGTATTCCCCGAACGGCAAGTTTTTGACTGCGGCGGATAAAGATGGTCAGGTTATGGTCATTGATGAAGGGTTCAACATTTTATGGCGACAGGCTGCCGATCTGAAAGGTATTACCCGGTTGGCAACAGACAATGCCGGGCAGCGAGTTTGGGCTTTGGGTTTTAATGGTTCAAACTATCCTCATTCTTCTGATAGTGTGATGATGCTGGCTTTGTTCTCAAAAGGCGGCAAACCTAACCTTGTTGACATAGGCGGAAAATATGGGAGTGAAATTACAGGCCTACGCTACAATCCGACAGAAGATAAAGGATTTTTGTTAACTTGGAAAAATGATTTTGAAATCAAAGGGAACAGCCAGGACAATTTGCTCCTTAAAAATGTGCAGGCAAAAGTAAAAGCCTTTTCTGGTTCAATTGAGGCTAATGACACCGAAGGAGGCCTGCGTTTTGATGAAAGTTTTTTCACTTGGAGCGCGCAGACTCTCTCGGGTCTCTCCCCGGATGGAAACAAATTGATCATGGAAAGCGGCTATTCATATACCCAAGCGTTTAATTCCCATCATGTTTTTGATATGTCATTGGATCGGATTTATAGAGTAGACGCCGGCAATATCGCGCCTTTCCCCTCCGGCGTGGCTTCAACCGGATTTTCCGACGACGGCCGTTTGCTGGCTGCTGGTGAAGGAAGCAATCGGGTCGGAAGCAAATTTTTGGTGTACAATCTGCATACCGGCGATCTGGTACGGCGCATGATTGACTCCGGCAAACACCCCTCGGGCATACAACACATCCCTTTTCTTCATAAGCAATCCCGCAGATTGCTGACTGTGGGGGAGGAGAGCCTGCGGCTGTGGGATCTGGCCTCCCCTGACCCCGTGAATCTTCTGACCTGGGTTTTCCTGAAAAACGGCAATACCGTTGTCGTCGGGCAGGATTCACGCTTCGATACTCCGGATATCGAACAACTTGACGGTGTTCATTGGGTTGTCGATCATTTGCCTGGAAACACTGTGGCTTTGGCCGGTCTGATGCGGAGCTATTTCCAGCCGCGGCTGGCGGAGTATGTGCTGGCCGGCAAGAGGCTGCCGGAACTCCCCTCTATCGACAAGCTGAACCTGACCCAGCACGGCGTCCGTCTGGTAGGAGTGGAACCGGAACCAGAGGCGCCGGATCATGTGGCCGTTACCGTGGAAGTGTATGTACGCGGTAAGGATCCCAACCACCCGGCCCAAGAACTCAAGCTTTTCCGCGATGGTCAGTTGGTGGGCAAATACACTGGTGAAAACAACGGCCTCTTCGATCTGCCGGACGGCAAAAAACGGATAACCTTCCGCAATATCGCTTTGCCCCACAACAAAATGCAGGTCATGTTCAAGGCCTGGGCCTTCAATAACGATGGTGTGCGCTCCAAATATTTTGAAAGGCCGTATAATTACAGCGCATTGAATAAGGTGGCTCCCCGACTTCATCTGGTAAGTATGGGCGTCAACAACTTCGACAACCCGTCCTGGGATTTGAAATATGCGGTCAACGATGCCAAGGGTTTTGCCGAAATCCTTCCGGCCGGTCTGCCGGACGTGGGTACCGACGTAACCCTCCTGGCAAGTGGTGAGGGTTTTATGAAACCCGACAAGGAGCATTTGAAGACCGCACTGCAAACTCTGGCCGCCGGCGGCTCCAGTCCGGATGATGTGGTGGTTCTGACCATTTCCAGCCATGGCCTTACCGATGACAAGGATAACAAATTCTATATCATTCCCGCGGACATTCCGGGCAGCGAGAAAAAAATAACCCCCGAACTCCTGGCCCGCTCCATTTCCGCCGACGAGTTGGGCGATTGGCTGACCGGACTTGATGCCGCTGAAATAATCATGATCCTTGATACCTGTCAGTCCGGGGCGGCTCTCGGAGGCGAATCCTTCAAGCCCGGTCCCATGGGCGACAAAGGCTTGGGCCAGATTGCTTACGATAAGACCATGCGCGTTCTGAGCGCGACCAACGAGAACAATGCGGCCATGGAATTGGGCAACCTCGGGCATGGGTTGCTGTCCTATGCCTTGTTGGTGGACGGCTTGGAACGGGGTCGAGGCGGGGATAAAAGGCCTTTTACTTTCAAAGACTGGCTTGCCTACGGCAAGGAACGCACTGCCGAGTTGTACGCCAAAATCGCCAAGGGCGAGAACATTGGAGGGACACGGGGCAAAGTCAAGGTTGAGAAGACGGTCGACAACGCAAATCCTCCCCTGGGGCAGGAGCCTTACCTGTTCGACTTTGGAGGAATTGACAAAGAAATTATCCGGTTTCGACCCAAATGAAGTACGCGGTGCAACACATACGGCCCAGACCGGTTTTACGGGGCCGGGTGAGATGTTTCGTCAAACGCAGACGGCCTGAGCCGGCCCCGGACATCCGATTGAAGACGGAACGGAAAAGCCGCTTTAACTTTTCCCGATTCGCATTCAACGCAGCGGCTTTCGCCATATTGTGTCTGGCCCTGCAATACGCCGAACTAAGCCGGTTGGGGCAGGAAACCCTGGACGGGGCCTACGATTATCTGGTCCGTGAAAATTATAAAAAAGCGGTTCTCGCGGCATCCGATCCCAGCCCGATGAGCCCCGACCTCAAACTGGTTTTTTTCGAAACCCGCGACTATAAGCAAAGTTACACAAAAGGCTACTGGACTCCCCGCGATGAAGTGGGGCTGGCGATTTTGAACAGCTTGAAACGGGGGGCCAAAGTAATCCTGGTTGATTTCAGCTTCGCAGGAGAGGCTCCGGTGGTTCTGGCAGGGGAGCAGCCCCTTGACGGCACCCAAAAATTTTTGGCCTTTCTCTCCGAAGCCGCTGAACTGGCTCGGGTGAAAAAAGCGGTTATTCTGGCGCCTGTCGTGTCCGTGCCTCCGCCTAAAGGGTATTTGGAGCTGCTGGCCCGCTATCGTGATGTATTTCGGCCTGCAAACTTCGAAGCTCTGCGTGACGGACACGACAGCAAGGTGCGGCGTTTACGTTGGTTCAGTTACAGCGGCGACTATGCCCCGATCCTGTCCGCGGCTTTGTCCGCGACGTTGATTTTGACGCAAAAAGACGAGGTGGCGGCGGTACGGGAAGCGAAAGGTTTTCTGGTCGGAGATCAAGAACAGGCCAAGCTCTTATCCCCGGCTCTGGCGAAGGCCCTCAAGCCGGAAGAGCAAAAAATGAGTTCCCGGATTATTTACCGTCTCTTGCCCCGAACCGTGGTGGCAAGGGAATTCGGTTCAGGGCCTGATATCTCCAGGGGCGTTGTCTGGCGCCCTCGGCAGATAGCGTCAGCAAATCCGGCCGAACCGGATTTCACCGGGAAAATAGTCCTTATAGGTTCAGACTACCAGGAAAACGGCGACTTTTATCAGACCGCCTTCGGCCCTCTGGCCGGGTCTTACATCTTGGCCAACGGTTTGAACATGCTCTTGACCGAGGGAATGATCAAGGAAGCCAAGTGGTTGAACTTGCTCCTGCTGATTTTCACCGGGCTTTTTGCCTCGATCCTGTATGCCCGTTTCTCCTCTTTCGGCCCTACCGTCCTGTTCTTCGGGATAGCTGTGGTCAGTCCCTGGCTGAGCTCCTGGGCTTTCAACCGCTATGGCTTCTTTCTGGATGTCTGGCTCCCGGCTCTGGGTGTTGGGGGATATAACATAATTGCCGAAAAGGCCGATTGGCAACTGTATGTCTGGCCACAGAGATTGATAAGAAAATTTTTTCAGCGGTGGAAGTAGAAGCGAAAATAGAAACCTACTCAGAATCAATGTAGGCGTCAGATCTACAGTAAAGGTATTTACCCCAAGGTTTTCCGAATTGTGTCGGCGATGCCTTCGGCCAGACGCCGGACCTGCGTTGCATCTTCCCCTTCGACCATGACTCTGGCCGCATCCTCGGTGCCGGAGTACCGCAGCAAAACCCGCCCCCGGTCTCCCAGTTCGGCTTCAGCGGCGTTTTTCGCCGCCGCTGTTTCGGGCATATCCTCAAAGGGCTGTTTGCTCTTCACCCGCACGTTGACCAGCGCCTGCGGGAAAAGGCGCAAAAGGCCGGCCAACTCGGAAAGCCGTTTCTTTTTTTCGCGCATGATGCGCAGGATCTGCAGGCCGGCCAGCAGACCGTCGCCCGTGGTGCCGTATTCCGTAAACACCAGATGTCCGCTCTGTTCCCCGCCCAACGCAGCGCCGTGTTCGCGTAGGGCTTCCACGACATAACGGTCTCCGACCCTGGTGCGCAGCAGCCTGCCGCCGTGTTCGCGCATGAATACTTCCAGCGCCATGTTGCTCATGACCGTACTTACCAGCAACTTGCCGGGCAGTTTGTCTTTTTCCAGAAGATCCAGAGCGCAGACGGCCATGATCCGGTCACCGTCCAGGATTTCGCCGTTTTCGTCGACAACGGTGAGGCGATCGGCGTCGCCGTCCAGGGCCAGACCGATGTCGGCGCGGGTTTCGCGCACCTTGGCGGCGGCCCGTTCGGGATACAGGGAACCGCACTGTCTGTTGATGTTCAGGCCGTCCGGCTCCACGCCGATGCTGACGACTTCGGCGCCCAGTTCCTTGAGGGCCATGGGCGCGACCTTGTAGTTGGCGCCGTTGGCGCAGTCCAGCACCACGCGCAGGCCGTCCAGGGTCAGGCCGGCCGGAAAGCTGTTCTTGATGTGTACGATGTAGCGGCCCGGCGCATCGTCGACCTTGAACGCCCTGCCGACCTTGTCCGGCTCGGGGTAATCGCATTGCCATTCCGGGTCCAGCACCAGCGCGGCTACGGCTTCTTCCACGCCGTCCTGGAGCTTGAAGCCGCCCGAGTCGAAAAATTTGATGCCGTTGTCGTCAAAGGGGTTGTGCGAGGCGGAAATGACGATGCCGAAATCGGCGCGCATGTTGCGGGTCAGAAAGGCTATGGCCGGGGTAGGCAACGGGCCGACCAGGAAAACGTCCATGCCCGCGGCGCAGAGGCCGGAGGTCAGGGCGTTTTCGTAAATGTAGCCGGAAAGCCTTGTGTCCTTGCCCACCACCACGCGATGCCGGCGGTTGC
>JAISBT010000194.1 GCA_031266055.1 Deltaproteobacteria bacterium
CGCCCCGCAGGCGTAGGCGAAACTTGCTTCAGCCGTTGCTGCGCAGCAGCTTACGGATGAAGACAGCAGCGATGTTTCGCCGTAAAGCGCCGGAGGGAGCGTCTCAAAATTAAATTGCTTTAGAGCATTTTAACAATGAAAATATTGAAGCGCGCTGACCTGCGTTAAAATGCTTCACTCCAGGTTGAACGCCTTGGCCGGGTCAATGGGGCTTGCTCCGGCGGGCAGGCAGCGCTGAATGGGCGGGCATTCGCCCAGGTTGATGTCCTTTTCCTCCGGCTTGAGCGGCGTGCCGTCTTTGGCCAGCATGATAAGCACCTTCGGTCTGGTGGGCGCGGCGCTGTTGGAGCCGGAAACCACGCCCTGACGGCCGTCTTCCAGTTCCACCACGCTGCCCACCGGGTAAATGCCCAGCAGGCGGACAAAATGCTCAATGTAACCGGGGTAAAAATCTTTATTGCGGATCTGGTACATGATGCCCAGGACGCGATGCGGCATAACGGCGTCTTTATAAGGCCGCCGGCTGGAAAGGGCGTCGTAGACATCGGCAACGGCCAGAACGCGTCCGGCCGGGCTGATGTCTCCGGCGGAAAGCCCGCGCGGATAGCCGTGGCCTTTGGAGCGCTCATGGTGATCATACACGCCCAAAGACACCTCCGGGGGCAAACCGGAAATTTGCTTGACCAGATCGTAGCCCATACCGGGGTGCTCGCGTAAAACCGCGAACTCGTCGGCGGAGAGATCCCGCGGCGCGTTCAATATTTCCAGCGGCACCATGGATTTGCCAAGATCGTGAAACAGCCCGGCCATGCCGGTGGCATGCTGCACGCTGGCGGAAAATCCCAGGTGTTTTGCGAACATAATCCCGAGTACAGCCACGTTGATGCAGTGCGTATAAGTATAATTATCCTGAGTGCGCAGCTTGCACAGGCTGAGCAGGGCATCCGGGTTGCGGCCCAGGCTTTGCAGCATCTCGTCCACCAGCGGCTCGGCCTGGCGCAGTTCCGGCGTATTGCCGTTCCGGATGCTGTCCATGAACGTCCGCGCCTGATTGAGCGCTCCGGAATAGGTGGATTTGGCCGCCTGCATTTCCACGGTTATGGGGATATCCGGAACGGCATAAGCGCCTCCCCCGGCCAGAGCGGAGGCAAAGCCGGTATCCTCCGCAATGAGGCCGGGCCGGCAGCGCTCGGTGTCAATAAAGACTTCCTTGAACCCGTTCCGCAAAATTCTGTTAATCAATTCGACGGTGGCATCGGTCTCGGCATAATACAAATAGGGGTTTTCCATCCGGGAAATGCCGCTGTCCGCAATATACATCCCCGGAACCAATTGCTCCGTTGATATTTTTTTCAGCATATCCGCATCCCATTACACTGTTTATGGCATGTTGACATTGAAAATGTTGAAGCGCTCCGGCGGCGGTCACCGCCGCCGGTTTGTAAGCGTAGGCGAAACCGGGCTCTCCGTCAAGCGCCTGAAGCAATTACTTGTGCGGTTTCAAAATCGTGGGGAAAATTGACGTTGTGAAAGGCGGCGGCCTGCTTTGCGCTGTAATCAAGGCAATGGCGCAATTCAGGGGGAACGGCCAGGGCAAGGCGGTACTCGTTGCGCTGAATGGCTTGTTCCAGCAGGGGCAGGGCCTGCGGTTCATATACGGCGGCCAGAGGCTCAAGGGCGCCATCCGGGCTGCGCCAGACCGTCTGTACGCTCGTTGCCGGCCGGCGCTGCCGCGCTTCCAGTAAAGCAACAAGCAGCTCCGCGCGCATAAAAGGCATGTCGCAAGCCAGCATCAGACAGGGACGCCCGGTATGGCGCAAGGCGGAATATACGGCACGCAGCGCTCCCCCGCCGGGGTAATGGTCGGGCAGAACGGGGTAGGAACCCGCGCGGGCCAGGCGTTCCGGCAGATCAGCCCGGCAACTTACACGCACGTCGGAGAGTACGGAGGCCAATACGCCGAGGGTTCTGGCCAGAAAATCCTGATCCCGATCCGGCAGACGCAACGCGGTTTTATCCCGGCCCATGCGCCGGCCCATGCCGCCGGCCAGCACCACTCCGGTGACCTCGCCGTATTCCGGCAAACCGCCGCTTGTGGCGCAACGCGCATCGCCCTTGACACGATCCATAAATCTGTCCGCCTCCTACTGATCCGCATTGAAAAGTAAACTTTCCCTGCGGAGGATCCTCTACCGAAAAACGTGGTTTTCTGTTGACTCTCGCAGCTTCGCGCCGACATCATCCGGACGGCTGATGTTCAGATTTCCATGCGGAAATCTGTAATACCATATCGCACTTAAAACTTCACCTGGTTGCGTTTGAAGTGTGAAAGATCGCCAAGCAAAAGACGGTTTAAATAAGAATTACCTCCACCGGCATTCCTTTTTGCAAGGGCGGCGCCCCGGCGGGAATGTCGATCATACAGTTGCACCCCGCCAGAGCGCGCAACATGCCCGAAGCATGTCCGCTCGGAGGAATAAAAACCTCTTGTCCGCTGACCCTGGCCCGTACCAGACGGCGCATGTCGCTGGGCTTGCCGAACTCGCTGCGGGAAATGCCGTTTTGCCGCAGCAGGGAGAATTGTTTGTTGCCGGACAATTTATGCAGCGCGGGAACTGCCAGAACTTCAAAGGTGGCCGAAGCGGCGTAAGGGTTTCCCGACAGGCACAGCAGGATTTTCCCGTCTTTGGCCACCGCCAGCGCCGGAGAGCCGGGTTTGATTTCAATGCCGTGGAAGAGTATCCGGCCGTCCAGCATGGCGGCCACGGCAGGCAGGAAGTCTTTTTCCCCCACCGATACTCCCCCGGTGGTGATCACCAGGTCATTGTCCCGCAGCAGCGCCCGGATTTCATCATACAAACGCTGCATGTCATCCGCGCAGCAAGCGGACAGAACCGGCAGCATGCCCAGGCTCCGCAGCCTGGCTCCCAGAAGTATGCTGTTGCTGTCGTGGATTTTTCCCGGGGCCGGGTAGGCATCCGCCGGTATAAGTTCATCCCCTGTGCTCATAACCGCCACTTTGACCCGCCGGAAAACCGGGACTGTGGACAGCCCCTGCCCGGCCAGCAAGCCCAAATGCGCGTGATGCAGCTTACGTCCGCGCGACGCCAGAAGCTGCCCTTCCGCAACGTCTTCGCCGCGCAAACAAATGTTCTGCAAGTGCCGCAACGGGCGATAAAGCGCAACCCATTCCCGTCCCGCATCGGTATCCTCCTGGCCGATAACGCAGTCCGCGCCGGGGGGAAGCATGGCGCCGGTCATAATCCGGGCTGCTTCACCAACCTTGAGCGGCCGTTCCTGTCCGTCGCCGGCAAAAATATGCCGGGTGACCCGCAGGCGCGC
>JAISBT010000002.1 GCA_031266055.1 Deltaproteobacteria bacterium
CAAATCCTTGCCACGAGATTGTCGTAGGCGGGCTTTGCCCGCCGTTAAGCGACAATCTCAAAGTGAATATGCTCTATTGTCGCTTGCCTTTACACTACCGGCAATTCTATGGTTATGGCGGTTCCGCCGGATTCCGACCTGGATGCGCGCACATAGCCCCTGTGCTCGGTGACGATGGCGCGTACTATGGTCAGTCCAAGGCCGGTGCCGCCTTTTTTTCCGGAAAAATACGGTTCAAACATGCGGTTGCGTTCCTCATCGCTCAGGCCGGGGCCGTTATCACTGAATTCAATGCGGATCACCTTGTTTTGCCCGTCATAGGTCAGGGCAATATATACGCAGCCTTTCCGCCCGCCGGCCGGCGCATCTTCAAACTCGCCTTCCCGGCTGTTTTCCAGCGCTTCGGCCGCGTTGGCCATAATGTTCAAAAAAACGCGATGCAAGGCCGCGGCATCCATATCCACATCGGGAAACTCCTGATCCGGTTTTTGTTCCAGAGTCCAGGCGATGCCCGCATGGCTGTTGCGGAACAAATTAACCGCTTCTTCCAGCACCGGCAGTATTTTACCCCGCCTGGGCCGAATCTCCGGCAGGTTGGCAAAGGAGGAAAATTCCTGCACCATGCTCTGCAATTGCTCAACCTGGCGCACAATAAGCTGGGTGCTTTGCTGAAAAACCGGGTTATCCACTTCCAGGCCGAATTTCTTCTCCAGCCTCTGGGCTGAAAGTTTAATGGGCGTTAAAGGGTTTTTTATTTCATGGGCAATACGCCGGGCGACCTCACGCCAGGCGGCGGCGCGCTGCATCTTTTCCATTTCGGTAATATCTTCAAATACAACGACTCCACCCTGAAATTTGCCTTCCAGCGCCGGCAACCCCACAGAAATAGCCAAAAGGCGCCTTTCTTCAAAATCACGGGCAAAGGTAAGCTGGTGCCGCTGGCGCGCGCTTGGCTGGCGTAAAAGTCTGAAGGCCACTTTTCTGCTTTCCCTGGACTGCGAAGAGGGCATAAAATCGGTTATATGTCTGCCGATAATATCTTCCGGGTTCTGTCCCAAAAACTCGCAGGCGGCTTTGTTGGCGGTATTGATACGCCAGTCCACGCCGAAAGAAATTACGCCGGAGGCTATATTATCCAGCACTGTTTCCACATAGCGGCGCTGCTGATCCAGCACCAGATTCTGCTGGGCCAGAATGTCATTGGTATCTGTGAGTTTTTGCCGGCTTTGGTCGATTTCCGTGGCCATCCTGTTAAAGGCCTTGACCAGTACGGCAAATTCATCTGAAGAACTGTCGTCTATGCGCACGCTCGTATCGCCGTCGGCCATGCGCTCCGTGGCGCCCACCAGCGCGAGAATAGGCGAGGTAAGCTCCCTGCCTACCCTGAAAGCGAACCATACTGTGGCCAGAACGATAAAAGCCGTCAGGGCCGCCAGGGAAATGAAAAGAGTGGCCTTGAGCTCGCTTTTAAGAGAACGCACTGTCCGGTATTCACTGACTCCTGTTGAAACCCTCTCGACGTTTTGCTCGAACCTGACCCCCATATCACGGGCCAACACAATATAGCCCTGTTCGGAAGCCGGAGCGGCGTTGGTTTCGGAAAGGCGTCCCGGTTCAGGCGGCAGGGCGGGCAACTGGATATTCGCTTTGAGTATGCAAAAAATGAAATTCCCGGACAAATTTTTGCCGGTAATGGCGCTGAAACCCTTTTCATCCACCTCGGCCCAGTTTATGCCGGGTTTTGCCCTCTGCCAGGCATCATCCATGGCAAAGCGCACCGGCTTGCCATAATGCGGGTTTCCCTTTTCCGCTTTCTCCCCGGTAAACCAAAACTGTTCGTGGTAGCCGGAACTTAAAAGCGCAAGCATGGACAAACTGTATTCTCCGCATTTTTCTTCCAGCAGAGCGGAAATGCCAGGCGAACCCCAAAGCAGTTCCAGTCTGCCTATTTCGCTCAGGCAAAATTCCCCCTGCCTGCGCAGGGAATCCACGGCTGAAGAGTATGCCGAACGCGCAATGTCCAGTGAGGTTTCCACTGTGGTTTCCATCTGGTTTTCAAACCAGAAATCCACCGAAATTTTTACAAACTGCGCCGTGACCAGGAACATAATCAGGCAGGGGATGAGGCTCATGCCGGTGATCGCCAGAATGAGGCGCGTGCGCAGGCGCGAACCGATAATTCTGCGGCGGCGCTCCAGCAGCAGCTTGACCACATTGCGCAGCACCACATACAAAATGGCCATAATGATCAGGACATTCAGAAAAAACAGCGCAAAAAAGACCGATACGGAACTGAAATATTGCAGTTGAATATAAATCAGCACAGGCACCAGAATAAGACCGGCCAGCGCTATGGAAAACTCGCGCCGGCGTTTTTTGCGTTCAAGCATCCGCTGCTCTTTGCTGCTTATCTGCAAAGGAGCTGAACTTGACGGGGCCTGGTTCCGCAAGGGAGAGGGCTTGCTGTCGCCTGGAAATAAGGGCATAATTCAAGTTATTAATCTTTTATGGCCGCAATAACAAGACGAGAATTCGCGGGACAGACGCCCCGGCCATACCGGATTTTTAGTTGAGTATTTTCGAGGAATAATCTATTAAGCATTTCAAGCGTAAAATGCTCTATTTGCCGCAGACCATGCGACACGCGGAAGGATGGCAGAGCGGTTTATTGCGGCAGTCTTGAAAACTGTTGAGGGTGCAAGCCCTCCGGGGGTTCAAATCCCTCTCCTTCCGCCAGAAGTTGATTACAGATTTCCGCATGAGAATCTGAACATCAGCCGTCCGGCTGCGGAATTACGCGCTGAGCTTGCGAAACTGGGGCAAACAGGATAATAAGGCCATAGGCAAGTCCCCCGAAAGGAGGATACGCTCATATGGCGAAGTTCCTTGTAAACGTGCTGGCCGCTGTTGTGGCCGCCGTTCTCGCGGCCTTGATTATACGTTTCTTTAACGTCTAAAAAGGTTTGCCCCTGAAGGAATTTCCGTCCGTCAGGGGCAGGTGTCTCGTGGATTAAAACACGGGGGCTTGCCAGGGCCGGGAGTGGTTACACACAACCGGCCCACCTGACACTCAATATACCTATTCCCGCAAAAAACGCAAGTATTTTTGCAGTCCGATAAGATCCGCCGCCAGGGCATTTTACGCTTGAAATGCTCGCTTACCGAAA
This sequence comes from Deltaproteobacteria bacterium, assembly GCA_031266055.1. Classification (GTDB taxonomy): domain Bacteria; phylum Desulfobacterota; class Desulfovibrionia; order Desulfovibrionales; family Desulfovibrionaceae; genus WRHT01. Next base: position 3,168 of record JAISBT010000002.1, read on the forward strand.
AAGCCGGGAAATGATGCAAGACTTAACGGAAGGGGTTATCTGGTGGATGTTATGGCGGTTAAACCTTTCCTGAAATGGGCGGGCGGCAAGTCGCAAATTCTGGATGACATTCGCCGGAAGTACCCTGCCGGGCTCGGCGCGAGCATAACCAGATATGCGGAACCGTTTGTAGGCGGCGGGGCGGTGCTGTTTGACGTATTAAGCCGCTATCCTGTACGGGATGTCTATATCAGCGACATTAACAAGGAGTTGATCTCCGCCTGCACGGCAGTCCGCGACAAGGTGCGGGAACTTGTCCGCACATTGAAAAACCTTGAATCGGAGTATATCTCCGCTGATGAGGCTTTGCGCAAAGCAATCTATTATCGTAACCGGGAACGTTTTAACGCTCTGAAAGCGGCCGGCAGCGAGTCGGCGGAACTTGCCGCATTGTTTATATTCCTCAACAGAACCTGTTTCAATGGCCTTTATCGCGTGAACACACATGGCGCTTTCAACGTCCCCCAAGGAAGTTACAAGAATCCTGTCATTTGCGATGAATCGAACCTTCAGGCCGTATCAGATATTTTGCAGGGCGTGACAATCGTCTGCGCCGATTACAGGGAATCCCGCAACTTCATTGACCATAACACGTTCGTATATTTTGATCCGCCCTATCGTCCGCTGACCGCGACCGCGCGTTTCACGTCCTACGCGGAAGGCGGGTTTGGCGACCGGGAACAGTCCGAACTCGCGCGGTTCATTGACGAGATGAGCGGACGCGGGGCGCACATAGTCGCAAGTAACAGCGACCCGAAGAATGCGGATGAAAAAGACGATTTCTTTGACCGTCTGTACTCAAGACACAATATTATGAGAATCAGAGCAAGCCGGTCAATTAACTCTGTCGGGGCGGCACGCGGCAGGATAAGCGAATTGCTGATTTGCAACGCGGGCGAATTGCGCTGACCTGCTTTCAGGAAGAAAAAACGCGTATTTGCCTTTTGGCGGAAGCGGGGAAAATCGTATCGCCAACGATCTTGTTCGCCATGGCAACATCAAGCGCCCCCGACGCCAAAGCGGGCAGAAGCGACGGCGCCGAAGACAGAGCCGTCCTGATATCTTGTTCCTTTATGCCTGAATGCAAAGAATACAATGTCAACTCCAAAGTGTTTTTCTTTTTTCCGCATACCATATTGACTGAAAAATCAACAAGGCCGAAAAGGGGAAACAGCACATCGTCCAGATCCGCCATTGCAAGCGAGGCATAAGGAGCTGGCGGAGCCGGGCCGTTTTTTCTCTTCCGTATTTTTTCGAGACGGCGCAGGATTGCGCCGCAGGGACAAGGTTCGGGAACGAAGCGGGACAGATCACCGGTGCGATAGCGAAGCAGAGGCATTCCACGCCTGGTCAACGTGGAAATGACCACTTCGCCCTCCCTGCCCTCCAAAACCGGGCCGCCACTTACCGGATCGACAATTTCAAAATACAGATCCGCCTCATGCAGGTGATAGCCGCTGCGCGCGGAGCATTCCATCCCGCCGCCCAAGCCCGCTTCCGTCATGCCGTAATAGTCGAATACCCGGCAGTCCCAGATTCTTTCGATTTCTTTTACAATTGACGGAGAAACATAATCGGTGCACAGCAGGATGTTCTTCAAGCGCAGCTTCCGTTTTTCCCCGCTCGCTTCATAATATTTGGCCAAGGCCAGGATCTGCACCGGGACGCCCACAAGGCAGCGCACCGGCCGGGTAAACAAATTTTCCAACATTACCGGCAGCTTCGTAACCAAACCATGTTTCACGGGCAGAGCCCGCAGCCTGGAAACAGCCCGGTACAGCAAGTCGCCCACACCGCCCGGACGGTCGGCGGGCAGCAGGATGGAAACCCGCTCGTCCGCCTGGATAAGCCGGGACATGGACTGAACAAAAAAATCGACGGTCAGCTCCTGATCCTGACCGGTAAAATAGAGCTGCTTGGGTGGCCCGGTTGTTCCCGACGTTTCCAGCGTCACCACCCGGCTGATCTCTCCCTGGCTGACGCAGAGCATTTTCAGACCGGAGTTCCGTAAATCGTGAGGCGTCAGGAAGGGGAGCCGGGCCACATCCGCCAGATCGGCGAGGGGAGAACTGCCGCATCCCTGCAAATGCCGCTTGTAAAAAGGGCTGTGTTCACGCGTTAATGCGATTATTTCGTTGATTTTCGCCAGTTGATAGCGCCCCAGAGATTCTCTGGTGAGTTCATCGTCTTTTATGCCCAATCTTTTTGCTATCCAGGCATCGTAGGCCACTTCTCCGCTCTCCTTCGTCTGCCTTAAAGCCTTTTACGCTTGAAATGCTTGGCTTAACGGCGAACATTCGCGGTACAATGTTCCGCCGGAGCGGGACGTAAGGTTATAGGCGCAAAAAGGGATAATCCTGCTGTCGCGGCTTATGACGCTGATGTGGCAATCACGCAGCCGTTCCAGATCCAGATTCCAGGCATCCTGAAAAGCCATGCCGGAAATGCTCAATGTATGGGTATTAAGGCGTGACAAAAAATTTTCCACGCTGTACGGCGCCGCTGCGTCATCCGGAGGTTCAAGCGGTGGCGGGGCCAATTGCGGGGCGCTCCACTGTCTGGCCATAAAATTGCGGGCATGCAGCGTACCGTTGCCGGCGGGCCCGGTCTTTGCCCTGTGATAGCTGGGGAGATCCGAAACCCACGGTTTCAGTGAACCATCGGGAAGTATGATAAAATTTCCATGGAATGAGCAGTGGGAGTTTTCGCCCGCCGGCGGTACAAAATGCTCCACCCTGACCAGACCTTGGCTTTGCGTTTCCAAAGCGCGGATGATCTCCGGGATGGTGAAGCGATCCTCATCACGCGGCGCTCCGGGGTACCGTCCGATGTAGCCCATGGGCTGGAAATGCACCGCCCGTACATGGGGAACCCACTGCAGGGCATAGCGTATCAAGTCGCCGATCCCGGCGGTGTTGACGCCCGGAACGAGCGTGCAGGCAAGCACCACCCCGATTCCGTTATCCGCGCAGTGTTTGACGGCGGCCGCCTTGTGCCGCAGAAGGGCTGCACCCCTGATACTTTCGTACATCCGGTCGTCAGTGCCGTCAAACTGTAAAAAAGCGCAACTGAGTCCGGCGGCTTTCAGCTTTTCCGCATACCGCGGTTCCTGGCCGAGGCGTAAGCCATTGGTGTTGATCTGTATGAAGTCGAAGCCCAGTTGACGCCCGAGGGCGATAATATCGGGCAGGTCGTCGCGCATGGTGGGCTCGCCGCCTGACAATTGAATGTTCACCGGCCCGCCGGAGGACAAGAGCCTGCGATACCAGCCGCTTATGGCGGATAATGAAGGATCTTCGCCGGCCCCGGCCTTGTCCGCATCGGCGAAGCATACCGGGCAGCCGAGGTTGCAACGGGACGTGATTTCGAGCAGCACGGCGCATGGCTGGTTGCGATGCGCCGGACACAGGCCGCAGTCAAAAGGGCACCCGCGCTGCCTGTCTGGTACAAAACCTCCCGGCCCGCGCGTATTCCCGGCATAGCCCCACGCTTCGTAGTCCGGCTCCCCCCGCCAGATGACCGTGCTGAAAGGCCCATGCTCCGGACATTCCTTGACAAGGTAGACGCTGTCGCCCCGTTTGACGTTCCGGGCCGGGATGCGTTGCAGACACTCGGGGCAAATGCTTTCAGTGCTGTTTAAGATGCGGGTATCGCTTGACATGTTATACCATTTCTGCATCAAAACTGCATCCATGCAGTTTTGATGTATCGGCTGCGGCGGAAGCTTGGGTTCCGCCTTGCCTCCGAAATGCTCCGCATTTCGCCGCGACATCCTGTCGCGGATTCCGTTTCCCAATCAAACATAAAAGCATGTTTGATTGGGAAACGGTATTAAAACGCTCTATTGGCCGCCGCCCGGCATAAGCAATGTTTCAAAGTTCGTCTTGCTTTCTTCCGCGCTGCCGTCCGGATACACGACCTTGATGACCGTATCCCCGAGCACCCCCTTAACCTGTGTTCCATCAGGCAACGCGGCGTTGAAAAAAGGCCTGGGAAAGTCCCGCCGGCAACTGCAGGCGCTGCTTACGCCTTCAAGCCAGTCCACAAACGCGTCGCCGAGTTTCTCTTCAAAGCGGTAATGGTATGCGGAGCGGCTGATAAAACAGTCTTCGAGCTTTTTGCACTCAATCGGGATCATGCGAGAATTCTCCCGGCTGCCGCGATAATACGCTCCACTTCCTCGTCCGCGGTAAAACGCGACAGGCTGAATCTGACTGTCCCCTGCGAACCGGCTCCAATATGCCGGTGAATCAGGGGAGCGCAGTGGAGGCCGGTGCGGCAGATGATATCAAAGCTCAAATAGAGCATTTCGCCCGCATCCTCCACGGAGCAGCCCGGAAAAGTACATGACAGAACCGGCGTATGCGAACCCCGCCACTCCGTCACTTGAACGCCCAAGCTAAGCAGGCCCTCGGCCAGCCGTCGGGCGCGGCTTTCAATTTCTGAAACGGACGGCGGGTGCTCCCGCTGCCAGAGCAAGGCCCGGGCCAAACCGGCAAAGGCGGGGGAGTTCGGCGTTCCGGCATCAAAGCGCGCGGGCAAATCCGGCGGCATGTCCGGCAATGCGCTTAAAATTCCCGTGCCGCCCACCCACACCGGCTCCAGATCGATCCGGGGCGCAACATACAGCCCCCCGGTTCCCGGAGGTCCCAGCAGGTATTTATGCCCGGTAAAGGCCACCATGTCCGCCGACCATTGTTGAGGCAGTACTTCGACAATGCCCATGGTTTGCGAGACGTCCAACAGTATGGCGGAACCCGCGCTTTTCGCCAGAGCGCACATTTCCTCCACAGGATTGACGCTGCCGGTGACATTGGAAGCGTGGGTAAAGACCGCAAGTTGCGGGCGGTGTTTTTTCAGGGCGAACGCCCATTTTTCCATATCAACACGCCCGGAGGCGTCGACGTCCACATGCTCCACCCGTATCTTTCCATGCTTCTGCAGAAAATACAACGGGCGCAAAACGGCATTGTGGTCGGCCACGGTCGTGAGCGCCACGGCCCGCGGCCGCCAGGGGAAGCCATGCAAGGCAATGTTCAGAGCATGCGTGGCGTTGACGGTCAGGAGTATGCGATTGGCCTCCTCCACGCGCAACAGGCGGGCCAGCAGTTTTCTGCAGTCGGTTTCCGGGTCGGGAGCGTCGAATCCCGCCCGGCCGGGATGAATGGGAATGGCAGCGATTTTTTCAGCCACCGCTTGGTCAACTCCCGGCGCTTTCGGCCAGGCCGTTGCGGCATTATTGGCATAGACCACGGTCATGAGTTCTGCCCCTATAGCTCAAGTTTTCCCGTTGTGAGGTCATAGTTGTTTTTATCCAGAATTTCCAACACCTTCCGGTTGATTTGCAAGATTATATGCGGGCAACGCTCAATGCGGTTGCGCGGATTGCCTTCCATAATGTCCGTGCAGTCCATGCCTCCGTACAATGTTCCGAATTCCTGCTCAAACCACTGCACCAGTTCCCCAATCATGCTGTTGACGCGGCTGTCTTCCACTTCTTCCGGCAACCCTTTGCCCGCGTAGAAAGACAACAAGCACGCGCCGCTGGACAAAGCCCCGCACAATTTTCCGCTGTATCCCAACCCTCCGACCAGACCGCCCATGGCCCGGACAAGCTCGGGATTTTCCTTGCCCCGGTTTTCAAGGCACATCTGCATCAAAATCTGGCTGCAGGAAAACTCCTGGCCGGAAAGTTGCAGCAGGTGAAAGTAGCCTTCATCCGTTATATCCATCAGACTTGCTCCTGCATCATTTGTCTTCCAGAGCCATCTGCACGTCGAGCATGGAACCGCGCGCCAAAGCCCCCGGCACATACGCCAGACCGCACTCCGGGCAGTGGAAAAGCGAAACCGGGAAGGTTGTGCCCACATAAGCGAAGGTAACGGGCCCCACTTTCAGCGGAACAGTACACTTCGCGCAAATGAGATCCTTGCCGTTGCTCAATTTTTCCTCATCTTTCATTTTGACCACGGTTTCTCCCCTCCATCATGGTTCCGATCGTTCATGAACACGCGCTGCCGGCATCAATTATTTCCAGGCGGTGGCAATAGGCGTCATGAATGGCATAGCCGTTTCCTTCAACGCTGTATTCGGCCCAATAGGTCACGTGCGCAGGTTTGCAGCAAGCAAAGAAATGCCCGTTTGCGCCGTTTTGCAGCTTGTTGCCCGTTCGTTCGGCATAGGCGATGACGCTGCGCAAATCTGCATCCATAATCAGATAGTCTTCCATAAGCGCGCGAATTTCCGGGGAGATGAGCAGACGTATCGGCGACGGCTCCTCGCGCGCGTCCTCACCCCATACGTCCCTGAGCAAAGCGGCTTTCAACCGCGCGCGGTTGTCATGCCGCCGCGAATAGCCCACCGGCGGGCGGGCGGCAATATTTCCCGCCTCATCGCCAAAAATCAAATCCAACAAGTGGTATGCCGTTTTTCCGCGATTGGCGAAATTGTCGCGGCACATGGCGCAGTATACCGCATAGTCGCTCTCGCTTTCGCCGATTCTTCGATCCGCAACCTGGTGCGCCAGGTGCGCATTGGAGATTTGCATCAGGCCGCCGAAACCGCAGCATCCGGTAAATTCTTTGCTGTTCTCCAACTCCTCGACAACGTGTCCCAGTTTCCCCAACAGGCTGCGGACGCTGTTCTGGATTTCTTTCTCATACCGTGTCGTACAGGAGTCATGTACCGCCAGGGTTCGGGATTCGCCCGGCGGCACTTCCGGCAATCCCAGCTTTTCAACAAGGGAAAATAAAAAATCAACCGGTATTTCCGGCAGATTCTTTTTGAAAACCATATAGCAGGTGGGACAACCCAAGATCAGCCCGGGCCGCCCCAAACCCTCCCACTGCGCGCGAAGGGACTGAAGAGCGTTGGCAAATATTTCCCTTTCCCCGGCCCAGTCCGCCTGCACGCCGCAACAGCCAAGCATGAGCCCGACTCCGCCGGAGATTTTTTCCCTGAGGTAGGCATAGGTTTTGGCAACCTGCCAGGGGGCCGATCCGCTCAACTGGCATCCGGGATAAAATGCGAACCGGCTCTCGAACCGTCCGAACTCGTGTCTGGCCAGGGTAAAGACGTCACTGTCGCTGTATTTCATGTCCTGCAAAGCAAAGCCGAAGGCGGAGGGCGGCATTTTTCCCTGCCGGACGATATCTTCCCGCGCGGCATGGCAAATTTCCGCCATGCTGAAATCGTCCCGGCACACGGCTTCGCACTGGCGGCACAAGCTGCAGGAGTTCATGTGCCTGTTAAAACGCCGTACAACCTCGGTTCTGTTTTTGAATATCTGGCGGCCCAGCATGCGGGGGGCAATTTTGTAGTGCTTCAGATACTCGCAACGCCTGACGCACTCCATGCATTCGCAATCCAGGCAGCGCTCCGCTTCCGCAACCGCCTCCGCGCCGGTGTAGCCCTGAGCTGGATCGGCCGCGGCCAGCGCGGGCCGCGGGGCAACTTTGCCGGTATCGGTAAACAGCCTGGTGGGTTGCGGCCCGATGTTGGAACGGGCAGCCGTAAGCGATGCGCCCTGAATATACCTGTCAATGGAAATCATCGCCGCCTTGCCATCGGCAACAGACGATATAAGCGAAAGGTCGTTTTCCGGCTGACGGTGCGTACCGCCGGCAAATACCCCGGGCTTGCTGGTGCCCAGCGTTTCAGGATCAATGCGTATGGTTTTGTCGGCGTTCAGTTCAAGCCCCAGGGCCAAAGCGGAGACTTCCCTACGGCCGAGGCCGAGATATACGGCATCAAATTTTTCAAGCAGACCGGCAAGGGATATGTCGCCGACAAGCCCCAAAGTCACTCCGAACCGCGCGCGCGCATGCAAATCCGCCAATACGTCAAAATCACCGGACAAGGTCTGCCGGGGAAGCGTCTCTTCGGAAAAAGCCGACAGTCTGCCGCCAAAGGCGTTGCCGGAGTCAAAGATTGACAGCTTGTAGCCTTTGCGCGCCAGATAAAAAGCGGCCGTAAGCCCGCTGATCCCCGCCCCGACCACTGCCACGCTGTTATTTTTCCGGAGGATCAGGCCCTTTCTGACCGGCGGCTTTGGGCCGAGGCGTATACATGCCTGTTCCAGAGCGTTGACGGCAACGCTTTCGTCCATATCGGCCCGTATGCAAAACTTCTGGCAGGGGTGGTCGCACAGGCGGCTTATTATGCCGGGAAAAGGCGCAGCTTGGGCAAAAACGGCATAAGCTTTTGAAAAATCATTTTTACGAAGAGCAGAGAGCATCGCTCTGACATCGACGTGGATGGGGCAGGCGGCAGTGCAACGGGGCATATCCTCCTGCGTACATCGTGCCTCCATGTCCTGGAATTGCTTCAGATCCATCTGGTTCACCCTGTTTACAGCTCGGTAATATCTATGTCGCCTATTGGATCATGTCCGATAGTAAAGTCAATACCCTGTACGGCCCTTCACAACAAAATAAATTCAAATATCGGCATTCATGACAAGGAAAACCGGTATGCCCGCAACTCTCATGGAAAAGACCCGCGCCGAAGGCAAAAGCACAGCATAGTACACTGTGCAAGCGTCCCGCTCAATCGGGAAGACAAAAAGACAAATCCGGAGTAAGGTTATTCCGGCATTCGCAATCGTAACGGTTCATTATACGCGGGATGGCATCATGCGGAAAGGAAAATTTGTTATTACGTCGCTGTGCCTTGCTCTGCTTTTTCCCGGCATGGAGGGGATGCCGTCGGCTGCCGAATTGACGCCGTACACCAACAGCATCGGCATGGAGTTCGTTCTGATCCCCGCGGGGTCGTTCATGATGGGCACGGACAAAAATGTTGAGGACGCTGCCGACAACGAAACGCCGCAACACCGGGTATATATCAGCAAGCCCTTTTATCTCGGCAAGCATGAAGTGACGCAGGCGCAGTGGGAAACGATTATGGGGGATAACCCGAGCCGATTCCAGGGCCGGAGCAATCCTGTGGAGCAGGTGTCATGGGATGATGCGCAGGAGTTCGTCAGGCGTCTGAACCAACGGGAAGGGCATGCCCGCTTCCGTCTGCCTACGGAAGCGGAATGGGAATATGCGGCAAGGGCGGAAACGACAACCGCGTATTCTTTTGGGGACGGCACGGACAATCTGGGCCGCTATGCGTGGTATGGGGACAATTCCAGCGGCAAGCCGCATCCCGTGGGGCAGAAGGAACCCAATGCCTGGGGTTTGTACGACATACACGGGAATGTCTGGGAGTGGGTACAGGACAGATTCGGGGAGCGGTATTACGCCATTTCTCCCGCCAGCGATCCCGGCGGCCCGTCTGACGGCCCGCCGCTCCACGTGTTTCGGGGCGGTAGTTGGCACAACCCCGCGAAGTTCTGCCGTTCGGCCGACCGCAACTACTATACGCCGTACTTCCGGAGTGAACTCCTGGGTTTCCGGCTGGCCCTCTCCCCGGAGTAACCGGCCAGGGGAACGGGCGCGGCGAATGACATAGAGCGGAGATGCCCAAGGCGTAATTTCAATGGGCTACAAGCCCAAGTTTTTCAAAAACATGTCAAGCTATTTTCCGCATTATATCCTGTATTCTATGGGACATATTGAGATTTACCCTATAAGGAAAAAACATGTGGCCGTTTACGCCGGGATGGAACAGCAAAAATCCCCAAAAACGCATGAAGGCTGTGGCGAAAATCTCCGACCAGACCAAGCTGCTGAAAATTGTCTACGAAAGCGACTATCAGGATGCACGAATAGGAGCCGTCGCGAAAATCTCCGATCCGGCCAGGCTGCTGGAAATTGTCTACAAAAGCCGAGCGACCCAAAAAGAAGCCATCTCACGCATCTCGGACACAGCCACGCTGCTTGGAGTATTTAAAGACTTCAGCACCGGCTGGCGTGCCAAGACCCAGGGGATAACATTTATTCCATTTTTGCTGAATCAAATCCAGAACCAGGAAGCACTTGCGCAGATAGTTTCGACTTGCTCGAAACAAGAATGGCAGACACAAGCCGCAAGCAAGATAACGGATCCGGAAATAGCGAGGCGCGTTGTCAATCAGGTAAGTGACTGGAAAGCTCGGGTAAGGCTTTATACTATCAGCGGCAATGAACAAAAAGCTCATTATGAAACAGCCATACATGCGGAAGATGAAGAGGCGCTCGAAGCTCTTGATAGAATAGTGGATGAAGAGGATGAAGAGATATTATACTCTATCGCCATCAATGGCCATAACGACAATGTAAAAGACAAAGCGGCAGGGAAGATAAGCAACCAGGATATTCTGGCCAAGATAGCCCTGGCGTCTGGCGGTACATTGGCCGTATCCCGCATAACCGACCAGCGGATCTTGATCGGCCTTCTGGAGTCAGATAAATTTATTCGTACTTATAGTATCCATCACCATGTCATTCGTCAGCTCCATAAAGTGAACAAGTCTCTTGTAACGGAGATGGCCGCACAAAATGAAGACAGCGAGCTGAAGCGGCTGGCCATACAATGCCTTGAGAACGCCAAGGCCTTCAGAACGCGGGAAATGGGATTGGGGCCAAAATTACTGGAAGCCTGCAAAACAAATCCTGACCTTGACCTTGTCAAAGGCCTGCTTGATGAAGGCATTGACGTCAATTTTCCGGAAGAAATCGAAGACGACGCTCTGGGGAAAGCCTGGGGCAGCATCTCCAGCCGCCTGAAAGTCTCATCTGTTTATTATGCCGCTCTGAAAGGCAACCAGGCTTTGGCGGACATGCTGACAGCGCATGGCGCGGACGCGAGTGGATGCCAGATAGAGCGGGAGGAGTGGCGCGATACCGGAAGCATTCATGACTGGGGAGAGCATGTGGTTTACTATGAGGCTATCACAATGGATAAATTGAAAAAATTCGCCGCCGATCACGGCGTCACCCTCGGCAGCGCCTGATAGCAAGCCAAAAAGTAAGCGCCCGGTTGATGGTGCAATGACACTTCCATCAAAACGGAGTTTCCCTCTTCTTGCAATATGGCACTATTCGGGAAGAAGCGGGCGTGAACGCCGCTCTTTGCAGGCATGCGCCGTCGCCAGCAAGGTAAAAACCGCCCCGGCCGCCACATGAACGCGTTTATTCACCAACCCGGCCGCAAGTACCGCGATGAAGGCAAGCGTGAGCCTGGAAATATCGTTTTTAAAAAACCGGATTTTTTCCTTCCGCTTTGCGGACGGAAACCGCGTTTCAAGCAGAGCGGCGGCGGAAGCGAGGTCTTCCCGCGAAAGCACCGCGGGGTCATAGCATACCAGCAGGCTGCCCGTTACGCTGTTGGCCGTCACGCTGATAATGCCCGGCCTTGCGGCTACAAGGCCCCGCAGCATGGACATGTTGTCCGGATTTTTCAAGGCCGCGTCGCGCAGGCGTATTCTGCCCTCAATAAAACTGGCAATCATTTTACCATCTCCATCATCGCATTTACGCGCATTTACGCTTGAGATGCCCGCTTAACGGCCGGCTTTCGCCCGCCTGCAAGCATCCCGCTGTTCAGTCCCCATTTTTGGAGGAAACCGGCGGAAGCAGGGGTTGCAGACTTGACACGGCTATGGCCGCTGTGGTCGCATTATGCAAAAAAGCCGACAGGCCCGGACGCAACGCTCCCAGAAGGCCCCCGGCCAGGAAAACGCTGTTCCAGAAAAGCGAGGTGCGAAAGCCGGAATGGATTCTCCGCAAAGCCCCGCGCGACAATTTTCCGGCCGTCAGCAATCCGCCCAAATCTCCGGAAGTCAGGACAATATCCGCCACCTCGCGCGCCACATCCGCTCCTTCCATCATGGCAACGCCCACATGCGCGGCGGAAAGAGCCGGTGAATCGTTGATGCCGTCGCCGATCATGGCCACAAAGCAACCGTCTTTTTTCAAAGCGTGGATAAAATCAGCCTTGTCGCCCGGAAGCATCCGCGATCTGAATTCGTGTATGCCCACCCTTGCGGCAACGCCGGCGGCGGTTTTCTCTCCGTCGCCCGTAAGCATGACAACGCGTTTGACGCCGCCGGCGCGCAAGGCCCGCACCACCTCGGCCGCATTGTCACGGATTTCGTCTTCCACCGACAAAACTCCGGCCAGTTTTCCGCCCATGCCCAGATACAGAACGGTTCTCCCCTTTTCCGCTTCACGGTCGATAATGGCCTGCTGTTCTTCGTCCGGAACAATACCCTGCTCTTCAACAATAAAACGCGCGCTGCCGATGAGCACCCGCCGCCCTTTCCAGGTGGAGGCTATGCCGTGGGCAACGATGAACTCCACCTGGGTATGTTCCTCCCTGTGCTTCAACCCTTCTTTTTCCGCGGCGCGCACAACGGCCTGGCCTACCGGATGGGGAAAATGCTCTTCCAGGCAGGCCGCAAGCCGCAGAATGTCCTCCCGCCGGCGGCCGCCGAAAGGGATAACCTCCATCAGCGCCGGACGCGCCCTGGTCAGGGTGCCGGTTTTGTCGAAGACCACCACATCCGCTCGCGCAATGGCCTCCATAAACTTGCCGCCCTTGATCAAAACTCCGTTGTCCGCCGCTTCCCGCATGCAGGCAAAAACGGCCAGCGGCGCGGCAAGGCGGATAGCGCAGGAATAGTCCACCAGCAGAACCGAACCGCTGCGCATAAGGTTGCGCGTCACCGCGTACACCACTCCGCTCAACAAAAAATTATACGGAACAATGGCGTCGGCCATGCGCTCATATCTGCTTTGCACCGAAGCCTTGACATTTTCCGACTCCTCAATGGCTCTGATGATGGAATGTATGCGCGTATTGCCGCCGCACCTGGAAGCCTTGACCAGCAATTCCCCCTGCTCCAGCACTGAACCGGCATATACGCTGGCTCCCGCGGATCGGCGCACCGGCATGGCTTCACCCGTCATGGAGGCCTGATTGACCATGCCCTCGCCCGAAACCACCGTGCCGTCCACCGGCAGGGCGGAACCCGCGCGCACGACAATGCAGTCGCCGGGACGCGCTTCGGAAAAGGGTATTCGCCGTTCCACCGCGCCGTCTCTGATCCAGACATAGTCCACATGCAAAGCCAGGCTTTCCTCCAGACTGACCCGCGATTTTTTCCGAGTCCAGTCTTCAAGATACCCGCCCAGAGCAAAGAAAAAAGTGAGCGATGAAAGCGTTCTGAAGTCGCGTTGCAAAATACAGACCAACAAGGCGGCGCCATCCAGAACATCCAGGTTCAGCCTGCCGCGCAACAGATTTTTTACGGCCTTGAGCATGTACGGAAGGGCTCTGAATACCGCCAGAGCGGAGACCAGCATCCGGGGGTAAAACAGACTGCGCAGTTTTCCGGGTATGGGGTTGCGCGCAACAGCGCGGAACCCGGGCGCGCTCCGCGTATGCCCGCCGGCGGAAACGGACGTATTTTGGGCAGCGCCCGCATAGAGCACCAGCACACTGCCGGTGGCGGACGACACGGTAAGCTCGGCCCCGGGAAACGCCGCGCGCAGATCAGCCATATTCTGAGCCGCGGCTCCGGGAAGCGGCCGCAGGCGCAGACGCCCGGGAATACAATGCGCAATATAATAATGCCGGAGCAAGCGGCGCCTTAAGCGTAGCCTTTCTTTTTCCCCTTCGTCTTTCCATTCATCTTTCCATTCATTCAGGGAAGACGGCGGTTCCGGCGCTACCCGCTCCGCCGCCTTCATGCCGGCTTCTCTCCATTTTTGCGCAGTTCCTGCTCGTACCTGGCCTCAGCGGCTATATCCTCCAGATTTTCTTTGGCCGTCCCGGCAAACCCGGCGGCGCGGTCTTTAATGTCCAGGCCGCGGCTCAGCAGCCCGGCGCAGGCCTTCTTGAGATTGATATTCCCCCGGGACAGCAGCACAGCGCCCACCGCGCCGATAGCCACACCCGCCCCGAGAGCCAGACCATATTTCCAGAAATTTCCCGTAGCCATACGCTTCTCCTTGTGTAAAAATGTGCCGGTGGGCGATGTCGCCGCGCCGGAGCATGCCAAATCCGCAAGAGTATAATAGAGGCGAAAATGAATGTCAAAATCATTTTATGCGGGATTAAAAATCGGGTATGTTGACGCAGATAAAATACAGTATATTGTCTATAATAGTGAAATTAGAGCATTTTAACATTGAAAATGTTGAAAATGTTGAAAATGTTGAAATGCCCAGCGTGGAATTGTGTACGGATCCTTGCCGCAAGCTGTGGGTAGGCGGGCGCAAGCCTGCCGTAAGGAACATTTTTAAATGGTTCATCCGGTTAGAGCGTACTTTGCCTCATGAATAGCCATGATTCTGAGTTTGAAAAACTCTATGTCCCGATATCCGTAGGCCATCCTTTTCAGTACCTTGATCTTGTTGTTT
>JAISBT010000100.1 GCA_031266055.1 Deltaproteobacteria bacterium
CGCAAAGCAAAAAACGTGGTTTTTGCTTTGCTCCGCCGCCTTAAGGCGGCGCGCCGGGCTTGTTCGCCCGGCGTCAGTACGCTGTTCTATACGAACTTTTAAGTGTTACAGCGTACCAGAGCAATTTAATTTTGAGGCGCTCCCTACGGCGCTTGACGGCGAAACATCTCTGCTGTCTTCATCCGTAAGCTGCTGCGCAGCAACGGCTGAAGCAAGTTTCGCCTACGCCTGCGGGGCGGGCGGCGATACCCGCCGCCAGAGCATTTCAACATTTTCAATGTTAAAATGCTCTAAAACCTCGGCCAGAAAGAAATTTCTTCCACTTCAACCCGGGTTCCCCAAGGGTGGGTCTTGTGCCTGAACCGCCTTGTCCCCTGCACCGCCTTAACCGGCGCATCTTTACGGCTGTTTCCCTCCAAATTGTTATGCGCCACCGACATCATCAATTTCAACCGGTTCAGCTGGTTTACCGCGCTGACTCCCGGATCGTAATCTATGGCCGTAATGTTGCTTGCCGGGTATCTTTCTTTAAGCGCCTTCATCATCCCCCGGCCGGTAATATGGTTGGGCAGGCAGGCAAACGGCTGCACACAGACGATATTGTTGACCCCGCTTTCAATAAGTTCCATCATTTCTCCGGTAAGCAGCCACCCTTCGCCGGACTGATTACCCAAAGAAACCATTTGCGCGGCCAGTTCAGCCGTTTTTTTAATATGCTGGGGCGCGCTGAACCGTTTGCTGCGCCGCAGGCGGCGACGCATGGCCCCGCGTATGAATTCAATCAGGGTGGTGGCAAGCGCGAAACCCAGATAGGTTTTTCTTGTCATGCCGTAATTCTTGCGGTCATAATGGGTTCCATAAGTGCAGTAAAGAAAGAAATCCAATAAATCCGGCACAACCGCCTCTCCACCTTCGGCTTCAATATGCTCTACCAGGTTATTATTGGCTTCAGGGTGAAATTTGACCAGAATTTCACCGACCACCCCCACACGCGGCTTGCGGCCTTCTTTGATCGGCAATGCTTCAAAATCACTCACAATCGCATCAATATTGGCTTTAAATTCCGACATTCCGCTCTTCTGCCGCAAAGAATCCCGGCAATGCTTCATCCATTTGTCAAACAACGCGTCAGCCGCGCCTTTTTCCAGTTCGTACGGGCGAACCCTGTACAGACAGCGCATGAATAAATCACCGTAGATAACTCCCATGACCGCTTTTTTGAGCAGAGCGAAATTCATCTTGAAGCCGGGATTGCTTTCCAGCCCGGAAGAAGCATTTACAGAGATAACCGGAACCTGTTCCGCATTTATGTCCTTAAGCGCCTTGCGCAGCAGGGCGATGTAGTTGGTAGCCCTGCACTGGCCGCCGGTTTGCGAAAGAATGAGCGCCGTACGGTTCAAATCGTATCTGCCGCTTTGCAGCGCCTCAATCAACTGGCCTATGACCATAATACAGGGGTAGCAAGTGTCATTGTGCACGTATTTCAGGCCGGCCTCCAGAGAATCCCGGCCGGGCGAACGTAAAATTTCGATCTTGTAACCCTCGGAAAGAAAAACCGGTTCCAGCAGGCTGAAATGCACAGGCGACATCTGCGGAGCCAAAATAGTATATTTCGGGCGCATTTCCTCGGTAAAAGGGTTACGCACGGGCGTCGGCACAGGCCGCACCACCGGCTGGAACTCCAGTTTGTCGCGATCGCCCATGGCGGCCTTGAGGGATCGAATGCGAATGCGCGCCGCGCCAAGGTTGTTGCCTTCGTCTATCTTGATCAGCGTATAAATTTTATTTTCAGCCTGCAGAATTTCGTCCACCTGATCTGTGGTGAGCGCGTCCAGGCCGCAGCCGAAAGAAGTCAACTGCACCAGCTCCAGATGCCGATAAGTTGCCGCCAGAGCGGCGGAGGCGTACAACCGCGAATGGTAGCTCCACTGATCGACAACCCGCAAGCCACGGCTGATGCGCGCCGCTCCAAGGTGAGCGATGCTGTCCTCGGTTAAAACGGCCATGCCCTCTTCCACGATCAGCTTGTCAATGCCATGATTCACGCCGGGATCAATATGGTACGGACGCCCTGCCAGAATGACGCCTTTATGCCCGTGCCGCTCCAGCCACTCTATGGTTTCGCTTCCCTTGGCGCGGATATCGTCGCGCACTTTGCGGATTTCCGCGCCGGCCGCCCGGAGAGCGGCGGAAATTTCATTGCTGCGTATGCCAAGAGAACGGAACTCCGCTGTAAGCACTTTGCACACCGAATCCAGATCATTCAAATTGATGAAGGGGTTATGAAATTTTACCTCTTTATGCTGGACGGCATCGACATTATTGCGGACAACTTCCGGGTAACAGGCCACCACCGGGCAGTTAAAATGATTGTTGGAATATGTGAACTCCCGCCATTCGTAAGTTACCGAGGGGAAAAAAATACGATCCACGTTCCTGGCGATTAAAGACTCAATATGCCCATGTACAAGTTTTGCCGGGTAACAGGCCGATTCCGAGGGTATGGTCTCTATGCCCATCTGGTAAATCCTGCTGCTGGAGGCGGGAGAAAGCACCACCCTGAACCCGAGCCGGGTAAAAAATACATGCCAGAAAGGATAATTTTCGTATTGATTCAGGACTCTGGGTATTCCCACCGAGCCGCGTCCGGCTTCTTCCGGCTTAAGCGAAGCGTAGTCAAAAATACGTTTAAGTTTATACTGGAACAGGTTGGGCAGTTCCTCCTTCTTGTTTTCCACGCGCGCGCCTTTTTCGCAGCGGTTTCCGGAAACAAATTCCCTTCCGTCGTTAAAAGTATTGATGATTAAACGGCAGCGGTTTCCGCAGTACTGGCAATGCTCCACCCTTTTGGAAACGGAAAAAGCCTCCAGTTCCCCTGCGCGGATAAAATTTCCCGCATAGCCGGGAGTATATTTTTCCAGGGCAATAAGGGCGGCTCCGTAAGCGCCCATAAGCCCGGCTATGTCCATGCGGACAACCCGGCGTCCGGTAAGCTGCTCAAAAGCGCGCAGCACAGCTTCATTGTAGAACGTTCCGCCCTGCACAATAATTTTTCCCGGCAGATCGTCAATACGGCGCAGACGGATGACCTTATACAGGGCGTTGCGGATGACCGCGTAAGAAATTCCGGCGGAAATATCCTGTATGGAAGCTCCTTCTTTTTGCGCCTGTTTGACCTTGGAATTCATAAACACCGTGCAGCGCGTGCCCAAGTCCACAGGGCGCCGCGCGTCAAGCGCAAGCCTGGCGAAATCGCCCACCGTGTATTGCAGGGATTTGGCGAAAGTTTCAATAAAAGAACCGCAGCCGGCCGAACAGGCTTCATTCAGGGAAATGCTGTGAATAGCCCCTTTGCGCACAGTAAGGCATTTCATATCCTGCCCGCCTATATCCAGAATAAACTCCACGCCCGGCAGCATCCTGTCCGCGGCCTTGTAATGAGCAACGGTTTCCACTTCGCCGTAATCAGCCCGGAAAGCGGCCTTGATAATCTGCTCTCCGTAGCCGGTGGTAGTTACGCCGCAAAGCCGCGCATTTTCAGGAAGTTTCGCGTAAAGCTCGCCAATCATAGTGCGCGCGACGTCAATGGGGTTACCCTGGTTGCCGCTGTACCAACTGAAGAGCAATTCGCCCTGTTCATTGATCAGCGCCGCTTTGGTGGTCGTCGATCCGGAGTCTATGCCCAAAAAAACCTTCCCGCTGTGCTCCGCAAGGCTCCCGCGTGTGACTTTCGCCTGCTCGTGCCGCCGGCGAAACTCCCCCAGGGCCTCGTCGTCCGCAAATAATGGCGGCAACAGATTAATTTCGGTAAGCGTGTGCCTGGGGTTTTCTTCAAAACGGGCAAGCAAATCTTCAAGCGTGATAATCTCCTGCCCGGGTTTGGCAAGCAGAGCCGCGCCCATAGCCACAAACAGTTTGGCGTGTTCCGGAAAAATCACCTCCTCCGCTTTAAGTTTGAGTGTCGCGACAAACAGCTCGCGCAAAACCGAAAGGAAATTCAACGGCCCGCCCAGAAAAGCCACTTTACCGCGAATAGGCTTGCCGCAGGCCAGCCCGCTGATGGTCTGATTGACAATGGCCTGGAGTATGGAGGCCGCTATATCTTCTTTGGAAGCGCCCTCATTGATCAGGGGCTGCACATCGGTTTTGGCGAAAACCCCGCAGCGGGAGGCTATGGGATAGATGTTTTTGCGCTGTTTGGCCAACTCATTGAGACCGGCGGCATCCGTGCCGAGCAGGGTAGCCATCTGGTCGATAAAGGCTCCGGTGCCGCCGGCGCAACTGTTATTCATGCGCTGATCCACCCCGTAAGCGTCAAAATAGGTCAGCTTGGCGTCTTCGCCCCCAAGCTCGATCGCTACATCGGTTTGCGGCGCGAAAATCTCCAGAGCCCTGGTTCCGGCTATAACTTCCTGCTCAAAGGGGATGCCCAGAATCTGCGCCAAGGCCAACCCGCCTGAACCGCTCATAACCGGAGTGATCAAAATGTCGCCCGCCGCGCTTGCGGCATCTTGCAGCAAAGATACGACCGTACGGCGCACATCGGAATAATGCCAGCGGTAATCCTGAAATAACAGGTGGTTTTCAGAGTCCAGAATCACCAGCTTGACCGTGGTGGAACCCACATCAAGGCCAACGCGCCGGGGAACCTGGTGTGCCGGATTGGAACTATACATAATACCTCTGGGTTGCTTGCGCTGAATTCTTTACCTGGAAAAAAACATCGTCTTGTATTATTACCATGTCACGCCTGAAACAAACGCGCCGGGTGTGCCTGTATCTATGTGCATATAAACCATCCGGGCTGTAAATTCAAGTTTCAAAGCACAGGCAAAAAAGGAGTGCCAAACACAACATGCAAAAATACGGAACTCTTTACGGCATAGGCGTGGGCCCCGGCGACCCGGATCTGCTTACCTTGCGGGCGGTTAAAATCTTGTCGGGTATAGACGTGCTTTTTGCCCCCAGTTCCTCCAAAAACAGCTATTCCATAGCCCTGAACATAGTTGCCGGACACCTGCCCAAAGACGTGCGCGTTATGCGGCTCAGCTTTCCCATGTCCAGAGAGGAAGCCACCCTGCAAAAAGCCCGGGCGGAAAACGTCCGAAAAATCGCAAGCGTGTTGGAGCAAGGCTGGAACGCCGCCTGCATAACCCTTGGCGATCCTCTCATTTTCAGCACTTTCGGCTATATTTCCACCGCTCTCGCGCAAAATTTCCCGCAAATAAAAATGGAAATCGTGCCGGGCATCACCTCGTTTCAGGCGGCAGCGGCCAAAACCGCCACCATACTCTGTGAAAAGCATGAAAACCTTTTAATTATACCCGGCATAAAAGATAAAACCGCGCTGGATCAGGATCTGTCCCTGGCCGACAATGCCGTCATCCTTAAGGCCGGCGGCAGACTTGCGGATATAAAAGCGAGCCTGAATGAAGCGCGGGAAAAAAATGCCCGGCTGCAAACAGTTTTTATTTCCCGCGTGGGTCTGGAGCATGAAATTATTTGCCGCAACCTTGACGAAGCGCCGGAAAAACCAGGCTATCTTTCCTTGATTCTCGCCACAAAAAAACGCGCTTCAGAATAGCGGCGTGTCGATAGCAAATCAAGTTGACCGGTGTATGCAGCACATTAAAAATATTATGCAATACGGTCGTTCAGATAAAGTCAAAAAAAATTGCATCTCCCTGTTGACACAGTTTTTTTTTGCGATAAATTTTCGAAAATATAAATTTGAAACTTTACCGGGTCTTCCCGGAGAGAATGAATATGTCCGCCATAGCCAAAGCCACCTTATCCGACCAGATAACCCGCCTGTTGCGCGAGAGTATCGTCTCCGGCAGCCTGCCGGCCGGCGCGCCGTTACGGCAGGAAAAACTATCCGGACGCTTCGGCGTCAGTATGGGTTCGCTACGCGAAGCTTTGCGCACTTTGCACGCCGACGGTCTGGTCACCATGTTGCCGAACCGGGGCGCCCAGGTCAGCAAACTTTCGGCCGACGAGGCGAGCGAGATTTTTGAAATCCGCACCATGCTGGAAATTGGCGTTCTGGAACTGTCCATGCCGCTTTTGAGCGAAAAAGACCTTACCGCCGCCGATAAAATTTTAAATCGTATGGATACCGCTAAGGATACCGGCCGCTGGGCCGAACTGAACCGACAGTTTCACGAAACCCTGTACCGGGCGGCCAGGCGCCCCCGGATTATGGAGATGATTTACAACCTGCACGACAATGTGGAGCGCTACATGCGCCTGTATCTTGACGCCATGCATTTTCAGGCCGCCTCGCAGGACGAACACCGCGCCATTCTTGCCGCCATCCGCGACAAACGCTTCGCAGCCGCCAAAAAGATCTTACGCGGCCATATGGGGCGCGCTCGCGAGCAACTGGTTGACTATCTAACCGGCAAATGAAAGGAGAAACACGTGAGCGCCATTACCTGTCCGATGACCGCCAGGATCAAGAAATTCAAGCAGCTTTACATTGAGGCCAAACCCACCGTCAGCGTGGAGCGGGCCAGACTGTTCACCAAGTCGCACAAGGAAAGTGAAGGCGAACCCACGATCATCCGGCGCGCCAAGGCTTTTCGCGAGGTCTGCCGAAAAGGGCCGATCGGCATTTTCGAGAACGAACTGGTGGTGGGCACTATAGGTGAACACCTGAAATCCGGCGTAATTTGCCCGGAATATTCATGGACGTGGGTGGACAGGGAAATGGATGAATTCGCCAAGCGCAGTCAGGATCCCTACGATATTGACGAAGCTTCCAAAAAGCTCCTGCGCGAAGAAATCTTCCCCTACTGGAAGGGGCAATCGCTTGAAGAAACCTTCCTGGCCCGCCTGAACCCGGAAACAGCGAAAATTCTGGTCGACACCGGGATCATCGACAACGACTCCAAGTGGCGCAATGCCATTGGCGAAATCACCGCCGACTACCAGGATCTGATCTTCAAGAAAGGCTTTACCGGCCTGAAAAAAGAAGCCGAAGCCAAATTGGCCGCTCTGAGTCCGACCACCCCGGAAGCCCAGGAGCAAATGGATTTCTACCAAGCCGAAATCGTCGCCTGCCAAGGAATCATCGGCCTGGCCGAACGCTATGCCGACAAAGCCGAAAAACTCGGCCTGAAAGATGTGGCCAAGGTTTGCCGCAAAGTGCCGGCCAACCCGCCCGAAACTTTCCACGAAGCCATCCAGACCGTCTGGTTCACCCAGATGGGATCCATTCTTTCGGAAAACTCGCTGGCTTTGAACCTGGGCCGCTTTGACCAGTACATGTATCCCTACTTCCAGGCGGATCTGGTCAAGAAGCGCATTACACCCGAAAAAGCCCAGGAATTGATCGATGCCCTCTGGATCAAGCTTTCGGAGTGGGTGTGGGTTATTTCCGCCAATACGGCCAAGTTTTTTGCCGGATACAACGCCTTCCAGAACCTGACCGTGGGCGGCCGCACGCGCGACGGGCGCGACGCCGTGAACGCCGTTTCCTACATGTGCCTGACCGCTTCCAGCCACGTCAGGACACACCAGCCCGGCCTTTCCGTGCGCATCCACCCGGATACGCCGGACGAGTTCATGGACGCGGTTTGCGACTTAATCTCCGAAGGCGGCGGCTTCCCGGCCGTGCACAGCGACCGCCTGGGTTCGGAAATGCTCCTGGCCGCCGGCCTGACCCCGGAAGACGCCCGCGACTGGAGCAACTGCGGTTGCGTGGTGCCGCACTTCCGCAAGATTGGCGAATGGACCTCGGCCGTGAGCGTCAATCTGGCCTCGGCTCTGGAATTCGCCCTGAACGAAGGCAAAAGCCGCCTGAACCCGGAAATCGGCGGGCTACCGGAAAAGCCGGCCGCGCAATTCAAAAGCTTCGGCGAGGTCAAGCAGGCTTTCTTTAAGCAACTGTCCTACCTGCTCAAGCACGCGGTGATCGGCTCGATCACCGCCCAGCGCATACACGCCGAAAGCGTGCCCCGGCCCTACCTCTCCCTGCTGGTGGAAGGCTGCATGGAAAAGGGCAAGGATCTCTCACGCGGCGGGGCCAAGTATAACTTGGGACCGGTGCTGACCGGCATTGGCGTGGCCGACAGCGCCAATTCCCTGGCCGTGCTCCGCAAGCTGGTCTTTGAAGACAAAAAATACGGCATGAAGCAGATCTGCAATGCCCTGGAAAAGAACTGGGAAGGCTTCGAGGAGCTGCGGCGCGATGTCCTGGCCGTGCCAAAATACGGCAACGACGATGACTACGCGGATCGTCTGGCTGTGGAAATCTCCGATTTCTACCACAAGGAAACCGTGACTTACACCGACCTCTTCGGCTCCAAGTTCAATTCCGCCTTCATGGGTATTTCCAACTACATCCCGGCCGGCAGCATTGTGGGAGCCACCCCGGACGGACGGCGCTCCGGCACTCCGCTGACCGAAGGCGTTTCGCCGCACGCCGGCACCGACCTGACCAGCCCCACGGCGGCCATGCGCTCGGTGGCCAAAATCAACCACGACATTCACACCGGCGGCACCCTGATGAACATAAAGCTCACGCCGGAACTGATGAAAGATAAAAAGAACCGCCGCAAGCTCGGCGCGCTGATACGCGCCTATTTCGCCCTAGGGGCCTTTCACGTGCAGTTTAACGTAGTTTCCACGGAAACCTTGCGCAAGGCCCAGAAGAACCCGGAAGAGTATCGCGACCTTTTGGTACGTGTGGCCGGCTACAGCACACAGTTCGTAAACCTTTCCCGCGAAGTGCAGGAAGGTATTATCGAACGCACGGCTTATGAAGGGTTTTAACAGCCGATAGTACTATAGCCGACGTCCTTGCCCCAGCGAGGCGGCGGTTTTTTCCGCCGCAAAAATCTTGATGGGAGGGTGCCATGGCCGCAAAAAAAGTCTCGCCTGCGGGTACTATTTTTCAAATCCAGCGCTGGTCTTTGCATGACGGCGAGGGCATTCGCAGCACGGTGTTCATGAAGGGCTGCCCGTTACGCTGCCAGTGGTGCGCCAATCCGGAAAGCTGGACGGCCCGCCCGGAAGCCGGCTTTGGCTTTCGCCTGACTGTGGACGAACTCGTGGCCAAATTGCGTCGGGATGCGGTGTTTTACCGCGAATCCGGCGGAGGGGTGACTTTTTCCGGCGGTGAGCCTCTGGCGCAGCCCGTTTTTTTACGCGCTGCTCTGGAAGCCTGCGGCGAAGCCGGTTTTCATCGGGCCATCGAGACCGGCGCTTACGCTCCCCGGGAAAAAGCCGCGCCAATTTTTGATTTGCTGGAAGAGATTTTTGTGGATATCAAACACATGAGTTCCACCCAACACAAAGCGCTTACCGGCAAGCCCAATGCCGGCATCCTGCGCAATATCGGCCACCTGCTGGAGCGACACGACAACGTGACGATCCGCGTTCCGCTGGTGACTGGCCTGAACGACGATGAGGCGAATATCAAGGCCATGTGCTCTTTTCTGCACGGCGCGCGCGGACTGCGCGGCGTTGAATTCATGTCTTATCACAATTTGGGGGTTGGCAAGTATGCCCGCCTGGGGCTGCCGGTTCCGCCGCCGCACGCCGCGCCTGCGCCGGGCCATTTGGAAAAATTGAAGGATTTAGTTCGTTTTTTCGGTTTAACGGCGCTTTAGAGCATTTTACTGATATCCGCATTGAAAAGTAAACTTTTTTTCCTGCGGAGGATCGTCAACCGAAAAACTCGGGCTGAAAAATACGCTTGACGAAAAGCCGTGTGAACGTATAGTCTAATTTGTTTGATTGACGCGGTAACCCGGATATTGCACGAACGCCTCCGTCGGGCAAAAATGCGGTCTGTACGCGTGGTTTTTACCCGGATATTTTCATGCAGCTAAATGAACTCATTGACATTATTGAACAAACCGCACTTCCTTTCCTTGCCGCGCCCTGGGATCACTCGGGCATTCAGGTCGCAGCCTGCAATGATCAGGTCAGACACATGGCTGTCATGCTTGACCCCACGCTGGACAACATCCAGCTGGCTCTGGACAGGGGCGCCGATTTTATTCTTGCGCACCATCCTTTGAGCCTGCGCCCGCGTTTTCCCGATACGACGGACAACTACCACCGTATATTGTCTCTGCTGTTCAAAAACGATGTATGCCTTTACAGCGCGCACACGTCTCTGGACTCCAACCCCAATGGGCCCGCCGCCTGGCTTGCCGACAGTTTTAACCTGACTGACCGCGCCGTGCTGGAAGTAACCGGGGTTTTACCCGGAGAGGCCGGGCTTCCCGCCGGTTTCGGCTTTGTGGGAAACCTGCCTAACCTGATGGCATATACGGAATTTTGCGCCAAGCTTTCTCTGATTCTGGAAATAAATGCCTGGCGCTGTTGCGGCCCGACGCCGTCGCTTGTCCGGCGCATCGCGTGCTGCCCGGGCTCGGGAGCTGACGCCATTGAAGTTGCCGAAAAAGCCGGCGCGGATGTTTATATTACCGGAGACGTCAAATATCACGCCGCTCTGGATGCGCAAATCCGGGTGCTGGATGTGGGACATTTTCAACTTGAAGAAATGATGATGCATTTATTTGCTGAACAGTTGGGCAGGCAATCGCCTGAAATCATGGTTTCTTTTATAACCGGCACGGATCCGTTATTTTTCTGGCCGGTATTAAATACAGCATCTGTATTTTAATCGCCACACGCGGGAGGATTGCTCTTGAGCCTTTATTTGAAACAGATCGAACAATTGGTTGAACTGCAAAAAGTAGACGATCAAATTCATGAAATACGCAAAGAATTGACCAATGCCCCTAAAGAAATTGAAGACCTGAAAAAATCTTTCAGCCTTTCTGAAGAAGAACGCGCAAGAGTACTGGATAAGCTTGAACATCTCCGTGAACAGGAAAGACGCCTGAACATGGAGATTGAAGACGACGTCACCCGGATCAAAAAAAGCAAAAGCAAACTTATGCTGGTGGGCAACAGCAAAGAATACCAGGCGATGATGCGTGAAATGGATTCTCTGGAAAAGGTGAACAGAGGCCGCGAAGAAGAAAAAAAACTGATGACCGAAGAGCTTAACCGCCAGACTACCGCCTATGATCTGGCTGAAGAGCAATACGACAAGCTGAAAAAACTACTGGCGGAAAAAGAGGCCGGTCTTGCCGAACGCACGGAAAAAGCGCTGAATGAACTGAAAAGGCTGGACGGAAAACGCCGCGACACCATCAAGCTTGTCCCGCTGCCGGTGCTTTCGCGCTATGAATTCATCCGGGAACGCCTTTCCTACCCGGTTATTGTTCCCGTAAATTCCGGCGTATGCAGCGGTTGTAACATCTCCATACCCCCACAGGGGTTCATTGAGCTGCAAAAAGGCAAACAGATTCTTTCCTGCCCCAACTGCCAGCGCCTGATTTACTGGGACGAACATTTTCAGGACGAACATTTTCCCATTGACGGCTGATTAGAGCATTTTAACATTGAAAATGTTGAAATGCTCTGGCGGCGGGCACCGCCGCCTTAAGGCGGCGCGCCGGGCTTGTTCGCCCGGCGTCAGTACGCTGTTCTATAAACTTTTAAGTGTTACAGCGTACTAGGCGGAATAGACGCATACGGAATCGGGAGCCGGACGGGTCAGCGCTGCGGGCATTTTGCCCGGAGAGGAAAGTCCGGGCTCCACAGGGCGGAACGCTGGGTAACCCCCAGGGGGAGCGATCCCCGGAAAGCGCAACAGAAAGCAAACCGCCATTGTTAAAATGGTAAGGGTGAAACGGTGGTGTAAAAGACCACCGGTTGCCATGGCGACATGGCAAGCCAGGCAAACCCCGTTCGGAGCAAGACCAAATAGGAGAGCGGCAATCCGGCCCGGATTGCTCTCGGGTAGGTTGCTTGAGGTTATGAGTAATTATAACCCTAGAGGAATGCTGACCACCCCGCCAAGCGCGGGGAACAGAACCCGGCTTACAGTCCGGCTCCCTTTTCAAAATCGTCGCACGGATCGCAGTTATGCTGATGCGCGTATGGGCCATACTTCTGGCGGCAGGGCAAGGCAGCCGCGCCAAAAAAAGTGCAGCAGACGCAAGTAAACAGTTTCTCTTGTGGAAAGGCCTGCCTTTATTCTGGCATTCCGCGCTCACTCTCTCCGCGCTTCCCAGTCTTGAAGGCCTGGTGTTGGTTTTGCCTGAAGACGATTTTCCCGCGGCCGAGATCCTGGCTTTAACCTGCAACCGGAATTTTCCTCTGAAGCTTCCGCTTAAAATCACCCCTGGCGGCATTCTGCGCCAGGATTCCGTATGGAGCGGACTGCGGGCTCTGCCCCCCGAGTGTACCGACGTGCTTGTACATGATTCCGCAAGACCGTTTATCAGTTGCAAACTGGCCAAAACCATTCTGGACGCCTTGCGTGAAGGATGCCTCGCGGTTGTGCCCGGGCTTGAACCCGGAGATACCATAAAAGAAATAGACGGGCAGGGGCTGGTTACGCGTACGCCGCCACGCGCGTCCTTACGCGGCATTCAAACTCCGCAGGGCTTCAAGCGCCGGGCGCTGCATCAGGCGCATTCCCTGGCCAACCAGGCCAGAGAAACTCACAGTGAAGCCTGCTTTGAAAAACATTGGCTGGTTACTGACGATGCCGCTCTGCTGGAAAAGTGTTCCGTACCGGTATTGGTTATTCCCGGCGATCCGGAAAACCGGAAAATAACCACCGTGGAGGATCTGGCCCTGTTAAAAGAAATTACGGACAGTACGGACGAACCTGCGCGTCCCTGCGTGGGTTTCGGCTACGACGTCCACCGGTATGGCGGAAACCGTCCTTTCATATTGGGCGGCGTGCGTTTTGAATCCACAGATATCCGGCTTCAAGCCCATTCGGACGGAGACGTGCTTTTGCACGCCCTCATTGACGCCCTGCTCGGCTGTATCGGCGGCGGAGATATAGGCGTACTGTTTCCCGATACGAACGCCGCCTACGACAATATCAGCAGCGCGGTATTGCTGGCTGAAACTTTGGAACTGACGCACGAAAAACAAATGCGGATCATGCATGTGGATTTGACTGTCGCGGCTGAAGCGCCCAAAATATCCCCGTATCGGCTGGAAATCCTGAAAAATATAGCCAAGCTCCTGCAAATTGACCAAAGCAGGGTAAACCTGAAAGCCACCACTGAAGAAGGCCTCGGCTTTACCGGGGCGAAACAGGGTATAAAAGCCATGGCTTCGGTCATTGGTTTAATTCCGGCGCAGAACAAAAATTAAAAATATTGCGCCGCCCTATAGCCAAGCGGCCCGCAAACCGATATTTTATTAAGAGTTCGGGTTAATACCTGAATTATATGCGTTAAACTGGGACAAGTAGCTAAGTAATGGATTTTGGAACAATTTTCGGGATTTTATCCGCCACCGGGCTGATTGTGTACGCCTGCATGTTCGGCGCTGACCTCGGCACCTTCATTCAGACTTTTGTCGATCTTTCTTCTGTCTGCATTGTATTTTTGGGCAGCATAGCCACGGTTTTCATCATGTACCCGCTGCACCACCTTAAAGGCATTCTCAAAGTGCTCCTCAAATGTTTCTTTTATACTCCCATAAATTCCGCGGATATTGTCACGCAAATCGTCCGGCTGAGCGAAAAGGCCCGCAGAGAAAGCATTCTGGCGCTGGAAAAAGCCCGTGTGCCCTACCCTTTTATGAATCGCGGCATTCAGTTGATTGCCGACGGCACAGAGCAAATTCTGCTCCGCAATATTTTGGACATTGATATGTCGCTTATGCAGCAACGCCACTGGCGGGGGCAGGATGTTTTCAAATCCCTGGGCACATACGCACCGGCCTTCGGCATGATCGGAACCCTGATCGGTCTGGTGCAGATGCTGCGGCAAATGGATGACCCGGCCACCATCGGCCCGGCCATGGCGGTGGCGCTTCTGACTACCCTGTACGGTTCGCTTATGGCCAACGTGATTTTTCTACCTTTGGCAAAAAAACTGGAAGAGCGCTCCAAAGAGGAATACCAGAGCATGGAACTTATGCGCGAAGGAATACTGGCTATTCAGAAAGGTGAACACCCGGCCGTCATTAAAGAAAAATTGTATTCCTTTTTGCCCAAAGCAAGCCGCGGCAGCCCAGGAATAAGCTAAACAGCGATGCAGTTTTGATGCAGAAATGGAGTAAGAGCGCTTTATGAACCGCAAAGCTGATCAATTCGGCATAATTGAAAATTTTGGCACTACCGACAATATCGGCCATGATATTGACGAGTCTTCCTTTTCCAAACCTGCGCCCAAGAGTTCAGACGAAACACCCAGCTGGATGCTCACTTATGGCGATATGATGACTTTGCTGCTTTGTTTTTTTGTCATGTTGTTCATCCTTTCCAAACAGGAAGAAAACAAATATAAATCCGTCATCGGTTCCATTCAAAACGCTTTTGGCGTTACCGGACGCGACCCGCGCACCCCCTTTATACCACGGCCCGATGAAACGGACAGCGCCACTCTGGGCAAGGCTGAAGCGGATCTGATGGAAACCGTGCAAAATTCCATGCACGATGCGAACAATGCCAACGAACTGCAAAATTCACTGGTTGTCGAAGTGGAAAACAAGGGCGTTGTTCTGCGCATTTATTCCTCGGAGCTTTTTGAACCCGGCACAGCCCGGCTTAAGCCAAATACGGATTTCCTCCTGCAACCCGTTATTGCCGCGCTGAACAGGCATCATTTCAATTTGCTCATACGCACCAACGTGACGCCCGCCAGTTTGAACAGCAGGTATTTTCCTTCCGTATGGGAATTTTCAGCAGCCAGATCCGGGGCGGTTCTGCACCGCTTGATCACCTTCGGCGGCATTCAAGGCACCCGACTGAACGCCATGGGTTCGGGAGACACGGATATCCGCGTGCCTGCCGACGACCCCAAAAGCGAACATTACAACAACCGCACGGACTTTATCTTTTATTTGCCCGGAACAGAATACTGGTAACTTTTGGAGCATTTTAACATTGAAAATGTTGAAATGCTCTGGCGGCGGGCACCGCCGCCCGCCCCGCAGGCGTAGGCGAAACTTGCTTCAGCCGTTGCTGTACAGCAGCTTACGGATGAAGACAGCAACGATGTTTCGCCGTGAAGCGCCGGAGGGAGCGTCTCAAAATTAAACTGCTTTAGAGCGCCTCCGCCATGCGTAAAATAACCGCGCTTCGAAATGCCTGCCGCACGCTTACGGATATATGCGTAAGCCAGGACGACAAAGAGCTGTTTATGCTTGGCCCTGCCGGCGCCCGGCGTGAACTGTCGCTTCTTCCGTTCCCTCTGAATGCGAACGGCGACAAAAAACATCCCTTCAACGCGGGCAAACAACTGCCTGTCCTGCTGGGCGGAGGTATGGGCATAGCCCTTGAGGCCCTGGCGCAATATCTGGAAAAAGAATTGGGACGGAATTTTCCCCTTGCGGTTGTCGACAAGGAACAAGACCTTTGCGCGCTTACAAAACTGCGCTCAAACTACGCGCAATACAAAAATATACTTTGGCTCGACAGCCCTGATCCGGACGATATTTTAAAGACGCTCAGCAAGTGGCAGCTCTCCTGTTCCGGCCTGCCCTTCCATCCTGTGGTAAACCCGTTTTACCTGCGCCTGGATCGCGAATATTACGCCATAGTGCGCGACGCTCTCGTTGCCAGCGCCAAATTCAATTTTTGGGGAAAAGCCGGCTACGCGAAATTTAAAACAAAGTCGCCGCGCATACTCCTGATCACCAGCAAATACTTTCTTACCGGTGAAATTGAAGCGGCCTGCAAGCGCCTGGGGTTGTGCCACAGTCTTTTACGTTTGCCGGACGATGAAATTGACCTGACCTCTTTCATGGAACAACTGCTCAACGCCATTATCAGCTTCAAACCGGACTTTGCCCTGACCATCAACCATCTGGGCGTGGATCGCGAAGGAGTTTTACAGGATTTTCTGGCCAGGGTAAAATTGCCTTTGGCCTCATGGTTTGTGGATAACCCCCACCTTATTCTGTATACTTACGCCAACCTGATCAGCCCGTGGACGGCGATATTCACCTGGGATGCCGACAATCTTGACACTTTGCGCCAACTGGGCTTTGAACATGTTTTTTATTTGCCTTTGGGCACGGATCATACGCGTTTCACGCCCGCGCGCGACAAAAACGCCCTGCTTGAGGCGCACCCGGACTGGAAAGCCGAACTGTCTTTTGTCGGCAATTCCATGCTGCTGAAGGTGCGTAAACGTCTTGAACAAATACAGCTTCCGGAGCTTATGCTGACAAATTATCAGAGCATTGCGGCCGGATTTGCGGCAAGTGACGAACGCTCCGTGCGCGGCTACCTGGAAAAAAACCACCCCGAACAGTTCCGGGCCTTTCACGATCTGCGCGTTGTCGAGCGCCAGCTTGGTTATGAAGCCATGCTCACCTGGGAAGCCACCTTGCAATACAGGCTGGACTGCATACGCCAAACCCTGCCTTTCAACCCGCTCATCGCAGGCGATGAAGGCTGGTTTGAACTTTTGGAAGACAGCGCGGAAAAATGGCGCTACCACCGCGAACTGACTTATTATACGGATTTGCCGGATTTCTACCCGCTTTCAACCATCAATTTCAATTGCACCAGCAAGCAGATGAAAGGAGCGGTCAATCAAAGAATTTTCGATGTTCCGGCCGCCGGGGCTTTCATCCTGACAGACTGGCGCGAGCAGTTGGAAAATCTTTTTGAACCGGGCAAAGAAGTGATTTGTTTCAGTTCGCCCGAGGAAGTACCGTCTCTGATAAAACATTACCTGCGTCACCCGCGGGAAAGAAACAAAATTACAACCGCAGCCCGCAAACGCGTGCTTGCCCAGCATTGTTACGAACACCGCCTGGAAAGCATGATAAGCTCCATGCGCAAAAGCTTCGGATAAAGCTGATAATCACCATGTCATCCGAACACCCCATACTTATATTACAAATGCAACGCATGGGCGATTTGGCGCTTACCTATCCCCTGTGCGGCTGGCTTGCTTCCACCAGGCCGGATGTTCCCATATGGGTAGTGGGCGAGCGTATATTTTTTGAAGGTATGCTGGACATTTCCCCGGCGGTGACTTTTTTTGATTATTCCT
The DNA here is from genome assembly GCA_031266055.1 of Deltaproteobacteria bacterium. GTDB lineage: Bacteria > Desulfobacterota > Desulfovibrionia > Desulfovibrionales > Desulfovibrionaceae > WRHT01. Next base: position 17,070 of record JAISBT010000100.1, read on the forward strand.
CCTCCAACGTACTGCAACAGCGCAGGTTCAGTCTGCTCATCAATCTGAGCCACCGCCGGGAAGCGGCTCTTTTAGCCGGCGCCCTCTCCTGCGACGCGCGCCTCGGCCCGTATATCCTTCCGGACAATACGGACGGAGCCATGCATATTGAAGGGTACTGGCAGTTGTACCGCGCCTCCGTCACGCACAATAACCGCCACAACCTCTTCCATTGGGCGGATTTGAACGCCTTGGACGTGCTCTCCCTTTCACACCTGCGGCGTACCTCCTGGCCCCTGCCCAAGCCTGCGGAGAAAATGACGGAAAATAAGCGCATCGGTCTTTTTGTGGGAGCAAGCGAGGAAGACAAGCGGCCCGATACAAATTTTTGGGTAAGCCTGACCGACAAGCTGCTCCGCTTCGGAATCAAACCCGTACTTTTGGGCGGCAGACAGGATCAAGCCCAGGCAAACAGCATAGCCGCCAAGTTAAATATTCATGCGCTCAACCTGTGCGGACATTTTTCCATCAGTGAACTGTGCCTGTTCATGCGCAAGCTGGATTTGCTGATTGTGCCGGATACCGGGCCGATGCACATCGCCGCCTGGGTTAATCTGCCGGTACTCAACCTTTCCCTGGGCCCTGTGAACGCATGGGAAACCGCGCCTTTTGCCCCAAACCACCACGTTCTGCGCCCCGCTTTAAGCTGCTCGGGCTGCTGGGCCTGCGACAAAGTCAAAATTTTATGTAAAAATAAACTTTCCGCAGCCCTGGTTGCCGAAATTGCCGGAATGATCCTGGATGGCGCCCCGCAACTTCTGGCCAGACTGAATTTGCAGGGGCATGAACTCTACCGCACAGACCGGGATGAATACGGGCTGTTCACCATGCGCCGGATGAACCCGCGCGGAAAAACAGTTTGTTCCCGCTTCCACCGCTCTTCATTCTGGAAGCTATTTTTTCTCATTGCCCTGCGAAAACTTCCGGCGGATGAAACAAATTTGCCCAAGCTGCGCAACTTGGGCCAAGGCCTCAATTATCCGGAAGCAATGCGCGAAAAGTTGTCCGCACAGGGGCAACGCCTGCTTCTGGCCTTGAGCCATGCGGCGCTTTCCAATAAATCCGGGGATTTTTCCGGAGAATCTTTCTGGAAAAGCTTCCCGCCTCTCCTGCGTCCTTTAAGCAGCTATGTGCATCTTGCACTGCAAAATAGTGATTTTTCCCGGGAATCCATCCGCAACGCCGTCCAACTGGCAGAATTTTTCATCAGCCTGATATAAGGATAAGGGCGGGAACATGAATTATCTTATGGTTAATATTTTTGACTATTCATTTGAATATTTTCCAGGATATGCTGTATGTAAATTTACCGACGCTTTTGGAAAAACACATTATTTTAATGAAAAAATACCGATAATTTCCACATTAAAAACTTTTAGTGTTTATAAAAATACAATTTTACCACAAAAAGGCTATATTGCTGGTGAAATTATAAATACAAAAAATGATATAATTAATTTTTCCACGTTAAAACCGTGGCATATAGAAACAAATAAAAATATAAATATATTTTGTGTACATGAAAATAAAGTAATAAGCGAAATTGAATATATTTTAATTAAAAAAATAAACCATATAATTGATAATAACGATATAAAAATATTTGATAATAATTGTTGCGAATATATTAGATTATATAAAGAAATTAATAAAATACTAATTGATTATAAAAATAGCAAAGGCACTCAACGTAAAGCATATGATACAATAATGGAATTATATAAATTATATAATGAACAAAATATTGAAGAAAAGTTTGATTTTATTGCGGATATTTTGGATATGATTGTTGGAAACATTGGGAATAGAGAATATTTAATATGGGAAGAATACTTAAAAACATAGATGACCCACACACACAAGATCGGACACGACTATTCCTCCGGTTTCGCGGGTAGCGCGTTTGTCTCCGCGCCTTTATGCTCTTCCAATTCCCGCGTCATATTTTCAATGGCGAGGGCGTCTTCGGTGTCGGCCTTCAGGCGCTCAGCCTCGCGCCGTTTGGCGTCAAATTCCGCATAACGGCCCAAAGCGAGTTTTTCCGCAACGTCCGCGCTGGTTTTCCCCGCATGGGTCAGCACATCCTGTTCGTTGAACTGCAAAAAGGCGTCCAGCTTTTCCGACCATTCTTTCATGGTCATGGCCCGGCGGGAGAGCGCCCGGTTTTCCGCATAGTCAAGGTACATGGTCACAATACGATTCAAGGCGTCAAGTTCCCCTTCCTGCAAGTAATTCTTGGAAGTTGTGACATCCTGCTTGCGTACCCGCCGCCCTTCCCAACTGGTCAGCCCCATGTCCGGTAAAGCCGGGTTGGAACGTATGGCGATGATTTCCGTCGCCGTGTGGCCGGTCACGGCCCAAAGCATTTTGTTTTGCACCACCTTGAAAAACAATGTAGCCTGTTCAGAAGTTTTATCGTAATCCACGGCGGTGCAAAACAGGTCGCGCACTTTCTGATAGAAGCGTTTTTCCGAAGCACGAATGTCCCGGATGCGTGCCAACCATTCGCCGTAATAATCCCAGTTGTCAGCCAGCTTCAGCCGGTCGTCATCCATCGCATAGCCTTTGACAAGGTATTCCTTCAGGATAGTTCCGGCCCACTGGCGGAATTGTATGCCGCGCAAGGAGCGTACTCGGTAGCCGACGGCCAGAATCATGTCCAGATTGTAAAGCCGGTTCGTACGTCTGACTTCACGCCCGCCCTCAATTTGAACTGTCAAGTATTCCTTGACAGTTGCCTCCTCGATCAGTTCGCGTTCCGCCAGGATATTTTTTATATGCAAACTGATATTTTGCTTGGATGTTTGGAAAAGCTCAGTCAGTTCCAGTTGCGTCAGCCAGACGGTGCCCCCATCGGCATGGAGCTGAATACGGGACGTACCGTCTTCTGTGGTGTAAAGAATCAGTTCACCCGGCATCAGCTTTCCTTTTTGCCGCTCTTTGGCGGCGCGCTCCCGTCAGAGAGCGGCATCTTGTTCTGGCGCATCAAAACGCAAAGATTGTTGTCCGGATGAGGAAACGCGAGATTTGGCTTTGGCTTTTTGTTGCAGTGCCAGAGTATTACGTTCCCAAAACACGCCATCGGAATAGCCCTGGATTTCCGCGTCGTCATCAGCCATTTCCAGCCGCTTTTGAGCAAGAGCGCAATATTCGACTTCGCACTCGATGCCCACATAATGCCGCCCTAATTTTTTGGCTGCAACGGCAGTAGTGCCTGAACCAAGAAAAGGGTCAAATACGACATCACCAGGGTTTGAACTTGCAAGGATGAGCTTTGCGATGAGCTTTTCCGGTTTCTGGGCGGGATGATCCGTGTTTTCCGGCATTGACCAATACGGAATTGATATGTCGTCCCAAAAGTTGGACGGGTAAGTGTCGCGGAAATTACCGCTATCGCTCTCAACCCAATCTTTTGGTTTGCCGTCAATTTTATACGGCGCAATAACTTTACGGCGCATTTTTACATCGTCTATATTGAATGTAAATGTTTTAGGCGACATTGTGGCAAACCATATATCTTCCATGGAATTTTTCCAATTGCGCGCAGCTCCGCGTCCTTTTTCGCGCTGCCAGGTAATGCGGTTCTGAACATTAAAGTATTTCTGCAACACAGAACCGATAATCAAACTGCTTTTCCAATCACAGCACACATATACAGTGGCCGTATTTTTCATCAACCGCTTGACAGCTACAATCCAATTTTCGGTAAAAGCGCGGTATCCGTCAGCGCTCATTTGTTTGAAATCCGTATTACCATATGCTTTATTCAAGTTGTAGGGCGGATCAACCACGAGCAAATCGACAAATCCCGAAAGTAAATTTGGAAATACCTCAAAAGCATCTCCCAATATAACAATATCGTTTTTCTGCTGTACATTTTGTACATCAGAGGAAATACATTTTTTTTGATAGCAAGCGGTTTCAATTTCGCAGAGTGATATTGTCCTGTTTCGCCCCGCTCGTTGTCCAGCAACTTGTTCGCTCATCAGACAAAAGCCCCTTTCCTGAATAATACCATTTCCACATCAAAACTGCATCCATGCAGTTTTAATGTCAAAACGCTCTAAGCTCTTTTAGAGCATTTTAACATTGAAAATGTTGAAATGCTCTGGCGGCGGACACCGCCGCCCGCCCCGCAGGCGTAGGCGAAACTTGCTTCAGCCGTTGCTGCGCAGCAGCTTACGGATGAAGACAGCGAATAGTTACTATGCATTCCATCTCAGACAATCGCTGTCGCTATCCGTAAAGCGGCAAGCCGCTTAACGGATACCGCGCTTCAGCCGTTGCGACGAAGGAAGCTACGGATGAAGACAGCAGAGATGTTTCGCCGTTAAGCTCCGGAGGGAGCGTCTCAAAATTAAACTGCTCTAAGAACAGCGGGAAGATCTTCCGGGAGAGGTTCCAGGCCGGTTTTAATGGATGCAAAATTGAAACCGGGCAGCAAATCCCTAGGCGTCAGCAGGGCGAAACCATCGGGGCCGCCGTCCCGCAAACCTGCCCAGGCAGCCAGAAAACCTGTCACCGCTTCGGCTTTGACGCCGGCTTGACGCAATTCCCGTAAAGACAACGAAGCATGGCGCTTGGCCAGGCGTTCGCCGGTGTGATCCGGCAGGAGCGGAACATGGGCATACGCAGGCGGTTCCGCCCCCAGCAATTGATACAGGTAAAGCTGCCGTGGAGTACTCGGCAAAATATCCGCGCCGCGCACTACCTGCGTTACGCCCATGCTCAGATCATCCAGCACAACCGCAAGCTGGTAGGCAAACACCCCGTCCGAACGGCACAGGGGAAAATCTCCGGCGGCTTGCTCCGCGGTCAGGGTTACCCGCCCCAAAACCAGATCCGTAAAGCTGAACAGATCCGGATTATCCTGATAATCAAAACGTAAACGCCAGGAATGTCCGCGCCCGGCGGCTATGCGGGACTCGCGCCCGGCCGCGCTCAAATGGCGGCAAAATCCGGGGTAGCTCCCCTCCGCGGCAATTCCCGCCCTGTCCTCTCCGTGCGGCGCGCCGGCCAGCGCATGCAATTCCTTGCGGGTACAAAAACAGGGATAAACCAAATTTTCAGCTTTAAAGTCTTCCAAAACAGCCGCATAATCGGAGATTCTCAGGCTTTGCCGGTACGGTCCTTCATCCCAGTCCAGGCCGAGCCAGAGCAGATCTTCCTGCAAAGCCCCGGCAAATTCCTCTTTGGAACGGTTCCGATCAATATCTTCAAGGCGTAAAACGAGACTGCCGCCGGTTGAACGCGCTCCAAGCCAGGCACATAGAAAAGCCCAGGCATTGCCAAGATGCAGCAGACCGGTCGGACTGGGCGCAAGCCTTCCACGAAGCGCGCTTACGCCCGGAGAACATTGCCTGATGCCATATTCAGCCGGCCATGCCGGCTCCGATGGCCATGGCGTCAAAACAGACATCGGAGCTTGCGGCTTCCCCCTGCATGAACGCCGGGAGTTGCAGCTTTTGCCGGCATGGTCGGCAACTTCTTTACACAAGCACTACCGGCTTGATCACGTCGGCCGGCTTGTCCTTCATCAGGGCCAGGCCTTTTTCCACTCCCTGCAGTCCCTGCAGGCGGTGGCTGACCAGTTTGGAGGGATCCAGGCGGCCATGTACGATCAGGGAAATCAGCCTCTCCATGCGTCCGCGTCCGCCGGGGCATAGACCGGCCCGGATGGCTTTGTGCGCCATGCCGCAACCCCAGGCCAGGCGCGGGACAGGCAGGGAGTCTCCTTCCCCGAAGTAATTGATGTTGCCTATGCTCCCGCCGGGCTTGACCATATTGACCGCCTGAGCCAGAACATCCTCGCCTCCACCGGCGATGATCACGTGATCCACGCCCTTGCCTTTGGTGGCCTCAAGCACTTGGGCCACAATATCGCCCTGCTTGTAATTGACGATGTCGGTAGCGCCGTATTCTTTGGCCACAGCCACACATTTGGCACGGCTGCCCACGGCGAACAGGCGTCCGGCACCGCGCATGGTGGAAGCCGCCACAGCCATGAGTCCCACCGGGCCTATGCCGATGACGCACACCGTGGCTCCGTACTGCACGTCGGCCAGCTCCGCGCCGTGAAAGCCCGTGGTCACCATGTCCGGCAGCATGACGGCCTGCTCCAGGCTCATGCTGTCCGGCATCAGGGCCAGATTCATATCCGCGTCATTGACATGGAAATATTCGGCGAACACTCCGTCCTTGTAGTTGGAGAATTGCCAGCCGGTGAGCAGACCTTTGGAGTGCTGCGCCGGGACGCCGTTCTGCACCTCCACGGAGCGCCAGTCGGGGGTGATGGCCGGCACCACCACGCGGTCTCCGGGCTTGAAGTCCTTGACCTCGCTGCCCACTTCCACAATTTTGCCCACGGCTTCATGACCGAGGATCAGGTTGCTGCGTTCGCCTATGGCCCCGCTGTAAACGGTGTGGACATCCGACGTGCAGGGAGCTATGGCCAGAGGCGCGACAATGGCGTCCAAAGGCCCGGCCTTGGGCTTTTCTTTTTCAATCCAGCCGGTCTGGCCGATTTTCAACATAGCGAAACCTTTCATAATTTCCTCTTGAGTTTCTATGCGGTTAAAAAAAAATTTAATTATCCGGCAAAAGCGCGCTTTCGGGATATTTTTTGAATACCTTCTTGGTATACAATATTAACTTACTGTTATGATTGAATCTTGTCAATAGGCACGGGCCGGGCCGGGCCGGTATTTCCAAAGTTTGCGCCGCGCAGACCGAACAGGGCGGAATAATTGGACGTTTTAGAGCGGTTTGACATTGAAAATGAAATGCTCTGGCGGCGGGCACCACCGCCCGCCCCGCAGGTGTAGGTGAAACTTGCTTCAGCCGTTGCTGCGCAGCAGCTTACGGATGAAGACAGCAGTGATGTTTCGCCGTAAAGCGCCGAAGAGAATGCGGGACAGCGTACCAAGCGCTTTATGCGAACAATCTGCCGGCCAGCCGCTGGAAGTCTCCAGGACTTAATTCTTCCGGCCTGAGCGTATTTTTGATCTTCAGCTCTTCCAGCAGTTCCATGGAAAAGCCCTTTTCAGAACGCAAAATCACCGCCAACTGCTTGCGCCGTTTTTGAAAACATATTTTCAACAAACGGGAAAGCTGCGCCGGATGTTCCGGTCTTTGTCCGGAGGGCGCCGGGATAAAGCTCAGGACAGCGGAATGTACTTTGGGGCTGGGCTTGAAAACCCGCGGCGGCACGGTAAATTCCAATTTCGGCCTGGCATGTGACTGTACCCAGACCGACAAAGCCCCATAAGCGCCTGTGCCCGGATGAGCCACCAACCGCAACCCTACTTCCTTCTGCAGCATGAAGACCGCCCGCACGAGTCCCCGGGCCGCGCTCAAAATATCCCAGATGAGCGGAGACGCGATATTATAGGGTAAATTACCCGCTATTTTCCAGGCGTCGCTGAACTTGAACCAGGGCATGGTCAAAGCGTCCGCGAGAATAACCTGGCTTTTTCCCGGACAAACCGGATTTTCCCGTTGCCGGATTTCAGCCCAGTAAGCGTCTCTTTCCACCATATACAAACGCGCGGGCCGCGCTTCACGCAGGAAAGAAGTCAGCATTCCGGGGCCGGGGCCTATTTCGAGTACCTGATCGTCTTTACCCACCTGCAAACATGCCACAATTTTACGGGCAATATTGGCGTCCTGTAAAAAATTCTGGCCAAGACTTTTTTTGGCTTTTGGCGGGTGCGTTGCAGGAATCAAGATTATTTTATCCGTCATTCCATTTCTACATTAAAACCGCATCCATGCGGTTTTAATGTATCGGCTGCGGCGGAAGCTTGGGTTCCGCCTTGCCTCCGAAATGCTTTGCATTTCGCCGCGACGTCCTGTCGCGGATTCCGTTTCTAAATCAAACATAAAAGCATGTTTGATTTAGAAACGGAATCAGACCACATCAAAGCGCTCGAAGCGCATGAGCAGCCCGGCCCGGCCCTGCGTGGACGAGCGCAAATAAGTGGAAAAACCAAACAGTTCGCGCATGGGCGCCAGGGCTTTGATTATCCTGTAACCGCTGCGTTCGCGCATATCGATAACCTTGCCGCCGTGCGCGCTCACCAGATTGAACGCCGCGCCGAGGAATGCCTCCGGCGTGGAAATTTCAACATACATGACCGGTTCAAGCAATACGGGTCTGGCGGACTCCAAAGCGCTTTTCAAAGCCGCCACAGCGGCCATATGATAACCGGCCGGCGAAGAAAAACCTTCTTTTCTTTGCAGGGAAAGAATTTCCACCAGCACATCCTGCACAGGAAACCCTTGCAGCACGCCGGACTGCAAGCTGTCTTCAATACCGCGCTCCACTTCGTCCAGCCAGTTTTGCGGCCAAATTTTCGAGCCGATTTTCGGACGGGGCGCCCGGCCGGCCTGCGGAGCGGCGCGCTGAAAATTCTGCGGATTCAGCTCCATAAATTCCGCGCTCCATTGCACCAAATTTCCGCAGCCGCGTATTTGCGGCGCAACGCGTAAAGTAACCTGCCCGTAATGGCGTACGTCGCCAAGCTCACGATCAAATTCTCCGCCCGCCTCCGCTTTTTTCAAGACGGTTTCGCGGCAAAGCACCTGCGGGTTGCCTATCCTTAAAACAAGGCTGCCTTCGCGTTTAATTTTCTCCAGAAGTATTTCCAGATGTAATTCACCCATGCCGGAAACAATCCGTTGGCCGGTTTCTTCATCAAGCTCCGCGCGCAAGGTCGGATCCTCCAGCAAAAAACGGCGCAGCAATTCATCAAGTTTTTCACCGTCACCGCTGTTATGCGGCTCCAGAGCCAGAGAAATTACCGGATGATAAGCGGAAATGTTTTCCAGCAACAACGGTTCGCCCGGTTCCGCTATGGAATCGCCGGTATGGGCGGAGCGTATCCCCTGCACCGCCACAATATCGCCCGCTCCGGCCTCGGGAATTTGTTCGCGCTCGTCCGCGTTCAAGCGAAAAATACGCGTAATTTTTTCCGGCTGCGCGCGCGTTACATTCAGACAATCCTTGCCCTCATGTATGGTGCCGGCGTATATACGCAAAAGCGACAGTTTCCGCCCGCCCTCCATAAACAACTTGAACACCAGCGCGGACAAGGGCGCCTCGGGAAAGGGCAGGACGGTTTTTGTTCCGCTTGAACCGGGTTTTTTGATTTCCGCAACTTGCGCTTCCGCTTCCAAAGGATTGGGCAAATAACGGCAAATACCGTCCAAAAGCGGCTGCACCCCGGCATTACGCAAGGCCGCGCCCGCAAAAACAGGCACCAGGCTCCTTTTTAAAGTCGCCCGGCGGATGACCTGATGCAAAAGCTCTGCCGGCAATTCTTGCGCGGACAGGTAACGCTCCATAATTTCATCGCTTTCGTCCGCCAGGGAATTCAACAACAGCTCGCGCCAAGGCGCGATCAACCCGGCTTCAGCGGCCGAAAGCGCCTGCCTTGAATATTGTACGCCTTGCGTGGATACGTCAAAATCCATCCGTTCCAGAGTCACCACATCCAGCAGAGCTTCAAACTGCTCCCCCTCGCCCAACGGCACCACCAGAGCAACAGGCCGCGCCTCGAGTTTTTCATGCATTTCCTGCAAAACATTGCTGAAAGAGGCTCCCAGACGATCCATTTTATTAATGAAAGCCACTTTGGGAATACGGAACTTTTCCGCCTGGCGCCAGACCGTTTCCGACTGGGGTTCAACTCCGCCTACAGCGCAAAAAACGCCCACGCACCCGTCCAGCACCCGCAAACAACGTTCAACTTCTATGCTGAAATCCACATGGCCGGGAGTATCAATAAGGTTTATGCCGCAGGCGCCCTCCGGCATCCGCCACGTGCAGGAACAACAAGCTGAAGCTATGGTGATGCCGCGTTCCTGTTCTTCCGGCATGAAATCCATTGTAGCCGCGCCTTCGTGAACTTCGCCCATGCGGTGTATTTTTTTGGTATAAAACAAAATGCGCTCGGAAAGCGTGGTTTTGCCCGCGTCAATGTGCGCGATAATCCCGACATTGCGCAAAGTTTTCAAATATTCCCGCATCTTGGTCATTTGCCGGCTACACCTTGGTTTTTTGAGCAAAAAGACCTGCCGAGGCGTGACATACCATTATGTCCAACTGGCGAAAAAAAGCCGGATTCAACCCGGGCCAGACCCATAAAGCCTCGCAGCCCGGCTGCAAGCGCAAGGAGACGGACGGATTTTTGCCCGGCAAATACTCCCGGTCGCTCACCAGAGCATGGCATGCCCCCGGCGCAACCGCAAAATCATCGCCGGAAGCGAAGGTAAAAATATCCGCCAGCGGATGCGCCCAGCGCAGCAGTTCCAAATCCGCCTTACAAGCGTCCTGCACGGCAATTCTCGGTTTGTCCGGCAAACCAAGGCATAAAATGCCGCGTTCCCAGGCTGCCCAGGACAACGCCCGCGCCCAGTCTGAAGCGCCGAACACCACCATGCCGCCGGGCGCGGCGCCGTTTTGCGCGGCCAGACAATCAACCAGACGCACGGCTTCTTGAATATCCAAAGAAAAAATTTGCTCCAGGCCCGTCAGCTCAAAAGCAGCGGACAGCGCCAAGGGAAGGGCGGCCGGAGCCGCCCCCACACGGCAAGCCAGAATGAGCGGCGTTTTCGCCAATATGGCCGGCATCAGCGCGGCCAGTATTTCAGAAGGGGAAGCGTAGTTTTGATCAAAAAAGTATACAACCAGGGGAAGCGGCGCGCAGGCATCGCAAATATCCCGCCCGAGCCAGGGCATCCGGCGCTCCAGCCTGTCCGCGCCCTCACCCCAGTAATAGTGCAAAAACGCAATCTGATTCTTCAGCTCTGAACGCAGTTGCGGATTAAGCGCATCGTAAGCGCCCGGCCCGCCATCCAACTGTTTTCGCCAAAGCCAGTCCGGAAGCTCTACGCCTGTGTCGCGGCAGTTTTCCATTCAATCACCAAGCACCGGTTTTCCAAGCATACGTTTAACTTCATTTTTCATGACCAGAGCCTCCAAATGTTCCCGCGAAATATTCCGGCAGTATTTTCCGTCGTTAAGCATAAGCTGAAAATCTTCTTCAGACAAGATGCTGTCATTCTTGGATAATCCAGCAAGAGCCAGGCAATATGAGCGGCTTTCCGCAAGCAGCGTTTCATCACTACAGGCCTGTACCCGGGAAACCATTTCTTCCAGCGCTTGCGGGCTGGGACTGTTTTGCCGGTTTATTACCTCCATAAATCCGGTAAAGGCTCTTTCGGCGCCGGCCGCAATATGCCTGGCCTGCACCATATTAAGCCCGAAGGTTCCGGCTTTCAACCATTTGAACACGGCATATCCCGTGCTTTGGCCATCTTCCTCAGGGTAAAGCAGGGTTACGCTGGCGGAAGAATAAATGCGTGTTTCCGCCCAGCCTATACCGGAGGCCGTAGCGCCCGGCTTGTAGCTGTACACGTAATCCCAGTTATTGTATTCGCCCAGAATGCCGCCGCGTTTGCCTATCCCGGATTCATCGTCCTGCCAGCTCGCCACCATGAGCATGGGTTGGCCGTTATGACGGAAAAGCATAATCAGGCGGCTCAGATTATATTTGTAATATGTCCCGCTGAAATCGTCCGGCGTAATCTCTTCTTCTTCAATGCTCCAGTAAAACACCGGCGTTTCCGTCAGTTCAGGCAGAAGTTCCCAGACCGGCCGCTTCAAGCTGGAACTTTCCGGCAGTTGTCGGGTCAAGCGCAAGGAAGAGGGGAAAAGAAGCTGCGCCGGAATATCCGGGTTGAACAAATAACGCAGCACCAGAGGAAAAGATTTCCCGATGGACTGCGTGAAAAAAATTCCCGCCGCTCCAGAATAATTTTCCGGGTTGACCTCTTCCCCCCGGCGTTTGCAGGTAGTCATAAAATCCAAAAGCAGCGACATTTCCGTTGCGTTTGGCGGCTGAATATTACGATCTTTGCATTTTAACAGGTTAAACAAAATTTTTTCAACTCTGAAATTTATAGGCGAATCGGATTTGAAGGATCCACTCGCGGCTGAAGCTGAAAAAACACCCGGCCCAAAAACGATATAGTGAAAAACCAGCAAAAACACCATTTGCTTCAATATTTGCATAACATCCCTTATTGTTCCAAGTTCTGGCACTTATTTTGCTTTGACTCAGCTACCGAGGCTTTCAGAAAAATTTGCAGCGCAAGGAGCTTGATGTGAACATTAACAGCGTCAATAATATGAGCCAGGACTACCTTGTCAATAATCTGAAAGAGCTGTCCGGCGAAAACGAACTCTCCGCGGCTCCGGCCCTCAGCACCTTATCGCATGTTACAGATAAAGCCAGCCTTTCCGCCCTCACCCCGCAACTGCAAGGCATACTGCAGGCCATCGACAATCCCGAAGGGAATGTTTTACAGGCGATAAGCGGCAATATAGCCAATCTGCAGGACGCCTTCGTAACCGCGCTCGCCGGCACGCTGGAAGCGGCCCGTATAGATATTTCCCATAAAGTGACTTTGCGTCTCAACCAGGAGGAAGCTCTGACGGTAGCCGGGGAGCATCCCGATAAAGGGCGGCTTGAAAAAATTCTGGCCCAAAACCGGGAACTGGCAGCCGCCTTTAAAGAAATAGCCTCCCAGTCGGAAGTATTGCGCGATGTGGGCAATATAGGCAAAGTTATCGGCATGAGTACCGGAGTATCCAGCTATCAAAACAACGGCCGTACGGCGCAAAACACCACCTACCAAATAAGCCTCAAAGGCGAAATGAGCCATTTTTATTTCGGTAAAGTATGATCTGCGCCTGACGGCGAAAACAAGCAAAGCCGTTTAACCTTGCATATGCTAAACGGCCTGGCTCCAATATTCAACGGACAAAGTTCACCGGCTCACGGGTTCGCGCTTTCCCTATAGCATTTTACGCTTGAGATTATCGCTTGACGGCGAAGCAAGTTCTCCTTGCGATAACCTCGCGGCAAGGATTTGCGGGCAAATCCTTGCCGAGCAGATGGACATTTTCAATGTTAATCTGCTCCAGGCCCCGCGGCCCCCTGGCCGCCCTGCTCCCCGGTTTGCCCCTGAACCGGCGGAGAAGCCGGTTCTTCAATATTAATGATCTCAACTTCCTTTATACGGGAGGTTGCGCTGCTGTCCCGGCCGGAGGTCAAAATACTGTAGCCCAGAGAAGTGCAGAAAAATACAATCGCCACGAAGGTGGTCAATTTTACCAGAATGCCGCCCGCACCGGTGCTTCCGAACAAAGAAGAACTGCCGCCGCCGAAAATTACGCCCATGCCTTCTTTGCCGGACTGCAACAAAACAAAAATAATCAGCAGGACACATGCTGAAATATGCAAGGTTAAAATCATGCCGTTCAAAATTCAGCTCCTTTATAGCATCGCGTCAAGCGACAACAAGCGCAACACATATTGCATGTACCTCACGGAAAACACGGGCCGCCTGATCAGGCCAAAGCTATCCGGCTGAAGCTTTCCGCTTCCATTGATGCACCGCCTACCAGCAGACCGTCCACATTGTCAAGCTTAATAAGTTGCCCGGCATTGTCCGGTTTGACGCTGCCGCCGTAAAGAATGCGCATGTGCGCGTATTGAAGGGGAAAAAAATTTTTTATAAGCCTGCGCACCAAAGCATGCGCCTCCATGATCTCCTCCGAACCCGCAACTTTACCTGTTCCGATGGCCCACACCGGTTCATAGGCGAATACAAGCCGCGAGGGTTTTATATCCTTGGGCACGGCTGCGAGTCCGGCGGACATCTGTCCGCTCAAAACCCGTTCCAACTGTCCGGACTCGCGTTCCACAAGCGTTTCGCCAATGCACAGCACCACGTTCAGGCCGCTTTCCAAAGCAAACGCGGTTTTTTTACCTATAAATTCATCCGATTCCCCCAGCAGGTGCCGGCGTTCCGAATGTCCGGCCAGTACCCAGGCGCATGAACAATCAAGCAGCATCACGGGAGAAATTTCGCCGGTAAAAGCCCCCTCGCCAGCCGGGTAGACATCCTGCGCGCCTAAAAATAAACGCGAGCCGGAAGCTTCCGCGTTTAAAACATCCGCGCAGCTTTGCAAAGCGGTGAAGGGGGCAAAGATGACAAATTCTCTGTCTTCGAGCCGCTTGCCCAAAATATTTGTAATAATTCCGGCGGTGGTTTGCACTGCTTCCCGGCGGGTTTTATACATTTTCCAATTGGCGGCGATCATTTTTTTCATTCTGGCCTCGTGTATGATTGAAGCAGCCCGGTATGAAACAACCTATTCCCATGTCACACTTAAAACTTCGCTTCGCTACGTTTGAAGTGTGAAGACCGCAAAGCAAAAAACGTGGTTTTTGCTTTGCTCCGCCGCCTTAAGGCGGCGCGCCGGGCGGACAAGCCCGGCGTCAGTACGCTGTTCTATACGAGCTTTTAAGCGTTACAGCGTACTATTCCCATTCATAAACAAAAATCAAGGCGTCTTCCTCAGGCTCTGAATAATAATTCCTTCTTTTCCCTGCCGGTTTGAAACCCAGCGATTCATACAGAGCGAGCGCCGCCGTGTTGCTGACGCGCACTTCAAGCACCGCGCGGAAAATATTCACGGCAGAGGCGGCGTCAAGTATAGTTTTTACAAGCTTTTTACCTATGCCGAACCGGCGTTTATCCGCATTCACGGCAATATTGTATATTTCCAGTTCACCCGCGGCCCTGGCCATGGAAACAGCGGCATAGGCCAATACCGTTTTACCGGACACAGCTCCAAAAAGCTTGCATGCTCCGGATTTTAACAATAAACTATATTGTTCCCTGGTCCAGGGAGTGGAAAAAGCCGCCTTTTCCAACTCCAGAACAGAATCCAGATATTCTTCCGTAAGAATGCGGAATTTATACTCCTGAGCATGTTCTGTCCCCTGCGCCATACACATTTATTATCTTATTCCGCTGCGCAATACAAATTAAAATATTTTTGTCCGCCGGGAAAAACCATGACCAAACCCAAATGCGACCAGCCTTTTTCAGCACAGGCCGACGAAATTCTGGAAGTTCTGGACGCCAGGGACAGACCTTTCATGCTTATGCCGAGAAAGCAGGCTCTGCGCCAAAATTTGCCGCTCAAAGCCGCGCTTGTTGTCGTACGCGACCAAAACGGCAAAATCTATATCCATCAACGCGCAAAGAAAAAATCCACCTATGCCCGAACCTGGACCGTCTCCGCCGCCGGCTATGTGAAAGCCGGCGAAGCCCTTGAAGACGCGGCTTTGCGGGAACTCGCCGAAGAACTGTCCGTCACTTCGGCCAAGCTCAAGCTCGCGGCGACCGCGCGGCCTTCCCCCGCTACGGACAACAGCCTGGTTGCCCTGTTTCTTTCCAGCCCGGCCCAGGTGATCATCACCGCGGATCCGTCGGAAATATCCGGCGGCATGTTTGTGGATAAAGACGAACTGTCCGCCCTGCTGCGCGACATGCCGGAACTCATCGCTCCAGCCCTGAAATGGGCGCATGCGGTTTGCGACCTGTTCGGCGCATGAGAAAGTTATATTGCTTGATGCGGAACTCGTTTCAAGCCATCCTTGGTTATACGGACAATACTTTCATATATTGGCGATGCGCCGTATTGCCGCTCGTGCTTTGCCGCCAGGGAATCCAGGGCAGGCGTGACGGCAACGCGGACTTCTTCCATGAGTAAGCGCAGGCGCTCGAAGCGGATATTCATATCAACGGCGAATTGTTTCCAGGAATGTTCCGCAACCCTGTCAAAACGATATGTCCTGCCGACGGCCATGGCGAATTTCTGCGCCAGTTCCGGGTAAACCATTGTGGAAACCAGATCGTAAAACGGAGCCAGGCTGATGCCGCTCCCCCGGTGATACAGCAGGGAAAAGTTTTTCCCGTGGGCATCGCAGTTGCCGATGATATAATTGAACACCGCGCATTTGATGAACGTTTCCCGCGCCGTCGGGTCTCCGGAAAGGAATGGATGCAGCAGAACCTTGCCGCAAGCGGCAAAACCCGGGCCGCCGTTTTCCTCATACTTGTGCAAGCGGCTGACGCTCATGGCCTGGCAGAAATCTTCCTGATGAATGCGCGCGATATTCCCGCCCTCGCGCCGACGGTCGTAGCGCATGATCACATAGGCCTGATAATTTCCTATCCTCACGATTTCAGCGGGCGGCGTGGGCAACCCCGCCTCACGCGCAAGCTCCATGCAAAATAACTCATTGCGGTGCAGGTCCGGAAAACGGGAGGCAGCGGACTTGAGAATCGCGGTTGTCGGGGCGAGCGAGCCGTCTTCCGGCACGAGGAACCGCCCGTTTTCCAGAACGACGGGCAGTTTGTTCTGTGCCCCGGCAATGGACATCCGGACTCCGGTTTCCGCAATCAGGCTGCCCTGCGGCACCCCCTGGTGTTTTTCCAGCAATTCTTCCAACTCGCCGGTGATGTCCCGGTAGGTTGCGGAACGGACTGAAAGTGAAGCGTCTGCCTCGAAGACGGTGAGCGCCCCCGCACATTCCTTCCCGAACAAGCGCAAAAAATTGTAGATATCCGCTTCATCAAGCCTGGCTTCCCGGCACAAATTCTTGTACACGCCTTCTTCAGGCAACAGATTGTCAAAAAAAGCGGTACTCTTTTGAGCGCTGAAACGCTCCTCGGAACAGGGCAGGGAAAGGGAAATCGGCTGATTGCGCTTCTCCAGCCATTCCGGCGCATATGCAAAGGCCACATTGCCCCTGCGATGCGGGGAAAGATAGCCGACGGTTTCGCCATCCCATTGCACGGCCAGAATTTTCTTGCCGCTCATTGCCGTTCCCCGACGCGAAGATCAACGAGTTGCGTGCCCATGTCCAGAACGCGAACGAGCAGCAGGACTTTGCCAAGTTGCGCGGTATCCTTGCCGTTCTCCACGTTGCTGATGAATTTCGTGCTGGTATTTGTCCG
>JAISBT010000156.1 GCA_031266055.1 Deltaproteobacteria bacterium
GTGGCGAATACCCTTGCAGGATTAAAATTCGGCATCTTGAACTGGTATGAACACCCTATCTCGTCAGGGCGCATGGAAGGAACAAACAACAAGATCAAGGTGCTGAAAAGGATGGCCTATGGGTATCGGGACATAGAGTTTTTCAAACTCAGAATCATGGCTATTCATGAGGCAAAGTACGCTCTAACCGGATGAACCGAATTACAGATACGCATGGAGTAGGGCTGTTAAAGCCGCCCAAGTGCAACACTTCCCAATGTACCACATCCGGCATGTGGCCGCTTCGCAAATGCTTGCGGCCGGAGCGGATTTGATGGCGGTTTCCGCTCAACTCGGACATAGTTCAATCTCTACTACCGGCGCGTTTTACGCTCATGTCGTGAACGGTAGTCAACAAAAAGCGGCCGCTGTTCTCCCTTCGCTTTCATCTGCCGCCGCTCTCCCCTCGCGTTCATAATCACCCATGTCAGCCATGAATTTTCATCATTTTTGATGAAATTTTGTGTGCAGTAAATTTCAATAAAAAAGGGTTTACAATTCTTGTAAACCCTTGATTTTTATGGTGCCGGGGGACAGGATTGAACTGCCCACACGTGGATTTTCAGTCCACTGCTCTACCAACTGAGCTACCCCGGCACAATGAAAATACGGTTTAACCAAATCCGCTGTTTAAGGCAAGCTTTTTTTTATTTAGTCCCATACCCGTTTATCTTCAATCAGGCGTACTTGCGGGGGCAGCGACCCCGGTTCAAGCACCCGCAAGGTCGGCCGCAATTGTATGCGTTCGCGGAAAAAGTGCAATAACTCCTCTTCCCGGTTGAAACTGCTGACCTCAACGTACAAGGTCATTTCATCAATGCCGTTGGGGTTGGTGACTTCAATCTGCCAGCGTTTGATTTCGTCAAAGCGGGCCATTACCTGTTCAACCTGGTGCGGGTA
The DNA here is from genome assembly GCA_031266055.1 of Deltaproteobacteria bacterium. Classification (GTDB taxonomy): domain Bacteria; phylum Desulfobacterota; class Desulfovibrionia; order Desulfovibrionales; family Desulfovibrionaceae; genus WRHT01. The sequence continues at coordinate 940 of JAISBT010000156.1, forward strand.
AACAAACATGCCTTTGATGCGCGCGGTTGCGTCAACTCTTCCCACAATATTGCCCAGGCGCGGGCTGGTGCGTCCGCAGGCGCAAGGCTGGCGGTCTATGTAAGACAAGTCGCCGGTGGCCAGGCGGATAAGCGGGTAAGTTTTATTAAAGGCCGTCACCACCACTTCGCCCACGTCACCGTCCTTTAGCGGAATACCCGTGTCCGGGTGGCAAATTTCCACAAAAACCCGGTTGGATATATGCAAACCGTTTTTGTGGAAACATTCATAGCCTATGCAGCCTACATCGGCCGTTCCGTAGCCTTGACGCATGATAACGTCAAATTTCTTTTCCAGTTGCGAGCGGATTTTTTCAGAGAATTTTTCTCCGGTAACAAAAGCCACTTCCAAAAATAAGTCTTTTCGCGGAGTTATGCCTTTTTCCTCGGCTTTTTGCGCCAGATGTAAAAGGTAGCTTGGCGTGCCGATATAACCGGAAACGCGCAGTTTTTGCATAATGTCCAGTTGGGTCAGCGCATTGCCCGGCCCGGCGGGCATAACCGCGCAGCCCAGATTACGCAGCGGCTCTTCAAAAATAAGCCCGGCAGGCGCCAGATGATAGTTCAGGGTTATCTGGGCAAGGTCGCCCGGACGGAAGCCGATGGAATAAAAAGCCTCCGTGTAGCCCCAATAATCGTCCACCCGGTCTTCCGGGTCAAAAATAGGCCCCGGGGACAGATAAACTCTTTTCAGCTCGCCCAAATCTTTGGTCAGAAGCCCGCCAAGGCGCGGCCCCATTGATTGCAGAAAAATAAGCTCTTTTTTCTTGAGAAGGGGTATATGTTTCAGGTCAGCCAGAGTTTTAAATTTGTCCACATTAAACTGGGCGCGGTCAAAGCGTTTTTTTACGTCTTCAGAATAGCGGTAGGCATAAGAAAGCAGCTCTTTGAGCTGAATCAGGTAAAACTGCTTGCGCTCGCCCTCGTCCAATACTTCACGCCGGCTATATATGCCCTCGGTACGGTCTTTACGGGTCACGGTCAACTCCTCGGCTATGCATTTTACGCTTGCGTTTGGAGCATTTTAACATTGAAAAGGTTAAAATGCTCTAGTGTACTGTTTTATATGCATTTTTAAGCGTTCAGCGTTCAGCAACGGCATTGCTTGTAATATGCGGTTTTGCATATTGCAAGCACTATTTTTTTTATTCAATAAAATTATGTAGTTATGTAATATTTTTTTGATCAAGAGCCAGTAGTAAATCTTTGACCGAAGAGTACCATTTCCTCACCATATGCCGCATCAGGCCAACTTCTTCGGCTTTGGCCAGAAGCCCGACCACAGGAATGCCGGCGCCAAAGGCCGCGCCTGCCTCCGCCCAGGCATCACATCCGGAAGGGCCGAGGTAAATAAGTAAGTCCGCCGTACAGGCTGAAGAGGAGCAAAAATTGAAAATTCTTTTGCCTTCATCGGAATTGATAAAAGCTGTAAGTTCCAGCCTGGATAAAAAGGCTTCTTCCGGCCGCCCCTCGCGCAGCCAGGACAATACCTCGTGCCCTCTTTCCTCCAGGCGTTCAGTGAGCATTTCAACCGCGTGCTGGTGCTTCCAGGAAGATGCAATATATATGCGCATGATAGCTGCTCCAGGCCAAAATGCCCTAATCAATAAAAATGTTCATCCGATAAGAAACCTATGCGGGATATTTTCAATCATGTAAAGGGAGGAGAAAACACATGGCAAGCTTGGAATCGTCCATTGTGTCCGCCAGCAAGGCCAAATTCGGCGCTGAGGTGGTGACGCAGACCCTGGACAAACTTAACAACGGCTCTGTGGGGAGCAAAAAAAAATCAAGCGGAAAGGCTATGAGCGCAACCTATAATTTTAGCAAGGATATTCTTTCGGCGGCATACGGCGATAAGGGGATCATCGCTAATATTAAAGGATAATGCGGCTTTCAGCCGGACATAAACGCTGCCCGCGGGCAGCGTTTATGTATTTTTTTCGCTCTGGCGTTTATTGGCGAGGAAGCCGCGTAACAGTTCAAAAAATACCGGCATTACAGAAAGTAAAATGATGGCATAAATAATCAAAGAAAAATTGTTTTGCGCAAAAGGAAGGTTTCCCAAAAAATAACCAACGCTTACCAGACCGCATACCCATAGGGCCGCGCCTGTGAAATTGAAGAAGATGAAGCGCGCCCGGTGCATTTTGGCAATTCCGGCCACAAAAGGAGCAAAAGTACGTATAATGGGCACAAAGCGGGCCAGAATAATGGCTTTGCCGCCGTGGCGGTCATAAAAGGCCTGGGCTGCAAGCAGGTGTTTGCGCTTCAGCAGACGGTAGTCTTTTTCAAAAGCCTTGTGCCCGAGGTAACTCCCAAAGGTATAGTTCGCCATATCTCCCAGAACCGCCGCTCCAAAAATAAGGACAAGCAGCAGGGGGTAAGAAAGCTGCCCTGCCCCGGCCAGAGTTCCGGCGACAAAAAGCAGCGAGTCTCCGGGCAGAAAAGGGGTCACCACCAGTCCGGTTTCGCAGAAAATGACAATAAAGAGCAGAAGATAAACCAGTTCGCCATATTCTTGCACCAGAGGGAAAAGATAGGCATCCACATGCAGGGCAATGTCCAAAATTGAGCTCACGGCCTCCCTCAAAGAAGAAAGAACATTCATATGGATTTTCCTTAGCGCAGGTTAAAGCCGAGGGCCAGCATACGCAGATAAATTTCCCTGCTGATCCAGGCATCAGTGGAAGCGTAGCTGATTTGCCGCGGAGTGAGAGGTTGTTTTTCCCAATTGGAGCAGCGGGCGGATTTGGATATGCGCAAGCGCAAAAGTTCCGCGGCCATCGGCCGCAGCCCGTAAACCCGCAGGCCGTTTTTGCGGGCCAGTATACTCAAATCTATGGCTCCGTCCGCTTCAAAAGGATATAAAGCGGCTAAACAGCGCATGTCGTCCTGTATGGCAACGCCGGCCTTGATGATGCCGGGGTCGGCCAGAATGCCCGCCAGTTCCGGGCCAAACTGCAATTGGCGCAGCAAAAACAAATAAACCGCATCGCCGCAGGCAAGCTGGAGCAGGGCCGGACTGTGCGTGGATCCCTTGCGAAAGCTTGGCCGGGTTTCCGTATCAAAACCCAGAATGGTTTCCCGGCTGAGGCGATCAAGAGCAAGATCAAAAGTTTCCCTGTCCGCGACCTGGACAATGTTCCGGTTATAGCTGAAAAGAGGGAGGCGGTTTATTTCTTCTTTACTCAGGGCGGGTGTATCTTCAGCTTGCATTTTTTTATCCAAATTTTTGACGAATTTTGAAAACTCAATTATATGAATTTGAGAGATGAGGCAAATACTACTTTGCCGATTCAGGAAAAGCATATAATCCGTAAGTTTATTGAAGATAACCCCACGGGATGCATCTTTCGGCGCCGCGCGGTCAAGTGGAAAGAAAAAGCAGCCCTGATTTTTGGCATCATGTTTGCATAAAAATATTTACCGGAAAAACGGCAAAATTAGTATTTTGGCCCTTGCTAAATCTAGAAAAATTCTTGACTATAGGAACCTTCCTCGGGGAACAAGGAACAAAAGTTCAAAGATGAATTCCGATATGGTAAGACCGTGTATGCATACTGTTTGCGCAGGCAAAATTGCGGCTCTCAAAGCAGCCTTATCTGATCTTTCGGGCGGTTCAGCTTTCTTTTGTAAAATCTTCGCTTCCGTTGCGGGCAAGAGTTCAGGCAAGCCTGCGGGGCGGTTTTTGCCCTTGTTGTCCGGCTTGCGCCCGCGCCTCCTTTGCGTGTTGGCCTTGCCGGTCTGCACCATGGCGTTTTTATTCAATTTATGGCTGCATGCGGATTTTGGGCAGGCGAGGTACAGCATCCGGGTGCCGCTTCAGGCTTTAAACACAAGCGATCTGTGGAAAAATCCGGCGCATGCGGCTGATAATCCGGAGGCGCCATCCTGGCCGGTGCGCTCGGAGCCGGCGGTTACGGATGCGGACAACTGGCGCGTGGCATTTAAAATTGTTCCGGTCGGTTTTGCGACCAGCGTCCCCAAGCGTGTACAGGGAGAATTTTTTTCATCCTGGTACGGAGAAATTGCTCCGGGGCCGCGTTTTTCTTTGCTGGCCATGCAAAACGGCCAGCCTGTCCTGCGTACGCAGGCCAGGGTTGTTCCGGTTCCGCAGCTTACCGACGTTGTTCTGGGCGGGCCGCAGGCGCCTTATGACGCGGATCAGCTTAAGCGCATCGCCACCGGCGAGCAGACAGTGGAGACCTTGTTTGCGGATCTGAAAAATACTGCCGATCCGCTGGAGGCCGTGCCGGAGCATGCTTTGTTTTCAACTGCCGGCAGCTTGTATTTTCCGGACTTCACAAGCCCGCAGTGCCGCCTGGATCGCATTGAGCTTGCGGCCTGGCTGCAAGACACCCGCCGCAACACGCTCGGCTTCAGCCTGGTTTCCCTGGAAGCCGCTTCCAGGTACAGAACCTTTGTTGAACGTTATTCCAGCGATTATGTTTTGCCTCCAAGCCTGGTTTACGCTATAATGCGTACGGAAAGCAGTTTTAACCCAAAAGCCAGAAGCGTGGCCAATGCCCTGGGGCTTATGCAGGTTGTGCCAAAAACAGCGGGGGGCGAAGTACACGCTTTTCTGACCGGCAAGTACGCCATTCCGGGCAGGGAGCTGCTGTTCACTCCGGAGCAGAATATACGTTACGGGACGGCTTATTTGTATTTGCTGCACAATAGATATTTTAATGAGGTCAGCAACCATATTTCGCGCGAGCTGTGCATCATTGCCGCCTATAACGGCGGCCCGGGGGCGGTGCTCCGTTCCTTTGGGCGCAATCGCGAAAAGGCTATTGCCAAAATTAACAGCCTCAGCCCGGATCAGCTTTATAACGCGTTGGTGCGTTCTTTGCCCAGCCAGGAAACCCGGGACTATGTCGTAAAAGTTGTCGAAGCCCGGGATAAATTCCGCCATACCGGCAATTCTTTTTAGGTATACGGGAAAGGCTGCTTTACGCCTGCCGTAAGGAGCACCTCAAGCGTTAAATGTTGTAAGGAACAGAGATTGACAAACAGCGCTTCAACTTCCGGGTTGCCTGGGCACATTGCCATTATTATGGACGGTAACGGGCGCTGGGCCGCAAAACGCTCTCTTGCGCGCAGCGAAGGCCATAAGGCCGGAGCGGCGGCGGTGCGCCGCATAGTTACAGCTTGCCGCAAAAAAGGAATCAGGCATCTTACTTTATACAGCTTCTCCAAGGAGAACTGGACGCGGCCCAAAGAAGAAATCAGTTTTCTTTTTGGCCTGCTGGCGGATTTTTTAAAGCTTGAATTGCCCGCTCTGCTGGAACACGATATCAGGCTGCATGTTTTCGGCGATGCGGAAGCCCTGCCTCTGGCTCCGCGTAAAGCCTTATCTTATGTAATGCGCAAATGCGCATCCAACCAAAGCATGCACCTGAATCTGGCTCTGAATTATTCCGGGCGTGACGAAATCGTTATGGCCTTCCGCAAGTATATGGACGCAGGAGGAAGCCCGGAAAATTTAACCCCGGAGATTTTAAGCAATTATCTGTACAGCGCCGGGCAGCCGGATCCGGATCTGGTCATCCGGACAAGCGGAGAGCAGAGAATCAGTAATTTTTTGCTTTATCAAGGCGCATATAGTGAATTTTATTTTACGTCCACGCTCTGGCCTGATTTTGAAGAAGCTGACTTAGACGCGGCGTTGCGGGAGTTCAGCGGGCGAAGCCGCCGTTTTGGCGGGTTATAATACCGATATGGCAATATAGTTATGGCTTTGGGCGCAACCCATATAAAACGCATTCTCAGCGGCGTCACCATGTTTGCCGCGTTGCTGGCCTGTCTTTTTGCCGGGGGCTGGACGTTGCGGGCGTTTGCCGGCATTGCCGCCGCTCTGGCTTTGTGGGAATTCTACCAAATGTTCTGGCCCGGCTGCTCCAGATTGCCGGATAAAGCCGCCGGCCTTCTTACCGGCGTTTTTCTTTGTTTTTACGACGCGTTTGGCTTCGGGCCGTCCGCTCCGCTGGTCTTGCTGGGATTCCTGTCTTTTTACGCGGCGTTGCGTTTTTTATTCACTTATGGCTGCGCCGATGAAAAGCGCTCCTCCGCTGCCGATTTATCTGACGGGGCGCTGTTGGTTTTCGGCGTCATCTATATCCCCACATGCCTGCAATTGGCTTTTCATCTGAGTTTTTCCGAACAGGTGCTGGCGCTGCTCGCCGCTGTCGGTTCAGATACAGGAGCTTACTATGCCGGGAGCTTGCTGGGCCGGCGCAGGATCTGGCCCAAAATAAGCCCTAAAAAAAGCCTGGAAGGCGCTCTGGGCGGGCTTTGCGCCAGCATGATCCTGCTTTCGGCATACGGTTGTCTGGTAAATATTCCCGGATTGGAAGCCCTTTCAGCGCTGCACTTTGCCTTGCTCGGCCTGATTTTGAGTATTACAGCCCAACTGGGCGATTTTTTCGAATCCGCCCTTAAACGCCGCTGCAAGGTCAAAGACTCCAGCAATCTTGTTCCCGGTCACGGCGGGTTTATGGACAGGCTGGACAGCATTCTTTTTGTCCTGCCGGTGTATATGCTGATCCGTACCCTCTTGCTAGTGCCATGTATCGCTTAAAACTACGCATGCGCTTCGTTTTAAGCGATAAGATCGCAAAGCA
>JAISBT010000043.1 GCA_031266055.1 Deltaproteobacteria bacterium
ATGTTGAAATGCTCTGGCGGCGGGCACCGCCGCCCGCCCCGCAGGCGTGGGCGAAACCTGCTTCAGCCGTAAAGCGCCTTAAGGGAGCGTCTTAAAATTAACTTGGTTATGAAAATGCCTGAAATAAATGTACGGATTGTTTTTTTTGACCGGGCGGAAGAACTGTATTCTGAAGGCGGCCCAACGGCCGCCACCTCCGGTTCCGCCGGTTTTGACCTGCGCGCCTGCCTGCCGGAAGATGATCCTCTGTGCAAGATTGCGCCCGGCGAGCGCGCCCTTGTCCATACCGGCATGGCCATTCAGGTGGAAACTCCCGGCGTGGCCGGTTTCGTTTACTCCCGCAGCGGCCTTGGCGCGGCGCAGGGGCTGACGGTGGCGCAGGGGGTTGGCGTTATAGACCCGGACTACCGCGGCGAGATTATGGTGTATTTATTAAATACCGGTAAAGAAGAGAAAAGCGTCAGGCGGGGTGAACGCATCGCGCAACTGCTTTTTCAGCCGTTTTTCCGCCCGCTGTTTGCCAAAACCGGAAAATTGAGCGATACTGGGCGAGGCAGCGGAGCTTTTGGACATACCGGAGCATAAGCGGGGAAGGGGCGTCCCATGCAAGAGCCTGGGCCGCCGTAGTATTTCAACATGTTAAGGAGTTGCCATGAGCGGGGTTCTGTCACGCGAGTTTGCGGGTTACGCAGGCCAGTCTTCCATGATCAGGCGTATGTTTGAAGCCGGAATCAAGCTCAAGCTGGAGCATGGCGCGGACAAAGTCTGCGATTTCAGCCTGGGTAACCCGGATCTGCCGCCGCCCGCGGAAGTGGCTGAAGGTATGCGGGCCATTGCCCGAGAGGCGGATCAGCCTTTTGCTTTCGGCTATATGCCCAATGCCGGTTTTCCCTGGGCGCTTGAACTTTTGGCCGGGGAACTGACCAGAGAGCAGGGCGTGCGGGTGGAACCCTCTGATGTCATGCTTGCCGGCGGAGCTGCCGGCGCCATGAACTCCTTTTTACGCGCCGTGCTGGAGCCGGGGGACGAGGTTTTGGGAGTTTTGCCCTACTTTGTGGATTATGGTTTTTATGCCGCGAATTTTGGGGGAATTTTTAAAGCCGTGCCCGCCAAAGCGGATTTTTCCCTGGATGTGCCGGCCATTGAAGCCGCGATTACCAAAAAAACGCGCGTCATGTTGATCAATTCGCCGAATAATCCCACCGGGCAGATATACAGCGAAGCCGAACTTACCAGCCTGGCCGCGGTTTTGCGCCGTAAAAGCGCGGAAAACGGACGTCCCGTTTTTCTTGCGCTGGATGAACCGTACCGGTTTCTGGCTTTTGAGGGTACGGCGGTTCCCTCCGTGCTGCCTTTATATGAATATTCCGTGGCCGTTTCTTCTTTTTCCAAAAGTTTATCCCTGCCTGGGGAGCGGCTGGGTTATCTTGTAGCGGCAAACAGCATGCCGGACAAAAACGTTTTTATGGGCGGGGTAATCATGGCCAGCCGCGTTTTGGGCTTTGTCAACGCGCCGGTGGTAGGCCAGAAGCTGCTTAAATACGCTATCGGCAAGCAAGCGGATCTGAGCGTGTACGCAAAACGCCGCACGGTTATGGCCGCGGCCCTCGCGGATGCCGGATATGAATTCACCAGCCCCAAAGGAGCTTTCTACTTTTTCCCCAAGGCTCCGGGCGGCGATGACGCGGCTTTTGTGGAACTTCTGGCTGATGAGCTGATCCTGGCGGTACCGGGCCGCGGCTTTGGCCTGCCCGGGTACTTCCGCCTGGCTTTTTGCGTGGGCGAGGAAGTAATCAGGCGCGCCGCTCCCGGCTTCAAGCGTGCTTTACTGGCGGTAAAACAGCATTAAACTGCTCAAGGCGGAGAAGGAAAGTGTCGCAAAAAACAGACAAACCCGCGGAACTTAATGGGGCGCAAAAAACCGCGGTGCTTCTTCTGGCAATGGGCGAGCGGTTTGCGGCGGATATTTTCAAACGTATGGAGCGTCAGGAAATAGTCGCTGTTTCCAAAGCCATGGCTGAACTGGGCGCTATCCCGAAGGAAACGGTGGAAAGCGTTCTGCGCGAGTATCACCACGCGCTGGTTACCGGGCAGCAGATTGTACGCGGCGGAGCCGATGCCGTGCGCAAGCTTCTGCTGGCCAATGTGGACAACGACACGGCCAAGTATATTTCCGATTTGCTCGGTCTGGACGAGTCCGCGCAGCCTTTCCGCGAACTTGACGGGGTAAACCCGAAGATTCTGGCGCAGATTTTACGTAACGAACATCCGCAAACGCTTTCTTTGATTATGGGGCACCTGTCCCCGGAGAATGCCGGGGCATTGTTCTCCAGCCTGCCGCCGGGCGTGCGCACGGAAGTGCTTATGCGTCTTGCCAAGCTGGAGGCGGTGCCGGAAGATATGCTGCTTGCGGTGGATAAAGTTTTACAAAGTCAGTTGATAGCCATGGGCGGAAAAGAAGGAAGAAAAGTTGGCGGGGTGCAGGCGGTAGCCGAAATACTCAACTCTGTGGATCGCGCCACGGAAGAGGAAGTGCTGGCGGAAATCGAGGAAGAATCTCCGCAAATGGCCGAGGACATCCGTGCCCTTATGTTTGTTTTCGAAGATGTCAAATCTTTGGACGACCGTGCCATTCGCGAAATGCTCAAGGAAATTTCCAACGAAGACCTTACCATGGCTCTGCGCGGTTCTTCCGAGGATTTGCGCGACATGTTCTTTCACAATATGTCGGAACGCGCTTCTTCCATGGTCAGGGAAGATTTGGAAATCATGGGGCCGACGCGTCTGTCCGACGTGGAATCCGCGCAGCAGAATATTATCCGTATTGTGCGCAAGCTTGAGGCCGAGGGGCGGATTATCATCAGCCGGGGCAGCAGCGATGGGTTTGTGGGATGGAAATTGAAGAACGCGGGCCTGGCGGATATCCGCATTGAAAAGTAAACTTTTCCCTGCGGAGGATCGTCAAGCGAAAAACGTGGTTTTCGGTTGACTCCCGCCGCTTCGCGGCGGCATCAGCCGTCCGGCTGATGTTCAGATTTCCGCATGGAAATCTGTAATAAGGATAAAATTGATGGCGGATGAACAAGGGCGCGGAGCGGATTCTCCGAAGTGGGGGCGCATTTTTATGGGCAACCGCATAACCGAGCTGCACGATGTGGAAGACGCCCGCTCTCGCGCCTGGGATGCCGGGGACGAGAGCGCATACCTTGCCAGAGTGCGTGCAAAAGCCGCGGAAAAAGCCGGAGAAATTGTCGCGCGGGCTGAAGCTGAAGCTTCCGGCATACGGGACAAGGCTTATGAAGAAGGCTATGCCGAAGGGATAAAAAAGGCGGCGATAGAGTTGGAAGAAGCGCGCCGCTCCCTTGGAGAGGCGGTTTCCGCTGTGCTTGCCGCCATCCGGGAAGAAGCGCCCAGGCTAAGCGCGGCTTGGCGCGATGATTTGGCGGCCTTGGTGCGCCTTGCGGTGGAAAAGGCTTTTGCCGTTACCCTGAGTGAAGAGCGCGGGAAAATTCTGGAGGCTCTTTATCTGCAGGCAGTGCAGTCCCTGGAGGACAGCCGCAATTTTGACGTGCGCGTCAACCCGGAAGATGAAGCCTGCATGGAGGACATTATAAGCTTGGGCAGCGCCGGACGTCCCGGCCTTGAAAGCTGGCGCGTAAAGGCGGATCCTTCCATAACTCCCGGCGGCCTGATAGTGGAAAGCAGTTCTTCCCTGGCCGACAATACCGCAGAAAGCCGCATGGCGGCTGTAAACGCTGTCCTGGCCGGGTTGAATGTGCCGGAGAACAAGCCTTTGTAGCGCGCTGTATTTTGAACCATATATCGCTACGTCGGACGTGAAGTCCGGCTTGCTCCGCCGCCATTTGGCGGCGCGGCGGCTCATGCCGCCGGCGCGAGGTGGGATTCATTCCCGCCGGAGCAAGACATGGAGCGAAGCGCTTGTAAAACGGCGGAGCAAAGCAAAAACCGCGTTTTTTGTTTTGCGATCTTCACACTTCAAACGTAGCGAAGCGAAGTTTTAAGTGTGACATGGTAATAGAATCGGGATAACCTGTTTTTTGTGCGGAAGGTGATATAATTATGATGCCGAGCATGAGCCAGATTTTGGTTGTTTTGTTGGTAGTGGTTGTTCTTTTCGGAGCTAAAAAACTTCCTGAAATCGGCAGCGGAATGGGTAAGGCCATCAGGAATTTTAAAAAAGCCACCAGCGAGCCGGATGAAATTGATATTACTCCTAAAAAAGAGGCCGGAGCAGACGGAAAAAAGACGGAGTAAAGAAGTCCGGTCGAGTGCCGTACAGATCACCCCGGAACACAAAGCCGCGAGGTGTTCGCAGGCGGGTGAAAGGCGAACCGGCAAACAAGCGTTTCAAGCGCGGACGCCTTGATGTGCCGTTAAGCGCGCTTCCCGCAAATGCCGTATCCAGAGGTCTGTAAAGGCCGGGTACTCAATGAGTCCGCGCGCCACCGGCAGGCAGCGGCAGTTATTCAGTTCAAGCCGGCTGCGCCAGGAAGCGTCGTGCGTCCCGGCCATATCTTCACGGGAATGTTTTCCCGCGACCGACAGCAGCGGCAGCAGCCATATTTTTTTTGCGGCGCGTTTTTGTATTTCCGGCAATATTTGTTCCAGCCCTTCCTCCAAGGTTCCGATCAGGATATTTTTGTCCAGTTTTTGCGCGCTTTGTTGCAGAAGCGCATAAAAATTTTTTCCCGCATGGCCCGAGCCATGCCCGATCCAGAGGGCAATATCGCTGCCGGCGCGTTCGGCGGGCAGACTTTGCAGCAGGGCTCCGGCGGCCTGTTCAATATCCTCTTCGCTGTTCAGCAGGGGCGAACCGACGGAAATATCGCCTTTAAGCGCGCCTTGGACGTCCCTTTGCGCCGCTAGTCCGATTTCTTCCAGCATGCGCCGGTATTCCCTGCCGGGGATCAGATGCAGCGATTGCACCGTAATGTGCGTAAAGTTTTCCAGGCGGAGCCTGGCCAGCGCTTCATGGACGGAGTCGGCGCTTTTCCCGGAGGCCGTAAGTTGCTTGCGGACGCGGGGAGAGGTAAAAGCCCGGCGCACGCAGGTTTCGGGAAAATTCCGGCGTACTTTTTGTTCGAAAAGACCGAGGCTTTCAGCGTGGTGTGCTTCGGCCGTCCCATAGGCCACCAGCAAGATTGCGGAGTGCGTCACAAGTATATTGTCCCTTTTGGGACTGGTTACATAGGCGGCTTACCCCTGAAATCAGCATGAAATGCTGATTTCAGGGGCGTCCGATCAGGAGAAGACCAGGAACAGGGTAACTACGGTTAAGGAGGCGGCCAAGCCGTAACAGAGCCATTTGAGAGCCAGGCCGTGTATTTTCATGTCGTGCAGACAGTGATGAATACGATGCATTCCGCACCAGAGCGGCAGGACAATCAGCAGGAGAATGAAAATTCTGCCCGGGATGCTGCGGCTGAAGGTTTGCATTTTGGCATAGGCTGTCGAGTCGTCAAGCACTCCCAGAGGTATCAGAAAACAGATAATCAGGATTGCCGCCGGCGCGAAAATGGCGCTCCACATGCCGCCTGCGCTGAACAGTCCCCAGAAGACGGGTTCGTCGGAACGTTTGTTGGACAAGTTTTCCATGGCAATCTCCTTTTAAAACGCCAAGAACAGCAAAACGAGCGTGACAATGACGGTTACGACCCACAGAGCGATCGTCAGGCAGCATTCTTTCCCTTTTGCCCTGCGGGAAGCTTTGGGCGCCAGTTCGAACCAGGTTTTCGTATGCAGGAAAGCCGCCATGAAAGCCACCAGGTTGATAATCAGCACAATAGGGTTACTCAGGAAATCCACAAAAGCGATCCAGTCGGCCGGGCCTTTTTTAAGCGCGGATAAACCGTAGATCAGCAGAATGCTGAACCATACCGCCGGAATGGCCGTCAGTTCTCTGAGCATGTAAAAGCTGTAAAAAGGCTGCTTGCGCCACCAGTTTGAGTGCATTTCACGTATATAAGGCTTACGGTTGGTACTCATCAGCGCACCTCTTTTTCTTTTTGGCAGGTGACGACAGAGCGCGTGAAATCCAGGGCGCTTTCAACTTTGCACTGTTGTATGGCGGCGGCGGGATCCACATGCTTGGGGCAGACATCGGAGCAAAAGCCGACGAAAGTGCAGTTCCATACTCCGTCAGCTCCGTTCAATACCGGCATGCGTTCTTTTTTGCCGTTGTCGCGGTTGTCCAGCAGGTAACGATAGGCAAGGGCTATGGCCGCCGGGCCTTTAAATTCCGGGTTTAACCCGAATTGCGGGCAGGCCGCGTAGCACAGCCCGCAGTTTATGCAGTTGGCAAATTGGTGATATTTTTCCATCTGCTCCGGGGTCTGCGTGTTGGGGCCGTCGGCGGGCTTGCGTTCGTTGCCGATGATATAGGGTTTCAAGGCTTCGATACATTCCAGAAAGTGCGTCAGGTCGACCACGAGATCGCGTTCCACAGGGAAATTGCCCAAAGCCTCCAGAGTCATTTTCCCGTTATGCGCATAGTCGCGCAGGAAGGTTTTGCAGGCCAGCTTCGGTATGCCGTCAACCGTCAGCCCGCAGGAACCGCAAATGGCCATGCGGCAGGAACTGCGAAAGGACAGATCCGGGGACAGGGTGTCTTTGGTAAAGGCCAGCGCGCTTAAAAGCGAGGTTTGGCTGTCGTAGGGCACGCGGAAATCCTCAAAATGAGGCGCGGTGTCCTGCTCAGGGTTATAGCGCGCAATGGTAAGTTTCATTATTTTCATATTTGCCGTGCCTCCTTATTTCTTCTCGGCCTGCGCATCGCCGGCGGCGCCATAGACGCGTTGCGCCGGAGGTAGCTTGGTGATTTTTACATCGCTGTATTCAATACGCGGTGCGCCTGACGGTTCGTAATAAGCAAGCGAGTGCTTCAGAAAATGCTCGTCGTCACGTTTGTCGCAACCAGGGTCAAGACGCTGGTGGGCGCCGCGCGATTCCCGGCGGTTGAGAGCGGAATGCGCCATGCATTCGGCAATTTCCAGCCCGTTGCTGATTTCAATCAGGGACAGGATATCGGTATTGAAGACGCTGCCCTGATCCGTGACGCTGACTTTTTTGATGCGCTCTTTGAGTTCAGCCAGTTTGGCGCAGGTTTTCCGCATCAGTTCTTCGGTACGGTATATGCCGCAGCCTTCTTCCATGGACAGGCCCATTTCATCGCGGATAACCGACCAGTTCTCCTTGCCTTTCTGCTTCATAAGCGCCTTCAGTCCTTTTTCCACGTCCGCAGCCTGGGCTTCCAGCACAGCGTCGGAGGCGGCCGCGGTTTCGACGCAGCGTTCCGCCGCGTTTTCTCCGGCGAGTTTGCCGAACACGGTCAATTCCGCCAGAGAATTGGAACCCAGGCGGTTTGCGCCGTGCATGCCCACAGACGAACATTCGCCGGCGGCGAAAAGTCCCTTGAGGCGCGTTTCGCAGCCGCTGTTTGTCTCGATGCCGCCCATGGTGTAATGGGCGGTCGGGCGTACGGGAATGGGTTCGTAAACCGGATCAACGCCCATATACAGTTTGGCCAGTTCGCAGATAAAGGGCAGGCGTTCGGCCAGTTTTTTCGGCCCCAGGTGGCGTAAATCCAGATTGACCACGTCGCCGCGCGGAGTGGGGATGGTTCTTCCGGCGCGCCATTCATGCCAGAAAGCCTGCGACACCTTGTCACGCGGCCCTAATTCCATATATTTGTTTTTGGGTTCGCCCAGCGGCGTTTCCGGGCCTAGGCCGTAATCCTGCAAATAACGGTAGCCGTCTTTGTTGACGAGAATGCCGCCTTCTCCGCGTGAGGCTTCGGTGATGAGGATGCCGGAACCGGGCAGTCCGGTCGGGTGATACTGCACAAATTCCATGTCGCGCAGGGGAACTCCGTGCTTGAAGCACATCCCCATGCCTTCGCCGGTGACGATGCTGGCGTTGGTGTTGTAACGGTAGACGCGGGCGGCGCCGCCGGTAGCCATGACCACGGCGTTTGCCCGCACCAGCGTGAGTTCGCCTTCCATCATGTTGATGGCGACCACTCCGCAGACCCGTCCCTCGTCAACCAGCAGATCCAGAACGAAAAATTCGTCCAGGCGGATTATTTGCGGATATTTCATGGAAGTTTGAAAAAGCGTATGCAGGATGTGAAACCCGCTTTTGTCAGCGGCAAACCAGGTACGTTCAACCTTCATGCCGCCGAAAGCGCGCACGTTGATGGCCCCGTCGGGTTTACGGCTCCATGGGCAGCCCCATTGCTCAAGCTGGGTCATTTCCGTCGGACAGTGCTGCACGAAATATTCCACAACATCCTGTTCGCAGAGCCAGTCGCCTCCGGAAACCGTATCGTTAAAATGTAAATCAAAGCTGTCGTGGGGTTGTACCACGCCGGCGGAACCCCCTTCGGCGGCAACCGTGTGGCTGCGCATCGGGTATACCTTGGAAATAAGGGCAACGCGCAAGTTCGGGTTTTTTTCCGCCGCCGCTATGGCCGCGCGTATCCCCGCTCCTCCGGCCCCTACGATGGCTAAATCGGTGTTGATAATTTGCACTATACTCCTCCAGATGCATAAAAGTGATGAACAGGCGCCGGGCGGGGAAGTGTCCGTATATCCCCGTTGGCGCGGAATTTTTATCGTTCAGGCCGGAACAGTTCACCTTTGAAAAGCTGAACTGTTCCGGCCGCCGGGTGAACAAACCCGGCGCGCCGCCTTAAGGCGGCGGAGCGAGCCGGAAACCGCGCTTTCCGGTGAAGCGATCTTCACACTTCAAACGGAGCGAAGCGAAGTTTCAAGCGTGACATGGTACTATTGTCGCGCGGAGCGAAGTTTTAAGTGTGACACGGTTACAGTCCGACGGCTTCAAGATTCGGCTGGACGTATAATTCACCGCCCACCGAATCGTTGATGACCAGGAGGGGGAGTTTTTCCACCCTCAGGCGGCGCAGGGCTTCCGGCCCCATTTCCGGGAAGGCGATGACCTCGGCTTCCTTGATGCAGGTGCCGAGCAGGGCGCCTGCCCCGCCGGTGGCGCCGAAGTAAACGGCGCCGTGATCTTTGAGGGATTGTTTCACGGCCTCGTTGCGTATGCCTTTGCCTATGCTGGCTTTAACCCCGAGCGAATGCAGACGCGGGGCGAAGGCGTCCATGCGGTAGCTGGTGGTGGGGCCGGCCGCGCCGATCACATAACCGGGGGGCGGGGGGGTCGGCCCTACATAGTAGATGACGGCGCCTTGCAGTTCCATAGGCAGGGGCTTGCCTTCGTCCAGCAGGTCGCAGAGTTTTTTATGGGCGGCGTCACGGGCGGTATAGATGGTGCCGCTCAGGAAGACCACATCGCCGGAGCGCAATTTGCGGGCGTCTTCATCCGAAATGGGCGCGGTAAGTTCATATTGGGCCATCAGATTATTACCTCCTCGTGTCTGGCGGAGTGGCATTGAATGTTTACGGCCAGGGGCAGGCTGGCAATATGGCATGGCGTTACAAGCATTTTGACGGCCAGGCAGGTTGTTTTTCCGCCAAGACCCATGGGGCCTATGCCGAGACGGTTGACCAGTTCCAGCAGTTCTTTTTCTTTGGCCGCCAGATCCGGATCGGGATTTATATCGTCAAGTTTGCGCAGCATGGCTTTTTTGGCCAGTTTGGCCGAGTAATCAAAAGTTCCGCCCATACCGACGCCAATGATTATGGGCGGACATGGGTTGGAGCGCGCTTCGGCCACGCGGGTCAGCACGAATTTTTTCACTCCGGCCCAGCCGTCAGAGGGGGCGAGCATGGTGACCCTGGACATGTTTTCGGAGCCGCCGCCTTTCGCCATAAGGGCGATATGGATTTTATCGCCCGGCACTATATCGTAGTGGATGACCGCCGGGGTGTTGTCGCCGGTATTTTTACGGGTAAAGGGGTCACAGGCGGATTTGCGGAGAAACCCGTCCTTGTAGCCCTGGCGGACGCCTTCATTCAAAGCGTCGTGCAGGCTGCCCTGCACGTGCGCGTCCTGCCCGAGTTCCACAAAAAGAACGGCAAGTCCGGTGTCCTGGCAAAGCGGCACGCCGGTTTTTGCGGCAAGATCAATGTTTTCCATAAGCTGGCGGAAAACTTCCTTTGCCGTGGGAGCTTCTTCTTCAGCCGCTCCGGCGGCAAGCGCCTTTTTTACGTCTTCAGGACAGTAGCGGTTGGAATGCATGCACAAATTCCGCACGGCTTTTGTTATTTCATCCGCTTGTATGGTTCTCATTCTTTGCGCCTCCAATACGGTTTATATTTTAACGCTGCGGCGTACGGGCAGGGACAGGCTGCCTTCAGGCATGTAAGCCCATTTGGCGCCGGGTCCATATTTGGAACAGGCGGCATCCACCGCCTGCTGCACGGTGGAAAATTTTCTGGCATAGAGCAAGGCGACCAGTTCTTCGTCCATATCCGTGATCATGGAAACTTCTTTTTCAGCCGCCACCTTGGCATAGCCGTAGGCTTTATGTCCGCCCAGGACAAAATGCTTTTTGATTTCGTCCATAACTTTGCGGGGCGGCCACTTGCGGCGCATCCATTCTTCAAACACGTGTTCTCCGTACCCGGCGGGGCAGGCCATGGCCAGGATGATGGTTCCACCCGGCCGCGTGAGGTGATCCGCGTGGTCAAGGGCTTTCTGGGCCTGATAAGCATTGATGTCACGCGGGTGTCCGGAGGCGCAGGTCACGCAAATGTCCGCCTGTTCGTCAAAAGGCACCTCGAACAGGGAGGCGGATACGTCCACCCCCGCTCTCCAGGCTTTTTCCACCTCGCCGGCGGTGATCATGATCGGTTCCTGGACATCGTTGACCACCACGTTCAGGATAAAGTCCAGGCCGATTTGTTTGGCCGCGCCGATCATTTCCGTACTGACGGGGTTTTCGTCAATGGGCGGCAGGTGATCCATGATTTCGACCATGCGGGCGTGGTTGTTTTCCACGGTTTTTCTGCCGGCGAGGCCCGGCAGGATGGATTTTCTCCCGCCGGAATATCCGGCGAAATAATGCGGCATGATCACGCCGAGGGAAAGAAGAAAATCCGCTTCCAGGGCAAGTTTGTTGACGGTAAAGTCGTATCCTGAAGCAAAACGCCCCACATAGGCAAGAGAAGCGTCGTCGCCGGCGTCGTGGCACACGATTTTGAAGCGTTTTATAATGTCTTCGCCGTATATCTGCCTGTTTTGTTCGTCAGTATGGGCGTCGTGGATGCCGGCGGCAATAAGCAGGGTTATTTGTTCATCTTTGATGCCCGCGGCGGCGAAGATTTCCAGCAGGGGGGGAAAAAGCGTGGCATAAGGGGTGGGACGGGTGATGTCGTTGACCACCAGAACCAGGTTTTTGGGTTTTTTCATCCGCAGGAGTTCCAGCAGCGGCGGGGTTCCGGTGGGGTTTTGCAGCGCTTTGCGGGTTTCATTCAGCGGGTCGGGCAGTCCTTTGATATTGGCGGGGCGGATTACCTGCGGCGTGACCCCCGGAGGCAGGTCAAAACTCAGAACGCCCTTTCCATAGGCTAGTTCATACGGCATGTTTTTGTCCTTATTCGGATTTCAGATAAAAATTGCGTCCCGCAGGCGCAGGCGAAGCTTGCTTCAGCCGTTGCTGCGCAGCAGCTTACGGATGAAGAAAGCAGCGATGTTTCGCCGTGAAGCGCCTTAAGGGAACGTCTCAAGATCAAATTGCTTTAACACATGAGACGTTCCCCATATGGTTTTTCAGGGCCGATTACATCGCCAGGGCTGACGGGAACCAGAACATGGCAAAAATCGCATACACGGCGAAGAAAATGAAACCGAATACCGAGCCGAAAATCCAGAACGTCTTCTTTTCGATGTAGCCGGTGTTGTAGTAAACCGGGCTGGGGCCTGTGCCGTAAGGAGTGAGTATGCCCATGATGCCGAGGCTGCCGGCAAGCATCATGCCGAGCAGGCGCATGTCCATGCCGGGAACGGCGGCGCCGGTGGCCAGCAGCACGGGCATGATGGCCGTGGTGTGCGCGGTCAGGCTGGCGAAGAAGTAGTGCGAGAAGTAGAAGAAAGCCAGCAGTCCGAACATAATCACGAACATGGAAGCTCCGCCGAGGTAGCCGGCAAAGATGGCGCCGAGCCATTTGAGAAAGCCCACGCGGGCCAAGCCGGAGGCCATGGCCACCAGGGTGGCGAACCAGGTCAGGGTATTCCAGGCGCTTTTGTTGGAGATCACGTCATCCCAACTGATGACGTTCAGCACAATCATCAGGCAGAGCACCACCAGGGCGACCGTGGTCGCATTGAGCAGGCTCCCGCCGAAAATCCACAGGCCCAGGGCGACGAGGGCCATGAGCAGCATGGTTATTTCCTTGGTGGTGATGGGGCCGAGCTTCTGAAGTTCGGCGGCCGCCCATTTGGGAGTTTCGGCGAAAACTTTCTGGGTGGGCGGGTAAATAATATAAGTGAGTATGGGCACCAGGAGGAACAGGATGACGCCGACGGGCAGGACGCATATGAACCAGTCCGTCCAGTTGATGGCCACCTGGGCGGCCTCCACGTTCGGAGCCTTGCCGATCAGGGAAAGAGCCAGCAGGTTCGGGGCGAGGCCGGTCAGGAACAGGGAACTGGTGACCGAAGTGGTGGCGATGCAAATCCACATCAGGTAAGCGCCGATTTTACGCGGGTCTTTTTCCGGCAGCGATCCATACATGGGCGGAATATTTTTTATTACCGGATACACAGAACCGGCGCTGCGCGCTGTGTTGGAAGGGATAAACGGAGCGAGGGCGAGGTCGGCGAAGGCGGTGGCGAAGCCCAGACCCAGGGCTTTGCCGCCCAGTTTTTTCATGAGCAGAAGAGCAATGCGCTTGCCCAGGCCGGTTTTTTCATAACCCATGGCAAACATGTAGGCCACAAATATCAGCCATACGGTGCTGTCCACAAAACCGGACAAAGCCCAGCTCAGCGACCCGCCCAGGCCGGCCGGTTTTCCGTCCGCCAGGGGCACAAGCTGCAATGCGGCGGCCAGGGTGCAGCCAATGAGGCCGACCGCCGAGTTGGGCAGCGGTTCCAGAATGAGGGCCAGGATGACCGCGAGGAAAATACCCAGATAACGCATGGCGTTTACCGTAAGTCCCTCGGGCACGGGCAGCAGCCATATAATGGCGGCCACGGCCACAGGTATAATTGCTTTCATGTTTTTCATATATACACTCCGTAGTCTAAAGTTTATTCAACAGTCTAAAGTTTATTCAACGCATGTAATTGCACATAAAACGTTTTCCATTTTCAGGAAGCCGCCTGTTTACGACATTGTAATATAATTTTTAACGCAGTCGGAGGCAAACTACAAGAATATTCTTGTTTTATTTTGCACAAACCGGCTTTGGCCCTTTGGTACGTTTCTGGTCGAAAAAACCACAGAGATTTAGCATTTATAGTTAAGGAAACGCTGATTTATTTTTTTGAGTGGGCTTTGCCTCCGCAGACACCCCCGGCAGGGGAATGATTCCTCCTGCACTCTCATTGTTATTTCAATGAGATATAATGAGGGGGTTCGGGGGAAATCATTTCCCCCGGCGGGGTTTGGGGCGGAGCCCCAATTAATCA
>JAISBT010000044.1 GCA_031266055.1 Deltaproteobacteria bacterium
TGATTAATTGGGGCTCCGCCCCAAACCCCGCCGGGGGAAATGATTTCCCCCGAACCCCCTCATTATATCTCATTGAAATAACAATGAGAGTGCAGGAGGAATCATTCCCCTGCCGGGGGAGTCTGCGGAGGCAAAGCCCGCTCAAGGAAATAAATCAGCATTTCCTTAAGCGGAACAGCGCACTTTAAAATTCAAGTATGGGGAAATACATTACGGATCCTATCGCAAAAATCCTGTTCAACTATCTGCGTGACCTGCTTCGCCGCCCGATGCAGGCAAAGCTGAATGTGGACGAACTTCCGGAAGGCTTCCGGGATCTCGGCCTGGGACTTCAGTACCTTGCCGAATGTATCATGGAGGCCAAAGCCTTTGCCAATGCCCTGTCCAGAGGCGATCTGAATTTCAAGCTGCCTCCGTCCGACAATCCCATAGCCGGGCCGCTCAAAGCGCTGTATGCTTCGCTGAAACACCTGTCCTGGCAGACAAGGGAAATCGCCCAAGGCGATTACGCCCAACGGGTTGATTTCATGGGAGATTTCTCAGAGGCTTTTAACAGCATGGTTGAGCAGTTGGAACAGCGCAGCGCCGACCTGGTGCAGGCAAAAGTCACCGCGGAGGCCGCTCTGGAGTCGAAAAGCGCGTTCCTGGCTACGGTAAGCCACGAGATGCGCACTCCCCTGAACGCCATTCTGGGGCTGTCCACTATGGAATTGCAGGAAGATCTGTCTTTGCGCACCTGCGCCAATCTGGAAAAAATATATAACGCAGGCTCGCATCTGCTTAACATAGTC
Organism: Deltaproteobacteria bacterium; assembly: GCA_031266055.1. Lineage (GTDB taxonomy): Bacteria > Desulfobacterota > Desulfovibrionia > Desulfovibrionales > Desulfovibrionaceae > WRHT01. Next base: position 792 of record JAISBT010000044.1, read on the forward strand.
AACGATATTCTGGATCTTTCCAAGATGGAAGCCGGAGGATTTGAAATTATCCCGGAAGAGTATAATTTCCCCGATCTTATCAACGAGCTTCTGCAGATCAATTTCGTGCGCATTGAATCAAAGGACATAGCTTTCAAGCTGGAAATAGACGAGACCATCCCGCTTAAAATGCTCGGCGATACGCTGCGCGTAAAGCAGATACTGAGCAACCTGCTGTCCAATGCTTTCAAATACACGGATAAAGGCCAGGTAGTCTTCCGGGTTTCCTGGCGGCGGGAGGACGATGCCGCGGTTCTTTCATTCAGCGTGAGCGATACCGGCATGGGCATCAAAAAAGAAGATATAGGAAAATTGTTTACGGAATACAGCCAGATAAATTCACGGGCCAACCGCCGTGTTGAAGGAACCGGACTGGGCCTTTCCATTGCGAAACATCTCACGGATCTGATGAACGGCGTCATTACGGTGGAAAGCGAGTATGGGGCTGGCAGCGTTTTCCGGGTTGATCTGCCGCAAAAAATTATCAGCGGACTGCCTGTAGGCTTTGAAATTGCCGACAGCCTTAAAAACTTCCGGTTTATGGGCAAGAGCGTCGCCTTGAATAAAAATTTTACCCGGGCCTATATGCCGTATGGAAAAATTTTGCTGGTGGACGATGTCGAGACGAACATCTCCGTCGCCAAAGGACTCATGCGCCCCTATGGGCTGCAAGTGGATCACGCCTTAAGCGGGCAGGAGGCCGTGGATAAAATCCGTTCCGTGAGCGCCGACGACTCCGAAAACAAATATGACGCCATATTCATGGATCACATGATGCCCGACATGGACGGAATGGAAGCAACCCGGATCATCCGTGAAAAAATCTGCACTGAATACGCGCAAACCGTGCCCATAATAGCGCTTACGGCAAACGCCGCCACCGGGGATGAAAAAATGTTCCTCGCCAACGGTTTCAACGCGTTCATGACCAAGCCCATAGACCTCACGCAACTGGACGCGGCGCTGAACAAATATGTGCGCGACAAGCAAAACGGCGAAATCCTGATCCAGGCGGAAAAAGAAAGGCTGCGCGAAGCCCGGGCGGATGTATTTGCGACCGGCGACGATCTGTATGGATTTTCCGTGCCCGGCCTTGACATGGCCGCCGGAATCCGCCGTTATGGCTCCGGGGAAGCCTATCTGCAAATGCTCCGCTCTTATACGCTCCATACCTGGGATTTACTGGAGCGCCTGCGCAACACCACGGAAAGCTCCTTAGCGGACTACGCCCTTGCGGCGCAGGATTTGAAAAAAAGCTGCGGCGGCGTCAACGCGGACACCCTGGAAGAGCTTGCGGAAAAGCAGGCAAAAGCGGCGGCAGCCGGAGACATTGCGACCGTGCAGGCGAATCACTGGACATTGCTGGAAGTGGCCGGAAACCTGCTGATCGCGCTGGATGGCCTTTTACAAACCTCCGCTGCGGAAGCCGGAGCCGGCGCAATAAAAAAACACGCGCCCGTTCCGGATCGCCAGCTTCGTAAAAAAATGCTGGAGGCCGCGAAACAGGACAATATCCCCTGATGGGGCATGTATGGCGGTGTCTCGTACATCCGGTGCCTGTCGTCGGCACCTTTGCGGGCTTTCGCCCGCTGCAGGTATTTCGCGGCAAAGATTTGCAGGCCAATCCTTGCCGAAGGGGATACGCTTTTTCAAAGTTAATCCGCTCTATTTTGTTTTTTTTATTGCTGGCAATCCCTGCCTGCTCGCAGCCGGAACCGGCCGCCCCCATTGTGGAAAATCTTCTGGCGCTGATGAAAAGCGGCGACCGGCAGGTCAGCCTGGGAGCCATGCTGCTCAGCGGCGATGTTTATGATTCATGGCGCCTTGAGCCGTATGTCAGAGGCAGCCTGAGTGACAAGGACGAGGCATGGGTTCGCGCTGTGAAGGCCTATACCCTCAGCCGGTATACCCTGTCCGTGGAGGACGCCGCGGCATTTCTCGACGCCATGCTTTTGGATCAGGAAAATTTTAATCAATTGATTGACTTCGAGTGTTCCGTCATGCGGCACCCGGGGAGCGGGATACTGGGGTATCTCATGGATTTGTCGCGCAGGACGAATGCCCCTGAACTCGCGGAAAAAGCCGAAAGCGTGATCCGCAAGATTCATCCTTTGACCGATGGATGGGTTGCCGATTTCTTACATGTTGAATAAAGCAGTCAATCGCCGCGTTTTTTGCGCTCTGGAACTTAATACCGCCATTGTAATCATAAAGGACGACTGACCCGGTCAATGCAATCGACCGGGCGCGGCAGAAAGCGATCCGCAATTTACTTGCGGCGTCGAGTAGCGGCGCTTGGAGCCAGCGTGTCTTTCTGAAAAAGTCGTTTCCCGACTTTTTCAGCATCGGCTCTTTATTGGTTAGATAATACGTAACGCTTGTTGCTGCATGGTAATATAAATTTGTTTTGCCTGTTTCATATTTTCTTTTCTGGCAACCAGGCTGTTTTTTTCTGGAACAGAAACGCCTACAGTCCGAATCCGATTATCCAGACGAGTAATATGACTATTGATTGCTTCATGGCACCCGTCAATTGGGATACCGTGATATTGACGTTTGCTGCTATGCGTCAAAGCGGCTTTTCGATAATCTTCTGGAACTTCAGCAGTATTGATTGCTCTCTTCACATCTTTTGTAAGTGAATCTATTGCAGCTTGTAAAGACGGTATGACCGTTGGATCTTCTCCTCCATAAAGTTCTTTTTCATGTTCAAGGGTTAAAATTTCCATATCAACGATGGTTCGTATGTCTGCACTTTGGATATTTCGGAGTTCTGCTGCAGTTTTGGCTAAACCAGACAGATAATCAACTGCGGCTTTTGTTCCAAATGCTTTTTGGCGATTCAGCCAATCTTTGTTTAACCCAGTGAGGAGCCTATCTTTCAGGGAGATCGGCATAACTCATTTCCTCTACTATAAAACCGGAGGATTGCAAATATTCATCACCCCAAAGCCCGGTAGCCGCTTTTGCAAGGTGCTTGGGGAGCGGCAGTTGTTTCATCAGGCGGTAGCCTTCATCATCGTTGCCGATGGCAAAGGCGTGATTCGCCTGATCCAGAATCTTGTCATAGGCCGCTTTTGTTGAGGGGATATATTGGGTCATGGGTAATCTCCTTTTATTGCCAAATAATATGCTCTCCCCCAAGCAAGTTCAAGCACCCAATCCAGCTCAAATAAGGATGTGAATGAACATATCCGGTATTTTGAGATATAGCATTCCGTTGTTAATCCGCCGGGACGCTGGCGCGGCGGGTTAGAGCATTTTAACATTGAAAATGTTGAAATGCTCTGGCGGCGGGCACCGCCGCCCGCCCCGCAGGCGTGGGCGAAACCTGCTTCAGCCGTAAAGCGCCTTAAGGGAGCGTCTTAAAATTAACTTGGTTATGAAAATGCC
>JAISBT010000096.1 GCA_031266055.1 Deltaproteobacteria bacterium
CCCAAATTCTCGATGGTTCCCAAAGAATTGAGCAGGGGCGACTTGCCCGGAGGAGTTATTTTGTCAGGAGCGCCCTGGCCGGAGGCGCTTCTTGCGGCGTCCGGCGGCAACGGGAATGGCTTGGGCGTCTGCCCGAGGCCGCGCTCCTGATCCTGCGTCAACGGGGCCGGTCTGGGCGTTTGCCCGAGGCCGCGCCCCTGATTAGGGGCCAATATACCCATAAGAGGCGCCCCTGAATCCTTCCCGGAGGGAGCAGGCGCGGCGGCGACCCGTCCTGCTCCGGGAGGTATTATCCCCACCGGTACAGTCTGGCGCGCGTGAGCCGCGGGCGTTTTTCGCGCAGACGGTATTATCCCCACGGGCAAGCCCTTAAGGGCCTCAGACACCCCGGACAATACCGCCGTCTGGCCGGAAGCTTGAACGACCCCAGGTTGAGAGACGGCGCTTTTGAAAGCCAGGGTATTTTCCGCCGCGTCAGCCACGATATCTCCTGGTAAAATAAAACGAATTTTACCGTTATAGCATTTTGCGCTTTAAATTATCGCTTGACGGCGAAGCATCGTTGCTGTCTTCATCCGTAAGCTGCTGCGCAGCAACGGCTGAAGCAAGTTCGCCTTGCGATAATTTCGCGGCGCGGTAGCCGTTAGCCGCTCTTTCCGGCTTACGGATAGCGACAGCGGTTCTCCGCCTCGCGCTCTGTGTAACCAATTGCTGTCTTCATCCGTAAGCTGCTGCGCAGCAACGGCTGAAGCAAGGGTTTTGCACGGCAAACCCTTGCAGAGCGGTTCGACATTTTCAATGTCAAACCGCTTTAAAATTTAATTTTGCTAGTTATATTACGTCATACGGCCGGTGTCAATACAGGCTTGAACATTGCAAATGTTGGAGCATTTTAACCTTGAAAATGTTGAACCGCTCCGGCGGAGGATGAAAATGGCGGCAGTGCTTCGCCGCCTCAAAAAAACCGCCGGCTCCGATATAATATATCGACCTTTTCCCTGTAAACATAAGGTGCGCCGCCCGGAAATAATCTTGCCGGTTTCAGGGTAATGTAATCAGATATTTAACCGATAAATTTAATTGCAACTCTTTATGTTGTATGTTTTAATACGCAAAATAAGCTCAAAACAAACTAAAGCTCAACATAGGCTGAAGAGTTATGGAGTGACAAATATGAAACAGTCAAGCAAGCTATGGTTATTTGCCGCCATTTGCGCCTTGTCCATGGCCGGAAACGCCATGGCCGCGGTAAGCGTGGAAGAGAGAACTCTTTACCAGGGCGCGGACAGAGACGCCGCTCAAACCGGCACGGCAGCCAGCCTCCCCGCCGGCGCGGCGGCCACCCTCCCCGGAAGCGGCGCGGGCTACGCTCTTGCGCCCGGAAGCGGTTCCGTGACTCTTAACGACACGGTTACGCTCACCCTGCGCAACAACCCCAACCTGAAAGCCATGCAGGAATACCGCCAGGCCGCGGAATTTGACCGCAAAAAATCCCGCAGCGGCTTCATGCCTACCATGGATGCCACCGCCGGCATAGGTTTCGAACAATGGAGCGATTCCACCACCCGGAGCAGCCTGAGCGGAACCCAGAAGCCGCATGACTACTATGATCGCTTTGACGCTTCGGTAACCATCCGCCAGACCATTTGGGACGGTTTTGCCGCCTGGAGCCGCTACCGCATGGCTGACGCGACGCTGACCTCCGCTGAACACCGCCTTTTTGACAATGCCGAAGCCTTGTCGCTGGACGCCATCCTGGCGCACATAGAAATATGCCGCCAGCAAAAAATGCTCGAACTTTCCGAACTGAACGTCGCCAACCACAGGCGCATCCTCCAGTCGCAACTGGATCGCGAAAGAGCCGGAGCTTCGACCAGAGCCGATGTGACTCAGACCCAGGCGCGGCTTTCCAGGGCCGAAACCTCAATGGTAGACTCCCGCCTCGCCTATGAAACCGCCGTGTACAACTACAGAAACCTTACCGGGCATATCCCCGGCCAACTGCTGCCCCCCAAGGGCCCCGCCCAGACATACCCCAGCATGGAAACTGTTTTGTCCAGCAGCCTGACCAACAACTCCAAAGTACTCTCCAAAAGGGCGGATATTGACGCTCTGTTTGCCCAGAAAGAAATCGGCAAAGCGGCCTTTCACCCCAGAATTTTTCTTGAAGCGAGCTACAACTACAACGACAAGGTGCAGTCCAGCGACACCTATACCTGGGGTTCATCGCTGATGTTGCGCGGGCAATGGAATCTCTACAACGGCCATTATGACTGGTATACCCTGAAAGGCAACAAAGCCCGCATCCGTCAGGCCAATATGGAACTGCAGGCTCTGCGTGAAAACCTGGCTGAAGAAGCCGCCACCACCTGGAGCCAGTGGTCCGCCACTCAGGAACTGGTTCGGTTCTACACCAACGCGGTGATTTACAACACGCAGACTCGCGATATGTACCTGCAGCAGTTTAACGTGGGCAGCCGCTCCCTTCTGGATGTGCTGGACTCGGAAAATGAACTGTACAGCACTTCCATGCAGCTGGTAACTTCCCAGATGAACGATATTGCGGGGCAATACCGTCTGGTCACCCTGTGCGGCAAACTTCTGGAGACTCTGGGAACTGACCGTAACGCTCTGGTGATTGATACCGACGAAAACGATTTCATTCTGCAAAGCGACCTGACCAAATGGCAGGTTGACAACGAAATACGCCCGCCGCAATAATTGGTCGGCCCTTAAAATGTACCAAAGAGCCGACTAATTCCATTTCCACATCAAAACTGCATCCATGCAGTTTTGATGTGGCGGCTACGGCGGAAACTTGGGTTCCGCCTTGCCTTCGAAAGGCGAGCCGCAATACTCTCCTTTCTTTCTTACTGATATCCGCATTGAAAAGTAAACTTTTCCCTACGGAGGATCGTCAGCCGAAAAACGTGGTTTTCGGATGACGCTCGTCGCTTCGCGGCGACATCAGCCGGACGGCTGATGTTACTGTTTGTTACGTTTTTTTACCTATGACATACTTTTAACATAGCCTTTTGCGTTATCTTATCGCCTCTTTACCCAACGGAAGTCAAGGAGGCGTCAATAACATTATGTGGAAAATTTATGCGTTGCTGGCAGCCCTTTTTGCCTCTCTAACCGCCATTTTTTCCAAAATCGGCGTGAAAGACGTCGACTCAAACTTGGCTACAGCCATCAGAGTCAGCTTTATCCTGCTGCTAACCTGGGGGATTGTCCTCTTTACAGGCATGGTCAGGGAAGTCCGCAACGTTTCCGGCAACACTCTGCTTTTTCTTTTTCTTTCGGCCGCAGCCACAGGAATGTCCTGGTTGTTTTATTTCAAGGCGTTGCAACTTGGAGATGTATCAAAGGTTGCCGCCATCGACAAATTGAGCGTGGCAATCACCATTTTTCTTGCCGTCCTGTTGCTGAACGAACCGGCCGGCTTCAAGACCATTACGGGTGGCATCCTGATCACCTGCGGCGCTTTTGTCCTGATCTTGTAGGATACGTTCACGGATTCAGGGTTGATATAATACTGAAAATATAAATTGGGGGCGATGTTCATGTTGCTGGCGGAAAAATTTCAAAAATCGGGGTTATTTTTATTCAAATGGAGGAGCTATGCGCCCCTGATTTTTTTTCTTGTGATATTCGCCTCTTTTGAACATTTCCATTATCCTTTTCAAAGCCACAACCTTGACCTGATATGGGAATTATTCTGTCTTTGCATTGGCGCATCAGGAACAGCGCTGCGAGTATTGACCGTGGCGTTTGTCCCCGCATCGACTTCCGGGCGTGGAACCATAAGACCTTCGGCTTCCCGGCTGAACACGACAGGAATGTATTCCCTCGTCCGCAATCCGCTCTATCTCGGAAATTTTTTTGTATATGCCGCCCCGGTGCTTTTTATGCGCATTTGGTGGATTCTCTTAATTTTTATATTGGCCTTCATACTTTATTACGAGAGGATCATTTTTGCGGAAGAGACGTTTTTACGTGAACGGTTTGGGGAAGAATACAGCTCATGGGCTTCAAAGACACCTGCTTTCTTCCCGCGGCTTCGCAATTGGACGAAACCGGATTTGCCCTTTTCATGGAAAATAGCTCTGTCCAAAGAATATCACGGAGCATACGGCCTGATTTCATCGCTATTCCTGATGGAATTGGCAAGTGATTTTTGCGTTAACAAAGAATTGAAATTTGATCTTGTTTGGACAAGCTTTTTTATCAGCGGAACATTTTTTTATATGATAATCCGTTTTCTGGTCAAAAAAACGTCTTTTCTGAAATGACGCCAAGGAAAATACACTCTACAATCACACCAATTATTCCACATGTCTGTTTGTTTCCCATGACCTGGACGATTTACGGGCTGTCTGCGGGCGTATTGAAATTATCGATCCGCCATCCAAATGAAATTCTTCCGGATGACCCATCGGCTTTGAACCCTGGCTTTGAGATTTGCAACTTTGAAAAGTTATACTGCTCTGACACTGCACCAATCCCGCCGGAAGCACGTCCGGCGGGGCATTGTTCTAGCGGAAAGAGTGGCGGCGCTACTGCTGCGAAAGGTCAGCGGCAAGCCGGTTTATTTCGTCAAGGGGCAGGCCGGTTGCTCTGGAAACTGCGTCCGCAGGCATTTTATCTTGCAGAAGGTTCCGGGCGACCTCAATAATCCCCTCCTGCCGTCCTTCCTGTAATCCTTCCTGCCGTCCTTCCTGTAATCCCTCCTGCCGTCCTTCCTGTAATCCCTCCTGCCGTCCTTCACACCGGGCATCGCCAAGAAAAGAATCCAAATCCATACGGGCTTTTTCCCTGGCCTCGGCCAAGGCTCTGCTTCGTTCATCGCCGCTCAGGACTTTAATGACGCCCCAGGCTTCATTGATAGCCGGGTTCGTTTGCGCGAGGTTCATAAAATCCTCCTCTGTCTTTGCGCTGAAAAAACGCATCCAGTTACCCAATTGCGTTCCATCAGTTTCGTGGATCTTTGGTAACTCCAAGATATTGATTTCTATAGAATCAGGAAAACGCGCCTTAGTTTTTTCGTCATACAGACGAAAACAATTATGGTAGACTTCATTTTCCTCTATCATCACAAAATCAGCAATGAGGATACTGATGGTTCTGTTAATTCTGTCATACGGATAGCCGCTTTTCACCTGTTCAACAAGCATCTTGGATGTGTAAAACAGCATCCTTTTCCAGATAGAGCGCTGAGGTCTTATCTGCACCTCAATATCGACCACCTTGCCGGAACCGGTGGTGAGTTTAATGTCCAGAATACCGAGCTTGTCTTCAATATATTCCCTATCCAGATTGGGATCAACCACGGTCAAATTTTTGTAATCTTCGGCGGGTAAGTCCAGCACTGACTTGAGAAATTCCTTCAATACATTCAGGTTTTCTCCAAAAACCTTATGAAAGACAAAATCGTTGGTTGCCGAAAGCGGTTTTAACTCCATAGGCGTGGCCCTCTCCAGATAGGAAAAATATAAGGCTTTCTCGCTTAAAACTCAAGAATCGCAAGGGGAAAAAACCAACGCGGCCTCATGCCCGCAACCGGAACCGCCTGTTCCGCATCCAGGGCGGTTTGCTGTTCCGTTTCCAGATAAAAAATAACAGCATTTTTGCTCTGGAAACGGAATTACCTGCCGCCGGTATGGTCTTCTATTTCCGTTCCTTCCGGCGGGGTAAACGCAAATGTTCCTTCCGGTACAGGAAGGTTGAAGTCCAGAGCGGTCATATTTATTTCGCTTATATTGCCGTAAAAATCCGTTATGGCAAGGCGGCGTATGGTCGCGCTCTCCGCCTCCACCCAGACGGCGGCTTCCAGCAGGCTGACGCTCGGCTCGTATGGCTCAAGCTTCAATTTGGCCAGTTTATTTTCTTCGGACAGCACGGTTATTTCAAAACTCTCTTCCAGACTGGAAAGGCCGAAGAGCACCCGCAAAAAAGCGTTTTTATCATCAACGGATTCCAGCGGATATTTATAGGCCAGCTCCTCATCCGGAAAATACTGCCAGATCAGAGCATCGGTAATCACCAAAAGCTCCCGGCGCGGCGGCTCGGTCGTCCAACGCACCAGCAGGGGTTTTTGAAAATATATTTCTCCCCGGCGCTCTTCCGTGCTTGAGCTTTCAGCATGCGTTATGCGCTGTTCAAAAACCGCCCGCATGGTTTGGACTTCCGCATAACGCTTTTGCACGGCCTTTGACCATTCCTGCGGCGTTTTCGGCGCCGCCAGAGCCAAAGCGCAACCAAGCGCGAGGGAAAAGCACAACCCCAAAATCTGTATAAGCAGCTTGCGCATAAAATCGCTCCTTATGCGTGCCAACACGCTCTACATTACCTGCCTCGGCTTGCTGCCGTTGGCCGGCCCGATAATTCCGTCCTGTTCCATCTGCTCCACATAACGCGCGGCTTTGTTAAAGCCTATGCTGAAACGCCGCTGGATCAGCGAAATGGATACTTTGCCCTGCTGCCGCACAAAATCGACAATATCATTATACTGCGCGCCCCCGGCAAGATCCGCGGCATCCGGCGCTCCGGCGCCCTGCCGCTCCTCTTCCTCCTCCCACTCGGAAAAATCCACCCGGTAATCAGGTTTGGCCTGCCCGCGCCAGTAATCAGCAACCATGCTGATTTCCATATCCGGAACATAAGCGCCGTGCAGACGCCGCATTTCGCCTCCGCCGGGCTTGAAAAGCATATCGCCCATGCCCAGCAGGCGCTCGGCGCCCATGGCGTCCAAAATTGTGCGTGAATCCGGCTTGGAGGTAACCTGAAAAGAAATCCGGCAGGGAAAGTTGGCTTTGATAAGCCCGGTGACCACGTCCACACTGGGGCGCTGCGTGGCGACGATAAGATGTATGCCCGCCGCCCGGGCAAGCTGGGCCAGGCGCACAATGCTGGTCTCCACATCTTTTCCGGCGCTGAGCATCAAATCGGCCAATTCGTCAATGACAATGATCAGATACGGCATAAAGACCAAATCGGCCAGCTCCGGCGAACGGTTTGCGCCCAGATCCAGCAGTTTCCGGTTGTAGGCCTGCATATTCCGCGCGTCCAGGCGGCCGATGGCTTCGTAACGGCGCTCCATTTCCGTAACCGCCCATTCAAGGGCGTTTCTGGCCAGAACAGAATCCTTCACAATCGGGTGGATAAGATGCGGCAAATCCGCATACACCGCCATTTCAACTTGCTTGGGGTCTATAATCAGCAGCTTCACCTCTTCCGGCTGAACCCGGTAGAGCAAAGACAGCAGCAAAGAATTCAAAAATACGCTTTTTCCCTTTCCGGTAGCGCCGGCCACCAGCATATGCGGCATTTTGGCCAGATCCGCAAAGGCCGGACGCCCGGCAATATCTTTGCCCAAGGCCATAAGCAAGGGCTCAGGCCGATCCGGAGCAAACCCGGGCGACTCCAGAAGCTCGCGCAAGCCGACAATTTCCCTTTTGTCGTTGGGGATTTCAATGCCTATGGTATCCGTACCCGGAATGGGCGCCTGAATGCGCACGGAAACAGCCTTCAGGCTGAGAGCCAAATCGTCGCTGAGTCCGGCGATGCGTGAGCTTCGCACTCCCGGCGCCGGACGCACTTCAAAGGAAGTCACTACCGGGCCGGGAGAAATATGCACAAGTTCCGCCTGAATGGAAAAATCCGCCAGGCAGGTCATAAGCGCGCGGCCTTTTGCTTCCAATTCGGCGTAAGTAACGGCGGTATTATGGTCAAGCGCGGGCTGGAGCAGATTCAGGGGCGGAAGTTTGCAACGGGCGCGGCCGCCGCCCGGAACTGTTCCTGCCCCGCTTGCGGACGACACATCCGGCGCGCCTTCCCGCACCTCTCTATTCGCTTCGCCATTCGCCGCGCCATTCGCTTCGCCATCCGCCTGGCGCGCGGGTTTTCCCTTTGCGCCAACGCTTTCAAGGACATCCGCCGGCCGGGCCGACCCGTCCGGGGGAGCGCCGAGCAGTGCCTCCTCCAACCCCCGCAAACAGGGCGGCAAGGCTTCCGGTTCTTCCCCGGTTGCAGCCTTTTTGTCTTCCGAAGCGTATTTTCGCGACAGGGCGGCATTCGCGCCGGTTTGCTCCGCTTCAGGAACCGGCAAGGCGGACGCCGCGGCGTATTTGGGCGAACTTTCCCGGTCTGCCGCGCTGTCCGCAAAAATCGCGCGCGCCTTGCCTATGGCTTTAAGGACGGCCTGACGCCAGGAAAAATTGAACGACAGTTGAAGAACCGACAAAAAAATAAATCCCCAGACCAGACCTGACCCGATAGGGTTGAAAATTTGCAGGGATAAATCCCGTAAAACGCGCCCCAGCAGACCGCCTGCCCGGATGTCGCCCAGACCCAGCCCCCACAAGCTGGAAACAGCGGCCAGGCTGACCCAGAGGAGTAAAAAACCGCTCCAGCGCCACCAGGGCCAGGGAGGCATCCGCAAGACAAAATGCGCCCCCGCAAGCGCCAGAAAAAGCACCGCCAGGCAGGCGGCAAAGCCGAATAAATCTATAAACAAGGCGCTCAGATACGCCCCGAATACTCCGGCCCAGTTATGTACCGGCGCTTTTCCGGAAACAACATGGTTGAGGCCGGGGTCGGCCGAACTGAAACTGAGCAGGCTGATCAACAGCAATGCCGCGCAAAACAGACAAAACAGCCCGCCCAGTTCGGGGACAATCTTCTTGCGCCCCCGGCCGCCCGAAGCATTGTTCGGAGAACCGGCAAGGCCGATGGAACGCAAACCGGGAGCATTTTCGCCCGAACCGGAATTTCCGGGTTTGGGGTACAGGTTTTTCAATTTTTAAGACTCACGCCCGATGTATTCTCCTGTACGGGTATCCACCTTAATTTTATCGCCTATATTGACAAAAATCGGCACCGGCACCACCAGGCCGGTTTCCAGCGTGGCCGGCTTCGAGACGTTGGAAACCGTATCGCCTTTGACCCCCGGTTCAGTTTGCATAACCTCAAAAACCAGGGAAACCGGCAAATCAAAATCCAATGGTTCGCCTTTGTACAAAAGCATATCCACCATCTGGCTGTCTTTGAGGTAGCCGTCTTTTCCGCCCAGACTGCCGGCTTTGATATGCAACTGCTCGTAGGTGGTCTGATCCATAAAAATCAATTCTTCGCCTTCCCTGTACAGAAATTGCATTTCCCTGGTGTCCAGATCCGGCTGGCCGACTTTTTCCCCGGAGCGGAAAGTAATATCCTGCATCCGCCCGTTAAGGATATTGCGCAGTTTGGTACGGATCATGGCGCCGCCCTTGCCGGGTTTAAAGTGTTGAAAATCTACAATTTCATAGGGGATATCATCTACTTCTATTTTAAGCCCCTTTCTGAAATCCGTGGTGGAATACATGCAACCTCCGTAATTTTATGCTTATGCGATTTGACTTGCCAAGTCATACACTCTGTAATAAGAATTTGCAATCGGCACTGCAACGCCTCAAGACTATTTTCAGAACCGACTATTTAACCCCTGCGCTACGCCTATGGAAAACCGTCAATATACGCTCAGTCTGCAAGGCACTTTCTACACTTTGGAACAGTTACGCAAGCTCAGCCTGGAACCTGACTCAGGCGCGGATGTCCGACCCGGCGCCCTGCCTGATCTTCCGCAAATAGCCTTTGCCGGGCGTTCCAATGTGGGGAAATCATCCTTGATCAACGCCCTGGCCGGACGCAAGGGGCTGGCCAAAGTAAGTTCAACGCCCGGCAAGACCTCCAGCATAAATTTTTACATGGCGCAAAGCAACGCGCCGGGCTTCAACGACTTCTACCTGGTGGATTTGCCCGGCTACGGCTATGCCAAACGCAGCAAGGCGGAACGTATAAAATGGGACGCTTTGATCAACGCTTATCTGCAAAACAGCAAACGTCTGGCCGCGCTTTGCGTATTGCTGGATTGCCGGCTGGAACCGCAGGACTCCGACCTGAATCTTATAGCCTTTGCCCGATCCATCAACCTCAAACTGCTGCCGCTGCTGACCAAAGCCGATAAATGCGGGTCTGACGCCCAGGCCGGGCGCAAACTGCAATGGACAAAACTCCTGGCCGGGCAAAGCCCCCTCCTGACCAGCGCCCTGCCCGAAAAACCCCGTTCTCCGAAAGAAGAATACGGACAAGGGAAACGCCGGACAAACCTTGATCAGGTCTGGGAAGCCATGCACGGGCTGGCGGCGCAAGGCTGAGACTTGCGGCGTCCGCGCACAGCCGGCATATCCGAAGCGCATGGACGCGGTTGCGCTTTGTACTCGGAGGCAAGGCGGAACCCAAGCTTCCGCCGCAGCCGATACGTCAAAACTACATGGATGCGGTTTTGACGTAGAAATGATTACAGATATATCCGCGGAACGCGCCTGCCGACCATGCAGACTATTTCGTAATTGATGGTTCCCAATAAAGCCGCCAGTTCATCCGCGGGCAATTCCGGCGGGCCGAACAGCGTTACTTCGTCTCCGGCCTTTGCTTCAGGTGTCCCGCTCAAGTCGGCCATACACTGATCCATGCAAATTCTGCCGACCAGGGGAACTTTCTTGTGCGCGCACAGGACGCCGGCTTTGCCGGAAAGCATCCTGCTGTAACCGTCAGCGTACCCTATGGGCAGGGTGCCCAAAAGCATCTCCCGGCGCGCCGTAAAAGTCGCCCCATAGCTGACGCTCGCGCCGGCGGGAAGCGTTTTCACCATGGCCAGACGCGCCTTGAGCCGCATGGCCGGAGTAAGCTGAATGGGCCAGCGGCCTTCACGATCCAGCGCCTTGTTGCCGGTGGGACTGAGGCCATATAAAATTATCCCCAAACGCGCCATATCCAGGTGCGTTTCCGGACAATCCAAGGTAGCGGCGCTGTTGGCGCAGTGCTGTATGGGTATATGCAGCCCGCAGGCCCGCGCGGACTCCCTGGCGACTTTAAAGGCCGCGAATTGCTCCTGTGTTTTGCTTTTGTCCTCACTGTCCGCCGCGGCAAAATGCGTGAACAGCCCTTCCAGTTCCAGCCCCGGCAAGGCCGCAAGAAAGCGGCAAAACTCCCCGGCTTCTTCGGGCGCGACGCCCAGCCTCGACATGCCCGTATCCACTTTTACATGCACTTTGGCCCGCATGCCCAGAGCCAGCGCAGCCCGCGACAAGGCTTCGGCCTGCTCCACGGCGTAAACGGTCTGGGTCAGGCCATGGCCGACCACGCGTATGGCCTCTTCAGGAGGAGTACAGCCTAAAATCAATATCGGAACGGTAAAACCGGCCTCGCGCAGGCAACACCCTTCCCGCAGAATAGCCACCGCCAGATAATCCGCCCCTTCTTCCAAAGCTATTCTGGACACGGGCAACACTCCGTGACCATAGGCATCGGCCTTGACCACCGCGCAAAATCTGGTTTGCGGCGAAAGCAACGCCCTGGCCCGGCGCATGTTGGCCCTTAAAGCGGCGCAATCTATTTCCGCCCAGGCAGGTCTGGAGGAGTACATGATTTTCAATGTTAAAACGCTCTACAAATTTTTACCTGTAAGTATGGCATATACTTCGCGATACTTTGCGGCCGTCTCCTTCACCACCTCCGCCGGCAAAGCCGGAGGCGGGGGAGTTTTATCCCAGGGTTGGGCTGCAAGCCAGTCCCGCAAATACTGTTTGTCGAAACTTGGCTGGCTTTTGCCCGCCGCATAGCCTTCTTTGGGCCAAAAGCGCGAAGAATCCGGGGTGAGCGCTTCATCTATAAGCGTAAGCCGCCCGTCGATAAAGCCAAATTCAAATTTGGCATCCGCTATAATAATGCCCCGGTTTTCCGCATAACCGGCGGCTTCGGTAAAAATGCGCAGAGAAATATCCCTGACCTCGCGGAAAACCTCCTCCCCGATAAGATCGATAGCCTGAGCGCCGGTAATGTTTTCGTCGTGCTGCCCCGGAACCGCCTTGGTGGAAGGAGTAAAAAGAGGCTCGGGCAGCCGGGAGGATTCCCGCAGACCCTTGGGCAAAGTCCGGCCGCACACGGTTCCGCCTTTTTTATATTCAGCCCAGCCGGATCCGGCCAGATATCCGCGTACTATACATTCCACCGGCAAAGGTTCGGCTTTGCGCGCAAGTACGGAGCGCCCGGCCAGAAGATCCGCGTAAGCCAGCAGTTCCGCCGGAAAATCGGCCATATCCGCAGCCAGCAGATGATTTTGAACGATATGCTTGAAGCGCTCCATCCAGAAAACGGTCAGTTGATTGAGCACAAGGCCCTTGCAGGGTACCGGTTCAGCCATGATCACATCAAAAGCCGACATGCGGTCAGTGGTGACAATAAGCAGGGTGTTGCCGTCCAACTCGTATATATCGCGCACTTTCCCCCTGGAAAAGAGCGGAAATTCTTTAATTTCAACCTTGGTCACAACTTGCATCAATTATTCTCCACATGTTGATTCTTTAAGGCAATTTAACTTTGAGACACTCCCTCCGGCGCTTTACGGCGAAGCAAGTTTCGCCTACGCCTGCGGGGTGGACGGCGGTACCCGCCGCCAGAGCATTTAAACATTTTCAATGTTAAAATGCTCTAGCCCGCATTTCAACAGATCTTGCGTGCCCTTCAAGTTTTTCCAGACGGGCAAGACGCGCGACCGCGCTTATACTGCCCTGATCCAACCCCCGGCCGGCGGAAATAACGCTGGTTCTTTTGCAAAAAGTTTGCACGCTCAAGGCCGAAGCGAAACGCGCCGTGCCCATGGTGGGTAAAACATGGTTGGGACCGGCGTAATAATCGCCCAGGGCTTCGGGGGAGTGAGCGTCCATGAAGATTGCCCCGGCGCCGGTAATTTGCGGCATGATTTCCCAAGGGTTACCGCACATAAGCTCAAGATGTTCGGGGGCGATGCTGTTGATTAGATCCACAGCTTCTCGCTGCCTGTCGACCAGCACGATGGCCCCGAAACGGCGCAGAGACTCCGCGGCAATGTCACGGCGCGGCAAATCCGCAAGCTGTTTGCGCAGTTCTTCCCGCACAGCCCGCGCAAGTTCCTCTGAATCGGTAATACAGAGCGCCGAAGAGAGGCAGTCGTGCTCGGCCTGCGCGAGCATATCCGCCGCCGCAAATTCCGGCCGCGCCCCCCGTCCGCAACCGCTCCCGCCGGATCCCGCGGCCCAGATCGCCACTTCGCTCGGGCCGGCCAGCATATCTATGCCTACCTGCCCGATCAGCAGCCTCTTGGCTGTAGCCACCCAGATATTGCCCGGCCCGGCTATCACATCCACCGGTTTTATCGGCCCGGCGCCGAAAGCGAGAGCGGCAACGGCCCAAGGCCCGCCGCAGGCGTATATTTCCGTGATGCCCAGCAGCCCGGCCGCGGCAAGAATATAAGGGTTCACGCTCCCGTCTTTCCGGGGCGGGGTAACGACGGCTATGCGCCCCACCCCTGCCACCCGCGCCGGGACGGCCGCCATGAGCAGACTGGAGACAAGCGGGGTATTTCCCTCCCTGCCGCCCGGAACATAGAGCCCTGCTCCGGCCACCGGATCGACTTTTTGCCCCAGAATAAAACCGCCCGGCCTGGTTATAAACCAGGATTTTTCTTTCTGGGCTTCATGGAATTCCCTGATGTTGCCGCAAGCCTCCGCAATGATGTCCAGATCCCGGGGGTCGACGCTCGCGGACGCTTCCCGCACAGCCTCGGCGCTGACGCGCAATTGTTCTTCAGTAAAAGTCGCGCAGTCAAATTTCCGGCTGTACTTGAGCAGAGCGTCCAGGCCATTTTGCCGGATGTCTTCCAGAATGGCCTTGACTCCGGTTTCCACACTCTCCCCGCCGTTTCCCGGCAGACCGGAAGCGCGGCGTTCCTCCAGCATGGCGAGAAGAGTCTGTTTTTCCCGGTCAAGTTTCAATATGCGGCAAGGCATGGTCGCGTAAAACTACTTGCTCACATTGAGCAAAGGTTTCAGTCTCTGAATAAGTTCATCGCGTAAAGCCGGATCCTGCATACCAAAATAAATATTGGCCGTAAGATATTCCGCCCAGTTGCCCGCGTCAAAACGCTTTCCGTTGAGTTTCACCGCCAGAAGGCCGGACTGTTCGGCCAGCACCTGCAAAGCGTCCGTAAGCTGAATTTCTCCGCCGCTGCCGGGAGAAAGCTTTGCCAGACAATCAAAAATATTCGGAGTCAGAATATAGCGGCCTATGATGGCCAGCCTGGAGGGGGCCTTGTTTATGTCCGGCTTTTCCACCAGGGTCTTTACCTTGAAGACCCCCGGAGCTTGCTCGGTACCCGTGACAATGCCGTAGTTCTTGACCTCCTCCTGGGGAACTTCCACTACGCCCACCACCGATTTCCGCTCGCTTTTCGCAATTTCCATAAGCTGGTTGAGGCCGGGGTTCATGCCGAACATGAGATCATCGCCCAGCATGACCGCGAAGGCGTCATCGTAACGCACCACATCTTTGGCGCACAGCACGGCATGGCCCAGACCAAGGGCGCGCTTCTGGCGCACGGAAATGATATTGACCATTTCCGCCACATCGCGCACGCATTTAAGCATGTCCTCCTTGCCCGCTCTTTCCAGCACGGCTTCCAACTGGCTGTTGTAGTCAAAATGATCTTCCACGACTTTTTTATCGCGGTTGCTTATGAACACTATGTCCTCTATGCCGCTGGACAGGGCTTCTTCGACTATATACTGCACCACGGGTTTGTTATATATCGGGAGCATCTCTTTCGGGATGTTCTTGGTTGCCGGTAAAGACCTGGTTCCCCATCCCGCCACAGGAATAACCGCCTTGCGTATATTCATGAAACCTGCCTCCTTGGATAAAAATTGGCGTAAAAATCAGGCATTTAATGCGGAATGCACGGCATCCGCCACTATTTTGCAGAGATATTCCACTTTATGTTCGTTTTCGCCTTCAATCATAACTCTGGCCAGGGGTTCCGTGCCGGAATAACGCAGCAGCACCCGCCCGCGTCCGGCCAGTTGCTTTTCAGCCATGGATCTGGCCTGGATTATTTCCGGAAAAGCCTCAAAGGGTTTTTTTTCCCTGACCCGCACATTGAGCAGTTTTTGCGGATAAAGATCCAGGAGCCTGGCCAGTCCGGAGAGTTTTTTCCCGCTCTCCCGCATAATCCTGAGCACCTGCAAACCGGTCAGCAACCCGTCGCCGGTTGTGCTGTGCCGCATAAAAATCATATGGCCGGACTGTTCCCCTCCAAGGGCAATGCCTAGGTTGCGCATGGCCTCCACAACATAGCGGTCTCCCACCTGTGCCCGCACCAGTTCGCCGCCCCTTTCCCGCATAAACACTTCCAGGGCCATATTGCTCATTACCGTCGCCGCAAGTTTTTTACCGGGAAGAACGCCCTTATGCAGCAAGTCCTGCGCGCAAATAGCCATAATCTGGTCGCCGTCCAAAATCCTGCCCGTCTCATCCGCCAGAATGACCCGGTCAGCATCTCCGTCCAGAGCAATGCCCACATCCGCTCCGTAAGCCAAAACTTTTTCCGCCGCCACTTCCGGGTGGAGAGATCCGCAGCCCGCGTTGATATTCAGACCGTCAGGCTCAGTTCCTATTTTTATAACTTCAGCTCCCAGCTCCTCCAGAGCCATGGGCGCAACTTTATAGGCCGCCCCGTTGGCGCAATCCAGCACAACTTTCAGCCCTTCCAGCGTCAATTGCTCCGGAACGCTGTTTTTGAGCGCGACAATATAGCGGCCCAGGGCATCATTAATTCTTCCGGCCCGCCCCACTTCCGCATGGGTGGGCAAATTCCATTTCCGGCGCCGGTCAAGAACCATGCCGGTAATCTCATCTTCCACGCTGTCCGGAAGCTTAAACCCCTCGCTGTCGAAAAATTTGATGCCGTTATCGTGGTACGGGTTATGCGAGGCGGAAATGACCACGCCGAAATCAGCCCGCATGTTGCGGGTTAAAAACGCTATAGCCGGCGTAGGCAGAGGCCCCACCTGAAAAACATCCAGCCCGGAGGCGCAAAACCCGGCTGTAAGCGCTGTTTCAAAAATATAGCCGGACAACCGGGTATCTTTCCCGATAACCACTCTGGGCCTGAACCGCTTGCCGAATTTATGCCCTTGCGCTCCCGGCCGCTCCCGGCCGCGAAAAAAACACCCCGCCGCCAGTCCAAGACGCAAAACAAGTTCCGGCTCCATGGGGTAAGCGTTTACCATGCCGCGAATGCCATCGGTTCCAAACAGTTTATGCATGAATACCTTCCCGGCCTCCTGCCGGAGATTACGCCGCCTTATGCGGATTTCAGATAAAAATTGCGTCCTGCGATTTTCATCTGCCGGCTACGGCGAAAGCCTCAAGTTCCGCCTTGCCCGCCGCAATGCGCGAGCCAGCAAAAATGTACTCCCGGCAAGCCTCTGCGTCAACCGGGAATACGCTGCGCTCCTTATCTTCTTTGCGGAGCGCTTTATACATTTTCAATGTTAAAATGCTCTAAAACCCAGGCCAGCCGCAGGGCATTCCAGGTTCCCGAAACAGCATGCACGCGGTGTAAAAATACCCCCCGCTCCAGAAGCAACGCTGAAAAAACCTGTGTGGCCGCATCCCGCTCCAGGTGGGATGCGGCCGCGCCCAAACTGTCCGGTTGATTCGCTTCCCAAAATTTGAAAGGTCCTTTGGGCAAGCCTAAAAGCTCACTGAGCATGGTCTTGCGCGAAAGCCCGATGCATATGGGCCGCCCCAGGCTGTGCAAACGGCTTTTTTCTTCACCCAGGTCGCGCAACAAGGCCAGATTATGGCGCAGGGTTTTGCCGAAGCCCAAACCCGGGTCAAGCGCCACATAATCCGCCGCCAGGCCTTTTTTTTCCAGTCTTTCCAGGCGATCCGCAAAAAAAGCGTACACCGCTTCCACAACATCAGCGTAGTGCGGAGCTTTTTGCATGGTCGCCGGTTTTTCAGGGCAATGCCCGAGAATGCAGCCGGGTTTGCGGCTTGCCAGAACATCCGCCATGGCTTCATCAAATAAGCCGCCCGAAATATCATTGATAATATCCGCGCCCGCTTCCAGCGCGGCATCGGCTGTGCTGCCGCGCCAGGTATCCACAGAGATGAGCGCCCGGGCCGGATCGTTTTTTCCCGCGGCTACGCGCGTGAGTTCCCGCACCAGAGGAAGAACGCGGCGTTTTTCCTCTTCCGCGCTCACCGGGAAAGAACCGGGACGCGTGGATTCGCCTCCGATATCCAGAATGGCCGCGCCCGCCTCCACCAACTCGCCCGCGTGGGCAAGAGCCTTATCCGCGGCGTAAAAGCGGCCTCCGTCGGAAAAAGAATCCGGCGTGACATTTATTATGCCCATCACAGTAAAGGGGGCAAGGTCGATAACCCTGCCCCCCATGCTCCATTTGCTGTTATGCTCGCGCACGGTTCACCATGACGCCTGTTACAGTGTTACAACGTACTATTCTTCCAGCTTGAATTCATCGCCGCTTTCCGCAGCTTTCCCCGGCCTGCCGCCTTTGCCGCCATCGCTGTCTTTCAGCGTAATCGGCATGGCTTCGCCTTTGATAATGGCCGCCAGATCTTCGCCGCTTATGGTTTCATACTCCAGCAGGGCTTCAGCGGTCTTGTGCAAAATATCTTTGTGCTCTTGCAGAATGGTTTCCGCTTTGCTCATGCCTTCATTGATAATGCGTTTAACTTCACCATCCACAATGCGGGAGGTTTCTTCGCTGTGGTTTTTCGTGGCTACCCACTCCCGGCCGATAAAGACCTCGCTGTTGCTTTCACCAATGGCCACAGGCCCGATCACCTCGCTCATGCCCAGTTCGCAGACCATTTGACGGGCGGTTTGCGTGGCCATCTTGATGTCCTGCATCGCCCCGGAAGTATATTTGCCGAAAATGATCAGCTCCGCGGCCCGCCCGCCCAGAGCCATGGCAATGCGCCCTTCCAGCTCCGTGCGGGTAACGCTGTATTTATCCTCTTCCGGCACATAGGCTGTAAAACCCAGGGCGCGTCCACGCGGAATTATGGTAATTTTATGCACCGGGTTGCTTTCCGGCATAAACTTGGAGACAATGGCGTGCCCTGCCTCGTGGTAAGCCGTGTTGCGCTTTTCATTGTCGGAAAGCACCATGGTGCGCCTGGCTTTGCCCATAATCAGCTTGTCCTTGGCCTCTTCAAAGTCGTTCATGGCGACAAAGTCTTTATTCTGTTTGGCGGCCAGCAGGGCAGCTTCGTTGACCAGGTTTTCCAGATCCGCTCCCGACATGCCGGGAGTGCTCCGGGCAACGCGATCCAGGTCAACATCCGGCGCCAGCGGGGCGCGCCGGGAATGAACTTCAAGAATGCGTTTGCGCCCGCGCACATCAGGCGTCGGCACCACCACCTGGCGGTCAAAACGACCGGGCCGCAGCAAAGCCGGATCCAAAACATCCGGACGGTTCGTAGCCGCAATAAGAATAACTCCTTCATTGGCTTCAAAACCGTCCATTTCAACCAGAAGCTGGTTCAAGGTCTGCTCGCGCTCATCGTGGCCGCCGCCCAGACCGGCTCCGCGCTGGCGGCCCACCGCGTCTATTTCGTCAATAAAAATCAGACAGGGAGCATTTTTTTTGCCCTGAGCGAATAAATCGCGCACACGGGAAGCGCCCACGCCCACAAACATTTCCACAAAATCCGAGCCGGAAATGGAAAAAAACGGAACCCCGGCTTCGCCAGCCACCGCTTTGGCCAGCAAGGTTTTACCTGTGCCCGGAGAACCGACCAGAAGTATGCCTTTGGGAATACGCCCGCCCAGCCGGGTAAATTTTTTGGGGTTGGAAAGAAAATCCACTACCTCGGAGAGTTCTTCCTTGGCTTCATCAACCCCGGCCACATCGTCAAAAGTGACCTTGGCGGAATCCTGCGAAATCATGCGCGCGCGCGAACGTCCGAAAGACATGGCCTTGCCGCCGCCGCCCTGCATCTGGCGCATGAAAAATACCCAGATGCCCACAAGCAAAATCATGGGCAGCCAGGAAACAAGCAGGGTCATGTACCACGGAGATTCCTCCCTGGGTTCGGCCTTGACGTTGACATTGTTTTTCATCAGTTCCTCAACCATAGTAGGATCAAACGGAGCGTAAGCGCTGAACAGGGTTCCGTCGGTCATGCGCCCGGAAATGTTCTGCCCCTGAATAAGCACTTCATTGACGCGGCCATTGTGCACTTCCTGCATCAGCGAACTGTAGCTGAGCTGATTTCTGGAACTTGGCGGCTGATTAAACAGATTGAAAAGAACGACCATGAGCAGGATAATCACCGCCCACATGGCTATATTTCTATAAAACGGATTCAAAGAAACCTCCGGGGTTACATGCAATATCCTGGCTAGAGCGTTTTAACATTGAAAATGTATAAAGCGCTCTGCAAGGATTTGCAGGCAAATCCTTGCTTCAGCCGTTGCGACGAAGGAAGCTACGGATGAAGACAGCAAATAGTTGCTAGACATTCCATCTCGGCCAATCGCTGTCGCTATCCGTAAAGCGGCAAGCCGCTTAACGGCTACCGCGCTTCAGCCGTTGCGACGAAGGAAGCTACGGATGAAGACAGCAGCGATGCTTCGCCGTTAAGCGACAATC
>JAISBT010000098.1 GCA_031266055.1 Deltaproteobacteria bacterium
GCGGTAGCCGTTAAGCGGCCTGCCGCTTTACGGATAGCGACAGCGATTGTCCAAGATGGAATGCCTGGCAACTATTTGCTGTCTTCATCCGTAGCTTCCTTTGTCGCAACGGCTGAAGCAAGTTTCGCCTACGCCTGCGGGGCGGGCGGCGGTGCCCGCCGCCAAAGCATTTCAACATTTCAATGTTAAAATGCTCTGGAGTCTTTAACAAAATTCTAACTGAAAATCCATTTTTTAACCCGTCTTTGAATTAAAATAATAAAAAAAGGGAGCGGAAATTGAACAACGCGGGACGCCTGATTTCGATTGATCCTGAACATATTCGGCCGGCCGGCGCCAGACCTGAGTCTGTACCGGCCGGGCCTGCGGGAAGAATTTTGACCGGCGGGCTGGCAGCCGACATTTTTTTGTGCGCTGAATGTTCTTCCACTTTTGACGTGGCCTGGCAGTTTGCCGGGAATAACCTGCTGCCCGAATGGAGTTCCGTGCTGGCGCTGCGCCAGACTTCCGGACGCGGCCAGTTGCGGCGCTCCTGGTATTCGCCTCCGGGAAATCTTTATGCCAGTATCCGCTTGCCGGAATTGTTCGTACGCGAAGCCTCCGCGCCGGTACTGACCGCCTTGCTGTTTGTGAAAGCCTTCGCCAAACTGGGTTTACGGCTTCAGTTCAAATGGCCCAACGACTTGACGCTTTGCGGCGGTGAAGATGATACGCCGGGTAAACTGGGCGGCCTTCTGCTGGAAGACCGTGAGGATATTTTGCTTGCCGGCGTGGGCATAAACTGCGTCAAGCGGCCTGAAGGGCGCTTGTTGCGTGAAAATGCCGCCTTGCCGGCCCGGGTGCTGCCGAAAGATTTTTCTTTGCGCTCACCGGTGCGCTTATGGATTGAACTTGTGCAAAGCCTGATTTTTATATATAATAACACCTTTATTAATATTTCCACAGGGCAGTTGCTGTTGCAGGCCGAAGAATACCTTTTATGGAAAGGTTCGAATATTCAGGTTCTTGGAGCATTCACCGATGATTCCGTGACTGCCGGCATCTTGTGCGGCTTGACGGAGCAAGGCGGACTACGCCTGCTGGTTCCTTGCGCGGAGGATGTTTTTCCGGAAGAGTCGCGGAAATTTGAAGAAGTTGAGGTATATGCCGGAAGTGTGCGCAGCGTTGCGTAAGCCCAAAGGAACAGAGGATGAAAACTTTTGAGCAAGTCTTGACCGAACTCAAAGATAAACCGATTTTGGTGACCAACCGGGGAATTCCAGCCCGGCGCATTTGCCGCGCCGTGCGCGAGCGAATCAACGCTGTTGCCGTTATGACCGCCACGGACGTGGATAAAACCGCACCGGCGGCTTCCACAGCCCAGGAACTTCTTTTGCTTGGTTCCAACCCCGGCGCCTATCTGGATTTGGAACTGGTTATCCGTCTGGCCAGACAGCGGGGCGTTGTCGGCATCCATCCAGGTTGGGGTTTTGCCTCGGAGGACGACGCTTTTCCCGCCAGGTGCAAGGAAGCCGGCATAGTTTTTATCGGTTCCTCGGCTGAAGCCATGCGTCTTTTGGGCAATAAGGTACAGGTGCGCCTGGTGGCCGAGAAGCTGGGCATTCCTGTGGTGCCTGGTTCCGACGGTTCCGTGGATATGGAAACAGCCGGGAAAATCGCGGAAAAAATAGGCTATCCCATTATGCTCAAAGCCGAAGGCGGCGGCGGCGGACGCGGCATTTTTCTTGTGACGCGCGCTGAAGAACTGGGCGCGGCTTTTTTGAAAGCTTCGGCCATGGCCCAGGCTTCCTTCGGCAACCCCAGAGTGTATGTGGAGAAATACCTTGCCAATGTCCGGCATATTGAAATTCAGGTCATTGCGGACATGTATGGAAATGTCTTTGCCTTTGACGAACGTGATTGTTCCGTACAGCGCAACAACCAGAAACTTATCGAAATCACGCCCTCGCCCTGGCCCGGGGTCACTCCGCAGTTGCGCGAACGCCTGAAGGATTATTCCCGTATTCTGGTGCGCAATGTTCAGTATTACTCCGTGTGTACGGTGGAGTTTCTGGTGACCGAGGATGCCAGACCGTATCTTATTGAGGTGAACACCCGTTTGCAGGTGGAGCACGGCATAACGGAAGTGCGTTACGGCGTGGATTTGGTGGAAGAACAAATCGCCATTGCCTTTGGGGCGCAATTGCGTTTTAACGAGGCCAACACCCGGCCGGTGCACACGGCTATGCAGGTACGCATCAATTGCGAAGATCCGCAGAAAAATTTCACGCCGAACGCGGGGGTCATTTCCAGGTATGTGTCTCCCGGCGGTCTTGGGGTGCGTCTGGATTCCAACTTGAGCGCCGGATATGAATTCCCTTCCAATTATGATTCCGCCGGCGCTCTGCTCATTACTTACGGCGACGGCTGGGAAAAAACCGTCAGCGTGATGAAGCGCGCGTTGACGGAATATGTGGTGGCCGGAGTTAAAACCACAATTCCGTTTTACCGGCAGGTACTGAAAAACGCCGATTTTTTACGGGGAGACTTCACTACGGTTTTTATCCCCAATCACCCGGATTTGTTGGATTATACCGATATCGATCCGGAATCGGAACGCTTGGCCCGTCTTATTTCGGAGATTTCCGCCAAGGGGTATAATCCGTATTTGCAATTGGGGCAGTACCGCACCAGCGCAAGCCCGCGGATGCCGCGCCATGAACCTGTGCTGCCCGATATTGAAAAAGAGGCGGCCGCCAGGAATTCTCCATATCCGCGCGGCAACCGCAAAGAGCTTTTGGAGTTTGTACGCGATGCGGGTTACATCCATTTTACCGATACCACCTGCCGCGACACTACCCAATCGAACAGCGGCAACCGTTTTCGTCTGGCTGAAGACGCTCTGATTGGCCCATACCTCGACAACTGCAATTTTTTTTCGTTGGAAAACGGCGGCGGCGCCCATTTTCACGTGAACATGCTCGCCAATATGACCGATCCCTTTGCCGAGGCGCGGCAGTGGAACCAATTTGCGCCGAAAACCCTCAAACAGGTTTTGATCCGCTCCACGAATGTTCTGGGTTACCGGCCGCAGCCGAAAAACTTGATGCGGCGCACAGCGGAAGCTGTTTGTAAAGAGTATCATATTATCCGCTGTTTTGACTTTCTCAATCATGCGGATAACATGCGCCCTTTTGCCGAGGTTGTGCTCAACATGCCGGACAGGGTGTTTGAACCGGCCATAGCGCTCACTTATGCTCCGGCGTTCAGCATTGAGCATTATCTCGGCGCAGCCGGAGAACTGCTGAAAATGTGCGCGCAACTTGCCGGAGTTTCCGAAAAAGAAGTCTGCAAGCTGGTTGTTCTAGGGCTTAAAGATATGGCAGGCATGTGCCCGGCCTCTTTTATGACCGCTCTGACGACCGCGCTGCGTAAAAAATGGCCCTGTCTGGTATTGCATTATCACCGGCACTTTACCGATGGGCATTTCATACCCGGATGCGCCGCCGCCGCCAAGGCCGGAACGCATATTATCGATACGTCCATTGCGGCGGCGACGCGCTGGTATGGGCAGGGCGAAGTTTTATCAACCGCCGCCTATTTGGAAGAAATCGGCCTCCAAACCAACCTGGACAGGGAAATGATCCGTAAGTGCAATTTTGTGCTGAAACAGGTTGTTCCCTATTATGATCGCTACACCGCGCCTTATTTTCAGGGGATAGATTTTGACGCGCGCGGGCATGGCATGCCCGGAGGGGCCACGTCCTCTTCGCAGGAAGGCGCCATGAAGCAGGGCTATATCAAAATTTTGCCCTATATGCTGCGTTTTCTTGCCGGGACAAGGAAAATTGTTTTTTATCATGATGTTACTCCTGGTTCGCAAATTACCTGGAATACGGCTTTTTTGGGCGTAAGCGGAGCATTTAAAAGAGGTGGAGAAAATGCCGTGCGCCACCTCCTGAATGTTTTGGAAGCTGTGGCCGACAAGGATGAAGGCGGGCTTCCGGAGGAACTTAAACAGGAAAGGCTGATTATTTACCGCGATTGCAATGATGCCTTCAGGGATTTGCTTTTGGGCAAATTCGGCAAACTGCCTCTGGGCTTTCCGCCCGAGTGGGTTTACCGCAGCGCTTTTCAGAACGACTGGAAAAACGCGCTGGCCCGCCGTACGGAAGTCTCGCCTTTGGAAAAGCTGGCTGAGGCTGATTTTGAAGCCGAGCAGTCGGTCTTGAAAAGTCTTATTCACCGGGAGCCTTCCGAGGATGAATTTCTCATGTACCTCAACCATCCCGGCGATGCGCTCAAGACCATCGAGTTTAAACAAAAATTCGGCGACCAGAACAATCTTCCCCTGGATATCTGGTTTGAGGGGCTGGAAGACGGCATGGAAATAAGTTTTAATGACAGTAACGGCAAACCGCATAATTTTCATCTTTTGGGTATAGGAGAAGCGGATGAACGGGGCGTGTGCGTGGTGCGTTATGTGCTGGATTCGGAATTTATGAGCCATGAGGTTAAAGTCAGCCAGGGCGCGGGCAAAGTTTCAGGCAATCTGGTCATGGCCGATCCCGCCAACCCGCTGCATGTGGCCTCTCCCAGTAACGGCGATTTATGGGTCATGTATGTCAAGGTCGGCGATATTGTCAAAAAGGGCCAGGAACTCTTCAATATTTCCATTATGAAACAGGAAAAAGCTGTGCTTTCTCCTAAAGACGGGCAGGTAATCCGGGCGCTCAAGACAGCCGATTACACCGTAGACAGAAAAATGATTCCGGTGCGTGAAGGCGAGCTTTTGGTTGAGCTTGCTCCGGTTCCGGTGCTGTGCCCCAACACGCAATGCGGCAAACCGCTGACTTCCGGCGATTTTACCTTTTGTCCCTTTTGCGGAGAGAGGCTCTGAACAAAGGACTTTTACTCGACCTTGTTTCCTGCCGATGGGAGAGTCTGCCGATGTAAAGGCCAGGGTGAAAGTCAGAGCAGTACAAC